>JAPLSZ010000079.1 GCA_026398385.1 Kiritimatiellota bacterium | reverse complement strand
TCCCCCACGGATTCGAACTGGCCGGGACCTGGCTGCCGGAAGCGCTGGCCATCAACGATCGGTTCTATCGCGCCCTGGCCGCGGACCGGATCAGCTATTATGCGGATGATCATGTGGTGGGCCATCATGCATGGAATTATCTGCTCGCGTGGCGGGATTATGTCCAGCCGCGCCCGGCGACGGAGCTGCCGCAAAGCCGGCGTTTGCTGCTGGAACACGCCCAGGTTTTGGTGGACCGGAGAGATGGATACGCCTTGTTTGTGGGCCTGAAGAAAGGCGGGGTTTTCAAGCTGTACAAGAATGACCAATTGCTCGCCTCCGATACGCAATGGTCGTTGCGGGTGAAACGCGGACGCCGCTGGCGCAATGCGGTGGGCCATTTGACCGGCAGCTACCCGGGCGAAATCACGCCGGATCGGGTGGTGGTCACGGGCCGGTTGGGTTGGTCCAAGAACATGGCTATGACGCCCTGGCGGCTGCTCCTCCTGCGGGCCGCGGCCCTGAGCTTGGGCCGGTTTTTCCCCAATCAGCTCCGCTGGCTGATTCAGAAAATGATGATTACCGGGAAGAACGAAACTCCTTTTGAAATGCTACGGGAATTTGTGTGGCAGGCTGGCGCCTGGCACGTGAACGACGAATTGCGGGTCCCGCGCTGGCGCGCGATCCTGGCGCTGGGCCGGGGCGGGTATCAAACCTCCACCTACACCATCATGACTCGGTTCTTCAGCAAAGATCAATTGGCTTCCTGGCAGGATCTTTCGCCCAGGCTCAAGACGATGCAGGATGGTCAGCCGCTGCGCATCGAACGTTCCTTCTGAAGTTCTTCGACGGACAGGCTATGGCAAAGAAAATTATCAGTATCATCGTTAGCTTGGGAATCCTGGCCGTCATCTATCATGGCCTTGACTGGCGCGCCATGGTCGCAGTGTTTTCAGCCAGCCATGTCGGGTGGCTGGTCGCCGGGCTTTTTCTGCTGGTGCCGACGATCCTGTTGACCTCGGCCCGCCTGGCGATCATCTGCCCGGCGGACATCGGCCTGCGCTTCGCCGATGCGCTGGGGCTGACGTTGTTCGCCGGCGTTCTGAACATGGTCCTGCCGTCCAAGATGGGCGATGTGGTGAAGGCTGCGTTCATCCGGACGCGTGAGGCGCGGCCTTCGACGCTGTCTCTCTCCCTGGTAGTCTTCGAAAAGGCGCTGGACGTGCTGTCGCTGTTGGCCTGGTGTTGCCTGGGCTTGTTCTTCTATAAGCAGCGGGACTTCCTTTTCATGGCCCTGACGGGCCTGGTCGCGGGTCTGACCCTTCTGACCCTGGTCCTGTTGAGATCGAAACATACTGGAAATTTATTGAACGCGGTGACCGCTCGGCTGCCGGCGTCAAAGACACGCAGTCGGTTGTGCGACATTCAGTCCTCGTGGAGCACCATGCAAGAGGCGTTCTGGGGCCACCCTTCCATTTGGCTGAGAAGCCTGGGCATTTCCCTGCTGATCTGGTTCCTGCATTTGTTGCAAATCTGGACCTTTATCCTGGCATTGGGCTACGCCTGTCCCTTTTTGGAATGCATGGGCTTGGCGGCCCTGGCTATTTTTGCCGGTTTCTGCCCTTCACCCTGGCTGGCATTGGCACGCGCGATGCCGCCATCATTTTCCTATTCCAGGGTTATTTGCCCAAGGAAGCGGGCGTTGCGCTCGGGCTTTTGTGCACACTCAGATATTTGCTGCCCGCCATCGCCGGGCTGCCCACCATCCATCGCTATATGGGGATGTTGCCCGGCCCATGGTCGCCGGGAAAACCCCGAGCAGGAAAGATGTTATGAGCTTGCCCTTCGGCCCGCGGAAGGTGCTGCATGCGGAACGGCTGTTTTTTGAGGAAGCGTGACGGCGGAAGGCGCCGGCGCTTGGAAAGGCGAATGATATGCTGCCGGAACTGGAAAACCATCGTCTGACGAGGAACCTGCGCTTGGCGGCCGCGCTGGGGCTGTTGGCCATGGGCGCCGTGATGGCGCTTAAGCTGGGGCTGATGCTCTGGCACGGCGGTGTGACGGTGTGGATCATCTACGCCGGCAAGGGCCTGTATGCCGGCCACCCCTACCGCTACTTTTTCTGCGGGCTGGCGGATTTTCTGGGCGGCTATAGCCTGCTGATGCTCCCCCGCTACCGCGGCCGGGACTGGGGGCGTCTGGCCGGCAAGGTGGCGCTGCTCGCGATCAGCATCGGCCTGACGCTGGTGCTGGCGGAGGTGGCCATCCGCACTTATCTCGTCACCCGCCTGCAGGCGAATTCCATGGAGCGCCTGAAACAGATGTACCGCGCGGGCAAGAAACCCGAGGTGCACACCACCCATCCCATGTCCATCATCATCCGGCCGACGGACGATCCCCGCCTGGTGTACGACCTACAGCCGAACCTGAACATGGATTTCGGCCACAAGCTGCTTCGCACCAACCGGGATGGGATGCGCGCGGACCACGACTATCCCCGCGCGCGGCGGCCGCACAGCGTACGGCTGGTCGGCCTGGGCGATTCCGGCATGTTCGGGTGGAGCGTGGAACAGGGCGAGGAATACATGGCCGTGCTGGAGCGCCTGCTCAACCAGCGCGGCGACGGCGTGGTCTACGAGGCCCTGAACTTCGCGGTGCCCGGCTACAACACCCAGCTCGAGGCGGAAACCCTGCGCCTCAAGGCGCTGCCGTTCCAGCCCGACGTGGTCGTCGTCGGCTGGTGCGAAAACGATTTCGGACTGCCGTTCTTCATGCTGGAGGTGCAAAACTTCCGGCGCCGGGACATTTCCTTCCTGCAGCGCTTCCTGTTTTCCCGCCAGACGTTCCTGGATGAATTGCAGCCCGTGGCGTTCAAGGAGCAGCGTGATTTCAATGTGACGAACGTCATGGCTGAGATCAAAAGCGGCACGGACACCGGCGGAGTGCGGCAGGCGTTGGAACAGATGAAAGCACTCAGTCAGCAGCACGATTTCCACTTGCTGGTGTTCGGCCCCATGGGCCGGGACATCCTGCAGCTCTGTCGCGAAACCGGCGTGGCCTATTACAGCACCTACGAAAAAATCGCCGCGGATAAATACCCCGCGGAGTATGCGGTCCATTTCATGCACCCCCGGCCGGAGGGCCACCGCGTGCTGGCGGAGCACCTGGCACAGGAGTTGGACGCCCGCGGCTGGCTGAAGCCCCGGACGCTCCCCCGCGGCGTGGCGCCGGCGACCGCACCGTGATGGACACCTCACCATGCCTACCCATCCACGCTTGACCAGCCTCCAGAAGCTCAGCCTGCTGCTGATCGTCGCGCTGGGCTTTGGCCTGCGCTTCGGCGGGCTCGACCACGACCTGCACGAAGGTCAGATCTACCATCCCGACACGTCCAAGCAGATGCGCGCTGTCCAGCGGTTCCTGGACGGGCACTATTACTACCACACCGGCATTCTCGATTATGACATCTACCCGTACTTTCATGCGCACCTGTTGGAATATATCTGCCGCGCCGGCGACGCGCTCCACGGCGGCCTGCAAACGCTGACGGGCGTGCCGGTGACCGCCTGGCGTCCGGATTATTACCAGCTCTTCTGGCTGGCCCTGGGGTGGAATGCGCTGCTGGCCACCCTGTTGATCCTGATCGTTTTCCAATTGGCGCGTGAGAATTGGGATGAGCGCGCCGCGCTGGCCGCCGCGCTGTTGCTGGCCGTCTCGCCCATGGACGTGGTGGCGTGTCATTATGCCGGCGCGGACACCACGGCTGGATTCTTCGCCACGGTGACGGTCTTTTTTGCCCTGCGGATCTACCGGCTGGGCCGCCTCCGCGATTACGCCCTGGCCGCCCTGTTCACCGCCTGCGGCTTTTCCTCCAAATACCACGCGAGTCTGGCGCTGCTGCCGGTGCTGGCGGCCCACGGCCTGCGCGCCGGTTCCTGGCGCGCGCTGTTCGGCCGCGCGGCGCTGGGCCGGCTCGGCCTGCTGGCGCTGGTCGGCCTCCCCGCGACGTTGCTGACCACCCCCATTCTGCTTACGCATTTCACGGAAACCGTGCGGAACATTTTCGGGTTCTTCGGTGGGGCGTGACGCTGGCCTTCGTGTTCCGCCACACCCTGCCGCTGTTCGTCAGGCTGCTTGGCCCGCTGACGTGCTTCGGCATCCTGCTGGGCCTCAAGGGGATCTTCCGGCGCCGGCCCGATCCGCGCGCCGTGATTCTCTATACCCTGCCCCTGGTCTACTTCTTCCTCGGCGGCGGTCTCCGGCCCACGGCGCATCCCATCGTTCAAACGCTGATGACGCCGCTGTTGTTCATCGCCGCCGCCGTGGTATTCACCCGGCCGTTCGGCCGCCCGGAAAACGATCATTCCGCCCTGGCGGGCCTGCGCTGGGTCGTGATCGCGGTCTCCGCCGCGCTGCTGCTCAGCACCGCGGGCCGGGAGGTTTTCCTGTTCGGGCAACAGGACACCCGCCGCCTGGCCTTGGCCTGGATGGAAGAAAATGTGCCGCCGCAGTTCGCCGTGCATACTGATCATTATGCGCTGCCCTCCGGCAAGTTTTCCGCGCTAAGCAATGCGGTTGGCTGTGCGCAAGCCCTGACCGGCCCGCCGCCGGGGCCGCCTTATCAATGCCTGAAAACATTTTCGCTGGAAACCGACAGTTTGCCGGTCCACCGCAACATCTCCGTCCGGCTCTACGCGGAACCGGCCCTTTGGCTGCAGCCCGGTTTCCGTATGCCGGTCTTCCAACGCCGGCCGGCGTTAACCGGCAACCGCGTCATCTGCGACAACGGCCCGGAGTTCCTGCGCAGCGAAAAGATGCTCGCGCTCGTGCCCGATGAATCTCCGACGGTGCGCTGGCTGGTCCGCACCACGCCCCTCGCCGAGGCGTGGCTCTGCATCCAAAACGGCAACGCCGCCAATCTGGTTGAGCTCTCGTTCAGCGGCGCCCGCCGATCCGTCAGCCTGAAGGCCGGCGCCGTCGTCTGGTGGCGCGTGCCCGCGCCGCAATCAAGCGGGCCACGCGATCCCGTCCATGCCTGGTATCGCCTGAGCGCCCAGTCTTTCTACGGACGCGCCCGCGTGCTGCTGGCCACCCGGCCGGAGGAAATCGGCCCCTTCCTCTTCAACGCCGGCAACCATGCCGACGCGCTCCCCTTCCTGACGTCCGCCGCCGCCGCCACGCGCAACCCCGCGCTGGCCGCCATGGCGCTGCTGGCCTCGTCACGCGCCGGCCAGCCCCTGCCGCCCGCCACGCGCGCCGGACTGGAGCGCCTCGCGGCGCCGCTGTCCACCATCGGCGACGACGGTCGCCTGCGTGCCGTCTTCGGCATCAGCGCCCGGTACCTGGACGCGCTCGACTTCATCACGTTGGCGGCGACGAACCTGCCCCCCACCGGCTGCCCGGTCATCGCGGATCAGGCGGCTGCCGGCGGATTGGCCATGGAAAAATACGCCGTACCTCCGGCCCTGACCAACCCGCCGCCGTTCATCATGACGCCCTTTCTACAGCTCGACCCTGGCGTCTACACGTGCGCATTGCGCGTGCGCGGCACGGAAAAAACCAGCACCCCGACGCCTTGGCGGCTGATCGTCCGGGATCTTTTCGACGCCACGCTTGTCGCCACGGACATCGTGCTGCCGCCGCTGGATGGCCGGCGCTATACCACGGTTTCCACCAACTTCCGGCTTTGGGCCGGGGGCTTGTGCGAGGTCCGCATCTTTCTCGAGCCGCAAAGCCCCGTCGGCGTGGTCCTCGATCAAATCACCCTTAAACCGGACGTCCTGGCCACAGTGCAGGCGCTGGCGCGCGCCGGGCCACCCGCGGCGGCGCCGGAGCCCCTCGGCGCGCAGTGCGGCGGATTCAAGCAACCCGTGAATACGCTGTTCGCCGGCGGCTTACGGCTGGTCAGCCTCCGGTGCAGCGCCGCCACGGTCCAACGCGGCCAGGTCCTGGGCCTGGACCCGGAGTTCCGCCTCGAGCAGCCCGGCTTGGATCTGCCCAACCTCGCGATCTTCATTCACTTTACCGACGCCGCCGGGCGCATCGTTTTCCAGGGCGATTACGGCTTGGCTGATTTGCTGCACGACCATGCCTTGCAGCTCGCCGCGCCGCGCAGCTTTTACAAGTCGCTGACGATCCCCAGCAGCGTCTCTCCCGGTGTCTACACCCTGCGCGTCGGCGTCTGCCAGCTCAATACCGCCGACCGCCTGCGCATCCGCGCCAGCCCGCTGCCGCAGCAGACCAGGGCTGTGCTGCTCGCCCAACCGCTCCGCGTCACGGAATGAAAATCTTATCCTTGGATTTCTCAGATTGCGCAGATTAAGATGAAGAAGCGGAGTTTTAGCCGCGGATCAACACGGGTCCTCACGGAGGGAAAGGGAATCGCTGCCCTCTTATCTTTTATCTGCGTAATCTGAGCAATCTGTGGATGTAACTCCGCTATTCTACTCTCGCTGCTTCCGTGTAAATCCACTGTCGTTCCGCGTGCCCGGCGTAGTCTGACGAAGTCGGGTGGCAAAATACCGGGTCAGA
>JAPLSZ010000070.1 GCA_026398385.1 Kiritimatiellota bacterium | reverse complement strand
GCGTCGCCCCAGGCGCGCGGGCCTGCCGGCCAACGGCCCCCGTTGGGGGCCTCTCGGGTTGCCGTCTACCTTGCTGTGCACTGTGAATAGCATGTCGAATAACAACCAAAAAGTGTCAAACGCAAATCAGGACGTGACACCATCCTGTAAAATCCTGTTAATCCTGTCAAAAATCTTCTCCGTGCAAATCCGTGCCGTCAGGCCATGAGCCTGTCGAATGGTTGCTCCGCGGTTAAAACCATCCGAAGATTCCCGCCGCCATAAAATCTGTGTAAATCCCATCAATCTGTGGATAAAGCTGCCGGAGTTTTGACGCAGATTACGTGGATTTGCGCAGATTAAGAAAAGCGAAGAGAAAGCGGTTCTCGCCGCCAAGGCGCGAAGCAAGATTTTTACCACGGATAATCACCGGGCTCCAAGTATTTCCGTGATGCGAGCAGGATCTCTTGACGAATGGAAAACACCGTAGCAGAAGCGCATGTTCAGCCCCGTAAATTCACGGCGTCTTTGAGCTGTTTCCCGCTGATCAGCGCGGAAGGATTGTTTTGATATTTTTTAAATCGCCGCACCAGCTCCCGCTTATGGCTGTCCGGAACGGGAATCTCGTTCTTTTCGGAGCGTATGGAATCCCACACATCCTCCAGGAGTAAAATCCGCCGCTCGACAGGCATTTTTAAAATATTTTCTATTCCGATTACTGTCATATTTCCCCCGTTAGCTGAGAGCAGGCTAGGCCTGAGCGTGAAGACTGTCAAACAGAATCAGCAGAGGATTCGGCATTGGAGATTCGGATATTTGCCGCGAGAGAACGCAAGGAACGCAAAAAGGATAGGCGGACGGAGGTTTAGCACGAAGATCGGCGGAACGGAGGGGTTAGGACTTTTTGACAGGATTTACAGGATTTACTCGGAAGAAGCGGAAGATGGAGGTGCTACGAATACGCTAAAACCGCGAAATTTCATTCTTCATCGAATCAAACCCTGCACGCAGGGCGGCTGTCTTCAACAGCCCCGTTTATTCCAGTAAATCCTCCTCTGCCTTCTCGGATCGACTCTCTTGTCCTGCGACTTGCCCCGCATAGCTTCTTAGCGACGCGGGGAGCCCTTGGCGAAGCAGGAAGCGAAGCGGGTGGTGAAAAACATTATTTGCTTCTTATAGCCGGATTCCGCTCCTCCATCCGCGCAATCCATGGCTAAAACTCCGCCGCTGCTCCGTGTTTACCCCGCAGCGTGCTGTGTTGCACGGCTCTGCTGCCGGGGCAGCCATCCTGTAAAATCCTGTTAATCCTGTCAAAAATCTTCTCCGTGTAAATCAGTGTTGATCTGTGGCTAATTGCTTCCTTCTTTCACCCCTCATAATTCATCCTTTTCTTTCGCTGATCTCGGACCTCCGACCTCTGACCTCGGTCCTCAGTTCTTTTCACTTTCCTCTCCCAACCGCTTTCCATTCATAGATTCCGCCGAATTCGTTCTCCAGGATTTTCCGGCTCCCCGACCGCAAACGTCCGGCATACTCCGTAACCTCCGCGGCCAGCCGGGGATCGCGCCGGCGCATGAAGGCCGGGTAATCGAACACTTCGTTAAACAAGTAGATTTTGCCGGCATGTCCAGGCAGGCGCTCCAGCAAACGCTCAAAGTCTGAGGACGACAACGCGTTGAGATCCACCACGATCGCCGCAGCGTAGTAACGCAGATAGCGCACGAAGCCCGGATTCTCCGCCGTGATGACCACGTCCGAAGAGCCGGCGCGCTGCAGAACAGGCGCAGATTTGGCGTAGTTATAATCATCGGCGCGCTGGCCCAGGCAGCGCATACCCCCGAAATAGTTATGTGCCGTGAAGCCCAACAGCAGCAGCAGCACAACCCACAACTTGTTGGCACGCGCCAGCGGCACAATCAGCAGGCCGCAGAACGCCAGCCAGAATGGCACCAGGCTCATCACCCAGCTTTCCGGGTTGCCGGGCTGCAGGGAGAAGATGATGGCGACGTCGCCGGCAAACCACAGCAGCACACCAGCCAGCAGCGGCCCGCTGCCGGAGCGCGGCATAACGCGATCCGGTGTGCTTCTCAGCGCGCGCCGGATCAATACTGCTCCCACCAGAAAGGCACCCGCCACCACCAGGAGCGTGACCAAGGGGACGGCCACCTCGAAAGCCCGGAGCCGGTGACCCAAATACATTTCCTCGCCCAGCATCCGATAGGGGAAAAGGCTCGTCAGGAACACGCGCACGGGATCCAACCCCAGCAGGAAGTTGCCGGACAGCAAACACTGCCCGAATCCAACCGCCGCCTTGATCGGCAACCAGGTGCGGTGTGGGAAGATCGCGTCATGCGGCCAGAGAGCCGTCGGTGCGACACCATAATGACAAGCCAGTCCCATCATCAGCAGCGCCCCGACCACCAGCAACACGCCGCTGTAGAGTAGCGCAAGTCTCTTGCGACGGATGGACAGCAGGTAGAGTGGCATCATGACCGCGACCGGCACGATATTTAAAAAATAGACCGTCACCGCGCATGCCCCCAGGAGGCCCGCCCCCACCGCATGGCGCCAAGCCAAGTTCGGTCGCGTGATCGTGTAGAACGCGGCCAACGCGATGCAAGCCCCCGACACGATGGATTCGGCCTCCGACGCGTACCGCCAGAAGCCATACGAAAACATGAAAAAGCCCGCCGCGAACAGAGAGCTCAACGGCTGCAGACTGAAACGACGGTAGCAGAACAGGAAGAAAAGATGAACCGTCAAAGCCGCACAAGCGGCGCTGAACAAATTCATGACGGTATAGGCATCCGCGTGCGGCCGCACCACCAGCACCAACCGATAAAGAAAGCGCATCCCCGCGTCATAACCGGGGCAAAAAGCATCGAACAACGGCGCACCGGTACGTACCGCGCAGGCTCGGGCGAACGCCATATCCGCCTCAGAGCGGTTTTCGGGGGCAGTGAGGACGAAGAAGCCGAACAGCGGCAATAAGAGCAAGAGTCGGAAGAGATGTCGCATAGCGGCCTGAGGACGGAGGTCCGAGGAGTGAGAACCGAGGTCCGAGATCCGAAGTCAGAGATCGGAGGAGTGAGAACCGAGTTCCGAAACTAAGGGGCAACAGGGTGGACCAGAAAGCCGGTCGTGTTTTTCATCATGGCGCCGAGCATTTGCCCGACACGAGAACTTTCCTGCGTCAATTTGTGTACATTCCATCAATCTGCGCGCCCGGCGTAGTCTGACGAAGCTGGGTGGAAGAAATTCCGGATGGTTCAGCCGCAAAAGATCGCATAGATCGTATAGATCAACCGGTAGATTGTTGACGCGTTTCCACTTTGCGTTCCTTGCGTTCTATCGCGGCAAAGATTCTGAAGATTTTAGCCGCAAAAGAGCGCATAGAGCGCATAGAATTCGGCAATGAAATTACGTTCTCTGCGTTTTATCGCGGCAAAGAGTCCGAAGTTTATTAGCCGCAAAAGATCGCATGAGAATCAGCATCGCCAAAGCAGCCCGACCGACAGGCAAAGCAATTGCAGGGCGTTAGGCATGTTTTCGATGGCCCTTGTTGCGCGACACGACAAGGCATATTTCTTAATCTGGAAACGGTAGGATCCAAAGTTGATCAACAGGCCATGCTCCAGGCTAGTTGCCTTGAGATAGCCCAGCAGTTGGGCCGCATGCTCGGCCGCCAGCGTTCTGGCCGCCTTGACTTCCAGTATGAGATGATTTTCCACGAACAGATCGGCAACATATTCGCCAATGACCGTACCGTCTTCATCGCGCACAGTGATCGGGTGCTGCGTCTTCACGTCTAATCCCGCTTTACGCAAACGATGAGCCAAAGCGTTTTCGTAAACTTTTTCCAGGTGGCCATGCCCAAGATATTCGTGAATCGCATAGGACGTTTCGCGAATCAAGTTGCACAGTTCGTTGACCCCGTGTGTTTCCATAGCCGCAAAAGATCGCATAGATCGCATAGAATTCGGCCATTAAAGTGCTGAGTGGCCGGTTCGTCGAAAGATCACCTTTGGTTTTGCGTTCCTTGCGTTCTATCGCGGCAAACATTCCGAAGTTTTTAAGCCGCAAAAGATCGCATAGATCGCATAGAATTCGGCCATTAAAGTGCTGAGTGGCCGGTTCGTCGAAAGATCACCTTTGGTTTTGCGTTCCCTGCGTTCTATCGCGGCAAAGATTCCGGAGTTTTTAGCCGCAAAAGATCATAGATCGCAAAGGACCTCGGATCTCGCTCTTCTGACCTCCGAAGCCTTGGCGAAGGAGGCAGATTGGCCCTAATGAACGCAATTCATACTTTTTCAGCCCCAACAGTTGCAGCAATATCAGCCAGAGAAACAAAGGTACAATCCTCACATACCGCCGCCAGAGCCGACTGGGCTCCTGGGCCAGACGAAAGACCCACTGCAATCCGGCTTGTTTCATCCAATCGGGGGCATCTTTCACGAGCCCGGCATGGATGGCAAAGGCCGCCCCCACCCCCAGGAGCACGGGTCCGCGGGCGCCGGGCGCCTGCGCCGCCATCCGGCGGCAGAACTCCGCCATGAACCGCTCCTGCTTCGGCGTGCTCAAACCGACCCAGACGAAACTCGCGCCGGAGGAGACCACGCGCGCGATCACCGCCGGCCACTCCTCCTCCGTCAACGGCCGGAACGGCGGCGCATACGTGCCAGCCACCTGAAGACCGGGGAACCGGGACTTCAGATTAACCACCAGCTTGTCCAGCACCTCCGGCGTGGCGCCATAAAAAAAATGCGAAAGCGCATTTTTTTTATACATACCGGACAACGGCAGCTTGGGCTCTTGGTTTCCGTGTTCATCCGTGTATTCCGTGGTTAACGCTGTGCCCTTCCGTGTCCCTCCGTGTTGACTCGTGCTTCGTAGCGAAGGCTTACTTCGCAGAGTAGTATCCGTGGCTAAAACTCCGCTCTTTTCACTTTCCACTTTCCACTTTTGACTTGTCGCTTCGTTCCCCTCAGCCCTCGGACCGCGGGCCTCGTCTTCCTGACCTCGGATCTCGGACCCCGGACCTCGGACCTCGGACTCCTGTTTTTCCGCTTCCTCTTCCCTGCCCTGACCTGTGGTGAGCGGAGTCGAACCAGCCTGCGGTGAGCTAGTCGAACCCGCGGAGTCGAAGGGCGCCGTCCTCTGCGCCTTGGCGTTAACCTCCCCCATCCGTGTCAATCCGTGTTCATCCGTGGCTAAAATTCTACGCTCTTCATCTTCTTCCGTGTATTCCGTGTGTTCAGTGGTTAGAATTTTTCCTCCGCTCTTTTCACTTGTTGCGGCTATCAGCCGCAACATAAGGTCCGGCCCATAAACCCGGCCCATGTGATCGAAGCCTTCCTCCTGCCCCTTCCAGACATTCGGCATGCCGTCCGGCACCGTCAGCAGCGAGCGGTTATGGATCTCCCTCAGTCCCTCATCGTGCACCGCTTCAATCACCCCGTGGACACCCGTCACGCAAACGTATCCCGGCCGGTCAGTCTGCGCCGCCTGGAGCAGCACCTGCACAGCCCCATCCAGATCCAGCGCGTTGACGCCCACCCCCAGCACATTGACGCGCGGGAGCTGCCTCGTGGTCAGATCCATGCCAACCGCCGGAGCAGCAGTTTCCGCGGAGCTATCAACGCCGAAAGCGGCTTGGGAAGCCGGCAGGGGGCTTGTGCCATCGGGCACTGACACCGCCGGCGGTCGGCCAGCCAGGAATTCATCGTAGGAGATCAGCGGCTGCCGGCGCAGGATGCGGCCGAACAGATCCTCATAGAAAAGGGTGACCCAGTCCCAGTTGTAATACCGTTCGATCCGCGAGCACACCCGCGCCCGATAGCCGGCCACTTCCTCAGGATGCGCCAGCAGGCGGGTCAGCACATCCCGCAGGCTGGTTACCGGGGTCTGCCGGTCAAAGAAGGCCCCGCAGTCACCAATGACCTCCATATTCACTAGGGAATTTCGCACCAAAACACAGTTGCCAAAGCCCATCTGGTCCAACAGCGCCGGCCGGGTCCCATCCACGCCCGAGGGCTGCACGTAGAGATAAGCATGCGAACTGAGCTGCTGATAATCGCGTCCAAAGGCATAACCCGTAAAGACCACCCGTGCATCTGATCGGCCCAGCGCATGCAACCGCTTCTTATAGGCGTCCATAAACGGCGCATCGCCCACGATCACCAGTTTCATATCGGTCGCCAAACCCCGGAAGGCCTCGATCAACTGGTCAATGGCATTCTCCGGCACAAGGCGGCCGACATACAACACATACCGGCGGGGTTGCAAGCCCCAGCGCGCCAGGACATCCTGCTCTGCCGTGCGCTGTACGTTGGCCCCATAGGGCACGAAGATGGTGTCGGCGCCATAGACCTGGCGATAGCGCTGCTGGACGCCATGCGCATCGGAGATCAGCACGTCGGCGGTGCACGTGGCAATGCGCTCGCAGCGGAACTGATACCATCGAGCAAAGGCCCCCCACTTTTCGCGCGCCCCGTCCTCGCCATCCACATTCAGCAGGGTCTTGGCGCCCGCGAGCCGCGCGATCCAGACCAACGGGCTGTTGCCGACGATACTGAAATAGGCGATGTCGTACCGTTGCGTCAACGCATGCAGCGCGGAGAGGAGGGTATGCGTGATGGTATCCAGGTGCTTCGTGGGGATGGAGGGCAGCGTGACCAGGCGCACACCCTGATAGGCACCCTTGACGTCCTTGATAAAATGCGAACGATTATACACCGTCACCGCGTGCCCGCGCCGGGCCAGCCGGACAGCCAACTGCTCATAAAACGTCTCGAACCCGCTGTAGCGGGCCGGGATACCACGGGAACCTAGAAAAGCGATTTTCATGATCAACGAAAAGCCGCGGAGAAAAGTTTAACTATGAAACACAGGTCGCGAAAAACTCATTTTTCGGTTTCAGGGTTCAAGTTTAGATTTCTTCTTAGGAGTTCACCGGCCGCGGCAATTACTTGTTCCGGCAGAATTTTCATCATGCAACTGTCATGGGGAACGACACAGACCTTTTGCAGACAGGGATTGCAGGAATACTTTACCTGCAAAAAACGGGCATGGAGCCCCAACGGGCGCCAGAGGTCGGCATCCCCCGGCCCGAACAAGGCCAGCACCGGGATTCCCATTGTGACCGCCATGTGCATCGGACCGCTGTCGAGGCAGATTAGCAGGGCTGCCTCCTGTATCCATTGAGCCAGATCGGCTAATGAAGTCATCCGCACGTCCGGCGGCCGGCGGCAGGCGCCTGCTATCTCACGGAGCAGATATTCCTCCGCCGGCATACCGACAAGCCGGATTTGGACGCCCTTTTCTTCCATCAACTGGTCAAGCGCAGCGACCCAATACTCCGTCGGCCACCGCCTGTATATCCACCGCGCACCGGGATGCACGAGCACCAGCGACGAAGCCGGGGATGGTTTGTCTGTTTCGGATGGATCGCCGCCTCGCCCCCTTGGCGGAAAATATGTTGGGAAACTCAACGCTCCGATGTCAATCCCCAAGCCGTCCTTTAGCAGCAGGCGATTGATTTCATAGCGATGCAGAACCGGCGGCTTGGACACCCGCCGGGTCAGTAGCCAGCCATGCACATTCAGATTGGAGTTGAGGTAATTGTGAAACCCAATCCGCTCTCGACAGCCGCAAAGCACCAGCAGTATTTGACTGCGGATTTCGCCGCGGGTATCCAACCCGATCTCCGGTCGCAATGCGCGCACTTGGGCGACCGCCTGCCCGACCCGCCACCAATCGCGCAGAGTGCCGTGTTTGTCGCCCGACAGCCGGGACCACGGAAACGGAGCGGTGAGCACTCGCGCCACCCGCGGGTCACCCGCGTAGAGCGATTCGTTCTCTGTTTTCAGCAGAAGACAAATCCGGTGCTGAGGACGCACCCGCCGTAACGGGTCCAACATCACACTCAGCGACAGCGCATCGCCCAGGCCGAATGGCTCTACCATCACGATCCAGCTCGAACCTCCGCGACAACGCCAGCACAGGCAGAGCAGAAACGGCCTCAGCAGGATGACAGCCACCCATTCCAGCAGGGTGCTCAGTGCGCGCGTAAGGGGAGGATATCGTAGCGGCATGACGTATTGGTGTGAGATGTTTCTCTGTGTCGCTGTGGTGAATCCGGATCTTCACATCAGGAAAGAATCGAATGCAAGGCGCAAGGTTAGCCCGGCTTATTCATGAA
>JAPLSZ010000212.1 GCA_026398385.1 Kiritimatiellota bacterium | reverse complement strand
TCAAAACTGATTCTGGCGGCGGGGATTCTGTCCGGCGGCGGCGGGTCCGGCTCGGCGGACGGGCAGGAGACCGAGACCGACGGAAGCCGGAGCGCGGGTCAGAGTCCGAGTCTGACGGATGCCTCTTCCCGGAATCCCATCGCAGGGCTTCGCGGCGGCTCTGCCGCACGCTCGCCGATTTCTCCCGACATTGGAAAGCGGGTGGAGAGTCCAAGAATCGAGGAAAACAAGGCGATTTCGCGCCTTTCGGCTGACGGCGTCACGGTCGCGGCGTCGGCGTCCGGCGAATGGTCGGCGTTCATCCCGATCCTTCCGGCGGACGTGGCGTCACTGTCAGGAGGCAGGCAGGCGGCGGGCGGTCAGTCGGTCACGGTCTTCCGCTCGCTCGGATCGAAGACCGATCCCGTGTTGCATGTCCGGTTCCCGGCCCCGTGGTCCGTCGTCGTCCAAAACCGGGCAATTTCAAATTGGCGGAGGGGGAGGGATTTGAACCCCCGGTACCCGTAAGGGTACTCACGATTTCGAGTCGTGCGCTTTAAACCACTCAGCCACCCCTCCGCAGGTTGTCCGCGCTCCGCGCCCACCGGGTCGGTCCGGCCGGCGAAGAACCGCGGCATTCTTATAACCTCCGCCGCGGGCTTGTACAACTTTTCTGTCGCGCCGCAGGCGCCGCCCGGTTACCATCCTGCCGATCCTGCCACAAGGAGCAATCCATGGAATGCAAACAAAAGGACAACCGGAGCCGTTGCAACTGCAGCTACGAACCCTGCGTCCGCAAAGGCGTCTGCTGCGAATGTCTGCGGTATCATCTGCGGAGCCGCGAACTGCCCGCGTGCTGCTTTCCGGACCAGGCCGAGCGCACATACGACCGCACCTTCGCACATTTCGCGCGGCTGGCCGCCTCCGGCGCCATCTGAACCGCCCACCGGCGCGCCGGTCCTGCCCCGCGGCCACTCTTGACTTTGCCGGGACGGGCCATTAATAGGACGTAGCGTTGCTTTCCTCGGCCGGGCGGATGAGGTTCCAGGGCAGTACTAATGCACACGACAGCGGAAAATTTTCGGGCGCTGGCGGCGCTGGCGGCGGCGCTGGCATGGGCGACGACGCACACGGGCTGCGTCGCGCTGTCGCGGCGCAGCAATCCGAACAACGTGGCGGTCGCGCACGCGGTGGGACGGATGTATAAGGCGCTGGTGCGCATCCAGGTGGTCATGGAGGAGCCGCGGAGCGGCCGGCTGGAAAAAAGGGTCGGTGCGGGCAGCGGCGCGATCATCTCGGCTGCGGGCCACATCATCAGCAATCACCACGTCGCGGGGCGGGCCAAGCGGCTGATCTGCCGGATGTACGACGGCGAGGAGGTGGACGCGCAGCTGGTGGCGTCGGACCCGCTGACCGACCTGGCCATCATCCAACTGGACCTCTCCAAGCGGAAGAACAAGGAACCCTTGCAGGTGGCGCGCTTCGGCGACTCGGATCGCTTGCGGGTGGGCGACACGGTGCTGGCCATGGGCTGCCCGGCGGCGGTGTCGCAGTCGGTCACCAAAGGCATTGTGAGCAATACCCAACTGATAATCCCGTCGTCTCCGGGGGACATCTTCCAGTTCCGCGAGGAGGGCGAGCCGGTGGGCTCGGTGGTGCGCTGGATCGGGCACGACGCGGTGATCTATCCGGGCAACAGCGGCGGGCCGCTGGTGAACCCTGCGGGTGAAATCGTCGGCATCAACGAAATCGGTTTCGGCAGCCTGGGCGGCGCCATTCCCAGCAGCCTGGCCCGGGACGTGGCGGAGCAACTGATCCGGCAGGGCCGCGTGGAGCGGAGTTGGACGGGCTTCGAAGGGCAGGCGCGGCCGAAGAATCTGGGCGTAGAGCGCGGCGTGCTGGTGGGCGGCGTTTTGCCCGACTCGCCGGCAGCGGCGGCGGGCCTGCGCGCGGGCGACGTGGTGACCGCCTACGATGGCGTGGCCGTGGACGCGAAAATCCCGGAAGACCTGCCGGCGTTCAACCGGCTGCTGCTGGCGACGCCGGTCGGGAAAAAAGTGCCGCTGATCGTGCTGCGCGCCGGCCAGCCGCTGACCTGTGCGCTGGTCACGCGCATGCGCGGCAAGGCGTGGGGCGACGACAGCGAATTCAAGGACTGGGGCATGGTGGCGCGGAACCTGACGGTGATCGCGGCGATTGAAAGACAGCGGCCGAGCACCAACGGCGTACTGGTGGTTTCCGTCGGACTGGGCAGCCCGGTGTCGGAGGCGCGGCCCGCGATCGCGGAAGGCGACATCCTCCTCGAGGTGGCCGGCCGGCCGGTGCCCACCGTGGCCGCGCTGGAGGCGGTCACGCGGACGGCGCTCCAGAACCACGAAGGCCTGCAGCCGGTGCTGGTGAAATTCGACCGCGGCAAAATGCGCTACCTGACGGTGGCCAAGATCGGCAAGGAGAAGAAAAGGCCCGACGTCGAGCCGGCGCGCAAGCCGGGGCTGCCGGCGGAGTTGCAGGCGCTCAGCCCCGAGCTGGCCGAGGCGCTCAAGCTGAAAGGACGCAGCGGCGCGTTGGTGGCGTTTGTCTATCCGGGCCACTCGGCGGAAAAGGCCGGCCTGCGGCAGGGCGACATCCTGGTGAAGTTCGACGGCGAGCCCGTCCGCTGCGAGCGGCCGGAAGATGTGGATGACCTCTACACCCAGATCCGCCGCTACCGCATCGGCAAATCGGTGGAGTGCGAAGTCCTGCGCCAGGGCCGGCCCGTCGGCTTCACCCTCCCGATCGAGGAGGACCTCAAGACGGCGGAGGAACCCAAGCGCTACAAAGACGAGGTGTTCGACCTGACTGTGGAAAACCTCACGGAACTGGAGCGCATGTACCGCAACATTCCGCCCGGCCTCCAGGGCGTGAAGATGGCCCATTGCGAAACCGGCGGCTGGGCGCAGTTGGCCGGCCTGGCGGGCGGCGACCTCCTGCTCGCCATTGACGGGATCACCACCGCCGACGTGGACACGGCGGAGCGGCTGCTGAAGAAGGCCGCGCAGGACCGGGCCCGCCGCGTGGTTTTTTTCCTGCGGCGCGGCGTGCACACGCGTTTTGCCGAGGTTGAACCCGTCTGGCAACCGGTCGCCGCGGAGGCGACGGAAACGAAACACCCCTGAGGAACGAAACGAGCGTCCCATGCGCGCAACCACAAGAACGCTGACAGGCTGGGTATCGTCGGGTTTGATGCTGGCGGTCCTGCTGGCCGCCGGCGGCGCCTCCGCCGAAATGTCGCAAGCCGCCATGACGGCTATTTTCAAGACGAACCAGGATGCCGTGTTGAACATCACCGGCCTGGTGAAGTTCATGTGCGCGCACTGCAGCAAGCTCCATGAGCGGGAGGCCCATGGCTGCGGCACCGTGGTGGATGACTCCGGCCTGATGATCGTTTCCGGCTCCCATCTCGGCTTGAATCTGGCGGACGGCAAAGTGGACATCCGGGGATCCAGCTTGAAGGCGACGCTGCCCGCCGGCGGCGAGATCGCCATGAAGATTCTATTGGCCGACCCCGACCTGGAGCTGGCGATCCTCGCGCCCGAACGGCCGGCGTCGGGCCAGGCCAAGCCTTTCCGGGCGGTCGCCTGGGATCCCGCGGTCCGGGCCGGTCTGCTGGACGACCTGCTCGTGCTCGGGCGCCTGGACAAAAACATGGGCCAGCAACCCGTGGCGGAGCCGGGCAAGATCAACGCCGTGGACCAGAAGCCGCGCACCATCTACTTCAGCAACATCATCAGCCGCGACGAAAATGCGGGGGCGCCGGGCTTCACCGCCGACGGCCGCCTGCTCGGTATTTGCATCGGGGAACAAATCCTGATCGCCACCGGCGAGCTGCAGGACCTGCTGGACCAGGCGCGCCAGGCCGCCGCGAAAGCCGCGTCGCCGCCGAGCGCCCCACCTGTTCCGGCGGGCGCCGGGGAGGGGATGCAGCCATGAAACAATCCATCCGCTGGCTGGCCTTGACCGCGACGCTACCGCTGTGGCTGGCCGCTGTCCGCGCCGAAATCCCCGCGGCCGCCGCGGAGCAGATTGCCCGGTCCAATCAGCACTTCGTGGTGACCATCCGCGCGACGCTCAAGATGAGCGTCCGCGTCAACGGCGCGACGGCTCAGGAACAGGGCGAAACACCCATCGAGTGCCCCGCCACCGTCGTCAGCACCGCCGGGCTCGTCGCCGCGAGCAGCATGCTGCTGGATCCGGTCGGCAGCATGATGCCGGGGCCGATGCGCATGGAGCGGCAGGGCCAGATCATCGAAGTCCAGTTTGTCTCCCGGCTGGAGGCGGTGCGCCTGTTGCTGCCCGATAAAACCGAGGTGCCGGCCAAAATTGTGATGCAGGATGACGATCTGCGTCTGACCCTGCTGGCGCCGGAGCTTGGCCCAGGCGACAAGTCCGCGAAGTACCCGGCGGTGGCCCTGGAGCACAACGCCGTCCCCGCGCCTTTTTCGTCTTTTCTCCTGCTGGGACGGACCGGCGCCAGTTTCCAGCGCGAGCCCTGCCTGTACAGCGGCGTCATCTGCGCCATCCTCGCCAAGCCGCGTACGGCCTTCCTCCCGCAGGTTCAGCCAGCGGTGCCCTTCATGGGCCTGCCTTTTTTTGCGGCCGACGGACGGCTCCTCGGCATCGGTTCCGTCACGTTCCGCGCGCTCAGCGCCGCACAGCTTCCGCCCGCCATGCAGAATTTGAGCATGCTCCCGGTGATCGTCCCCGCCGCCGACGTGCGCGACTTTGTCGCGCGCGCCGGCAAATCCACGCCGCGGAAACCGGCCTCCGCGCCCCACCCGCCGCCGGCCGCCTGAGCAGCAATCACCCGTGGACACGGTATTATCTATGAAAACACTCATCGCCGGATGCGCTGCGCTGCTGGCCGGACAGTTGTTCGGCGCCGCCGCGCGGGCCGAAATGCCCGCGGAACAGGCGCGGGCCATTCTCCAGGCCCATCAGGACGCCGTGCTGCTGGTGCTGGGCACGATCAAATTTGCCAACGCCAAAAACGCGGGCCAGGTCGCGGTCGCCGGCACGGTCGTGGATGCATCCGGCCTGGTCATAATCAGCAGTTCGGTCAGCGCCGCGGAATGGAAAAACGCCGAGCAAAGTCTCCGCTTTGTTTTGCCCGACGGCGCGGAAATACCCGCGCGCCTGGTGCTGAGCGACGACGATCTCGCGCTGGCCGTGCTCGCCTCCACCCCCCGGCCCGGCGAGCCCCGGCCGGTCTTCAAACCCGTCGCCCTCGATCGGGACGCGCAGGCCGCCGTCTACACGGACGTGGTCACCCTCGGCCGCCTCGGCAAGGAATATCACTATCGTCCGGCGGCGGACACCGGCAAGGTTCTTGCGGTCACCACCCATCCGCGCACGCTGTACCTGATCGACGCCAATCCCGGCGGGCCTTACCGGCACGGCCTGCCGACCTTCCTCGCCGACGGCCGCCTCCTCGGCATCAACACCATAAAGCGCGCGGGGGGCGCGGCGCGACGACCAGGTGGCATGAGCTTGCCCCCGCAGGCGCAGGAAATCCAGGAGCGCCTGGTCCCCGCCGCCGCGTTGGCGGAACTCCTCGAGCAGGCCCGGCAGGCCGCGGGGCCGCCCGCCGCGGAACGGTAGGTTGACGCCCGAGTCAAAACAGGTCTGTTCTGCGCTCGACGGCGGTTGGGGCGGCATGCTAATAAAATCGTCTGCCCGCCGACAGCAGGGACACAACGGAGAAAAGGATGACGCGATGAAGCCGCTGCCAGCGCTGCAAAACACGGCGTCGGTGCTGAACCCGTGCGGCGGGCGCGACCCCAGCGCGCGGCCCACGCCCCTCGCCGGCAGCGGCCTGATCCAGATCGCCGAACTGCTCCACGCCTCCCTGCCGTTGGCCGGGGCGGCGATGAAGTCTATGCATGCGCTGGGCGCGGAGGGTTGCGCGCGCCCCAACCTGGGGCGGGCGGAGCTCGAGGCTTTGATCCGCACGCAGGCCGCCGCAGGCGGGGACTACCTTGACCTCAACATTGACGCGCTCGGCGCGCCGGACGCGCCGGGCTTCATGCGCCAGATGGTGCGGCTGGTACACGCGGTCGGCGGCGGCGTGCCGCCGTGCGTGGACAGCTCCAACCCCGCCGTGCTCGAGGCCGGCCTCGCCGAGTGGCTGGGGCTCGATCCGGACCTGCGCCCGCCGCTGGCGAACTCCGTCACCTTCTGCGAGACCGAGCGCTACGCCCGGCTGCTCGGACGCCGCCAGGAGCGCGTCTTCAGCGTCGTCGGCCTGCTGGTCGGCAAGGAAGGCCCGCTGAAGAGCACCGCGGAGATGGTCGCCGCCGCGCGCACGCTCTTCGCGCGTTGCACGGCCGCGGATTTCCGGCCGGCGGAACTGTTCTTCGACACCGTCACTCTGGGCATCGGCACGGACGGTTTCATGGACGGCGCAGGCAATATCAAAAGTTCGCATACCCGCAACAGCTTCCTGGCGATCCGGGAAATCCGCGGCGACGCTCAGATGAAGGGCGTCCATGCGCTGCTGGGCGTCTCCAACTGGGTCTACGGCGCGCGCAAGCGCCGCATCGGCCATCTGCGGGCGTTCATCGAGGTCGCGATGCAGCACGGCCTCGACGCGGTGATTGCCGATGTCTCCAAACAGTTCGGCAAGGAGCCGGCCCCCGCGGAGCTGATGGACTTCGTCCGCATGTTCGTCGCCCTCGACGGCAGCGACGCCTCGATGGACCTCTACACCGACGGCCTGGCCCGCGCCCGCGCAGCCGGCTGGGTGTAGCTCCAGAACTTTCGCTCCTGCGCGCAAGGCCCTGTAGTAGGCGCTACGCTTCACTACCGGGCCTGTAACATCCGGCATCCTGCCGGGCGCAGATGATGCAAAGCGGAGGTCAACGCCCAGGCCGCAAATTTTACCAGCAGACACACAGGAAGAATAGCAACCACGGATCAACTTTTGGACGTGCATCCACAACGCGCCATCGGGTGTTTGCTGCGGTATCCTGATGGCATGAAAACACTATCCCTCGATCTGCGAGAACGGATTCTGGCCTCCTATGATGCAGGCGCCGGAACACGGCAGGCAATGGCGGATCGCTATCGGGTCTCTCGGGGCATGGTCAAAAAGCTTCTTCAGCAACGCAGAAGGACTGGAAACATTCAGCACCGGCATCATTTCGCGGGGCGCAAGCCCATGATCCTGGCGCAGCATCGGCAGCAGATGCGACAGCTGTTGACCAGACAGCCGGACATGACGCTGGCGGAACTGCGCGAGGCCACGGCATTGCCCTGCTCCCTCCCGGCGATTCACTACGCCCTGGCGGCCATGAACCTGACATATAAAAAAAGACGCCTCGGGCCAGTGAACAAGAACGGGAAGATATAGCGGCCGCGCGGGAATCGTGGCGGCGTGCGTTCGCGAAGGCCGACGCCGGTTCGCTGATATTTCTGGATGAATCAGCGGCCAAGACCAACATGACGCGGTTGCGGGGCCGTGCCCCCCGCGGAGCGCGCGTTCATGACAGCGCCCCGGGCGGCCATTGGGGCGCCACGACCATGATCAGCTCGATCCGGCTGGGCGGCACGACGGCCTGCATGACGATCGACGGGGCCACCGACACGGAAGTCTTCCGATCCTACGTCCAGTGCGTGTTGCTCCCCACCTTGAAGCCCAGCGATGTAGTCATTCTCGACAACCTTTCGCCGCATAAGAACACCGCAACGCTCAACCTGATTGTGCAGGCCGGGGCGCGTGTGCGGTTCCCCCGCCTTATTCTCCCGATCTGAATCCCATCGAGAAGATGTGGAGCAAAGTGAAGGAAATATTGCGCGCCATGAAAGCGCGCACACCAGGAGCCCTCTGGGACTGGATCGCCCGTGCCTTGGCGGCTGTTACAGCAACTGGTGCGCAGGGTTGGTTTGCCTCGTTCGGCTATAGTATTAATTAATCTGCTCTAGGCGGGCTTGGCGCGGGCGTGACGGGATTCTTCCGCGATTTTTTCAGCGAGAAAAATCTTGAGCAGGGACTGGTAGGGCACGTCCCGTTTGTTCGCCAGGACCTTCAACGCGGCAATGACAGACTCCGGCAGGCGCAGCGAGATCGTTTTGGTCGAAGGCTTCAGGTTGGGGAAAAGGGTCCGCTTGGCCAGCGCCCAGTTCACGAACTCTGTGGAGTCGTGCTGCGCCCAGAACGCGCGCTCTTCGTCCTCATTCCGAAAATTCGGTAAGGTTTTCTTGTTCATGGTCTATAGACCTTTCGTTCTTTCCGGCTCATGTCGCGGGCCGACACCACGCGCACTTGTTTTCCGCGCAGCGTGAAGACGATGAATAACGCACGCCCCGCATCCGTCTGCCCCAGCGCGTAGCACCGCTTTTCCTGCTGCGAGTGCGCCGCGTCCGCCCCGACGATGAGCGGTGTGTTGAAGAACACCTGCTCCGCTTCCAGCGCTGTAACGCGGTGTTGTTCCCAGTTCTTCCTGTCGTTACCACCGCTCCAGTCGAAGCTTTCGAAAGCGGGCATGGTTGTGGCATCGGTCACGGGTGAAATGTATATGATATTCGTATACTGTCAAGCGTGGCAAGAGTGGTGGGGTACACTCACCGAGCGTGCCCTGCCGATAAAAAAGAAGCGGATGGGGTTGCCCTCCGCTTCTTCATGAGCCAGCGCTTCCGGCTGACCTCTGATTGCTGACTTCTGACCGGAATGGCACTAAGATAAGCAGCTTTTAGGACGTTTTCCGAGATCGTTTTCCGGGCGAATCCGGGAGCGCACGCAGGATGGCGTGCTGAGCTATTTTTCGCATGTTTTGGAGTGTTTCCTCCACGCGACGGTTGGCAGCGAT
>JAPLSZ010000075.1:12446-16381 GCA_026398385.1 Kiritimatiellota bacterium | reverse complement strand
GGGTGTGGCCCGGCCGAGCGCCGGATGCGGTAGCGAGCGGCCAGCGCCGCGCCGCCGCCCAGCAAGGCCAGAACGCCGGACGGTTCCGGGATCGCCGACAGCATGATGTCGTTCCCGCCGGTCGGCGTCAGGCCGTCCGCGTGGTAGTAGATCTTAAAGTTGTTCGTAACGTTCCCGGACTTCGCCAGGAACGCGGTGCCCTCCGCCAACTGCGACGGCCCCGAGACGAAATTCTCATTGTCCAGGAAGAAATCCACCGGCTGGTAATTGCTGTTGCCCGTGAAGTCGTTGTTGAACAGCAGGAACTGGCCGTTGGTGAAGCTGGCGCTGAACACGAGCCGCAGGGTCGGAGCGTTTGTCATCGTCATCTGGCTCTGCACCACCACCTGGTCGTTCGTCCCCGCCGCCAGCTCGAACACGTTGATGTTGCCATTCAGGGTCAGGCTGTTCGTGATCGTCAGCGTGCCCACCGAATTGCCCGGGCTCAGCGTGCTGCCCGCGTTCATCGTCACGGAGTTGACCCGGCCCGTGCCGCCCACAGTGCTGTCGCCATTTCCCAAGACCAATCCGCCGTAGGTGCCGGTGTGGTCAAATAGGGCCGTGGCGCTGCTGACGGTCGTCGTGCCGGTGTAGCCCCCCAGCGCGCCGCCCGTAAACTTGTTGGTGCCGCCGCCCTTCACGGTCATGCCGCCCGCGCCCGTGATCGTGTTGGTGGTGAGATAGCTTCCGGACTTGCCATACGTCAGGCCGCCGGCGAACGGCGAGTTGTTGGTGATATTGCCGACGACCGAGCCGCTCTCGACGATGTGCAATTCGCCGTTACTGATCGTCGTGCCGCCGGTATAGGTGTTCGTGCCGGCGAGCGTCTGCGTGCCGACGCCGGACTTGACCAGGCTGATCGTCCTGACGCCGCCGTTGGCGCCGTCCACAATCGCGCCGCTGAAGTTGTAGCTGCCCACCCCGCCCAAGGTGAGCGTGTTATTAGCGGGGTTCGCATTCGTCACGATGGCGCTGCCGGCTCCTCCGGCGCCATCGTTCAAGCCGGCGATGGTTACAGTATTTACGCCGAAAATGGTGCCCGCGTACATGGTCACGGTGTTGCTGGCGTTCAGCGCCGTGGGGCTCTGTGTTCGGAAATAGCCGGAATGGATCACCACATTGCCGTAGAAACCGGTATTGACGCCGGTAAACTGGACAAAACGCCCAGGGGCGTTCGAACCACTTTGATCACTGGTGATGGTGCCGGAACCCGCGATCTTTCCGTTCAGGCTAAGAGTGTTTGCACCATTAAATAGCGAAAGATTATTATTCACCGTGATGCTGCCGCCCAGCACAGCCTGCGTCATGTTCGAAATCATCAGGGTGCCGCTGCCGCCGGCCAGAACGGTAATGGGGTTATTCACGCCGTTGCAATTTATGCTCAGCGTGGCGTTGGAACTACCGCCCATATCGCCGAGCTCCACCAGCCCCGTCCCGCTGCCGCCCAGTGCGCTGGAGGAATTCGCTCGGAGTTCGCCCATATTGATCTTCAGCCCGCCGGTGAAGGTGTTCGTGCCGGCGAGCGCCCAGGTTCCGGGGTTGTCCTTGATGAGCCTCAAATCGCCACCATTGGGTCCATTGCCAATACTGCCTGCGATGATGCTGGCGCCGGTGTTTGTGCCGCCGGTGTGCGCGCCATTCAGTGTCAGGGTCGTCGTATATTCGGACGTGGAGACGCCCGTCACCGCATTGCTGATGCTCAAGCTGCGCCCGGTCGTGCTGGAACCGCTGGTGAAGGTGGCCGATCCGCCATTCCCTTCCAGGGTAATCGGTGCGCTGATGATATTGGTGTGACTACTGCCGTCACCGCTGGTCTGGATCACACCGCCATCGGTCAGCAGCAGACTGCCGTCGTAAAGCCAGTAAGCAAAGGAATTCCCGGCAAAATCAATGGTCTTGATGTTCCGATTGGAATCCACGGTGACGGCGAGTGGACCATAGGTATTGATCGTGCCGAAGGTCGCTGTGTCCGGGCTGGTCGTGCTCGCAGTCGAACCCGGCGCCGCCGCAGGAGTCCAAAACGTACCATTTGCCCAGTTTCCAGGGTTGTTAAAGTTCCATGTGGCGTCAGCCGCCGGCGCGGTGTCCGCCGCCAGCGCCGCCAGCGCCAACCCCGCCGCCAGATGAGCGATGATTTTCATGGTGCAAAGGTGGCTGAACAGCGTCGGGAAGTCGAGCGTTACTTTGGAGCGTCAGCCGCGGCGGCGGAGCGCGCCGCCGAGGCGGGTGGCGACAAACCCGAGCGTGCCGGCAAACGCCTCGCCGCTCCACAGCCGCAGCAGCAGCGCGCCGGGTGACACTGGTTCGGCTGGCCGGACCTCCCGGAACTGCGGCAGCAGCAGCAGCAGGGCCAGGACGCGCAGGACACCGGAGACGACAAACACCGCCGGCAGCGGCGAGAGGTAGGTGACGCGCAGCGGCCCCAGGTGGTAGGCGCTGGGCAGGTGCGTAGCCAGCCACGCGCCGAGCACCACGCCGCCAAGCAGGGTGAAGAAGCCGTTGACCAGGCTGAAATAGGCCATGCCGCGGGCGCGCTTGCGCGGCGAGACGGCGTCGAAGATGAAATTCTGCGTGGCCAGATTGAAGCCGGACCACGCCGCCCCGGACAGCACCTGCTGGCCGAGCAGAATGGTAAAGTTGCTGGTCAGGGCCCAGATGACGGGCAGGATCGGCAGGAGACAACCGGTGGCCACGAGCACGACCCGGTGGCCGTGGCGGTCGCCGATTCGGCCCCACCAGCGGAAGAACACCGCCTGCGCAATGAACATCGCGACAATACTGAGGGTGAATTGGGTATAGGTCCAGTGCAGGTCGCGCAGCATGTACACGGTGAAAAACGGGGCGGCGACATTGGTGGCGCCGTTCATCAGCGCGACGAAAAAGGCGAACTTGACGAAATTGGACTTGGGCGTTCGGCGGAGAAAGGCCCAGAAGGAGAAGTAATCGTCGGCCGAGGATCGGCACGGCGGGTCCACGTGCCGGGTAAAGAGCCAGGCGCCGGTCAGCCGGGCCAGCAGCGCGATGCCGAACAGCAGGCCAAAGCCAACCCAGATCCGCTGCGCCCGCTGACAAACGCCCAGCAGCAGGCCGCCCAGCAAATTGGCCCCGGTCAGGCAGGCGAAAATGATGGCGAAGCGCTGTCCGAGGTAATCGCCGCGGCGTGTTTCCGGGATCACGTCGCCCATCAGGCTCATCCAGGCGGGCAGCGGCAGGTTGCCGCAGAAGATGGCCAGCAGGGCGAAGACGACCGCGGCGGCCACCCCGGCCGCGGGGAAGAGCAGCGGCACCAGGAACAGCGGCGCGTACAGCAGGGCCTGCAGCATGACGGTCACGGCCAAAAACTTTCGCCGCTGACCGGTACGCTCCACCCACCACGCGCCGGCCAATTGCGCCAGCGCGCCCAGCAGCACCGGCCCGGAGGTCAGCAGGGCCACGGCCCAGTTGCTGGCCCGGAGAAAGATCAGGAACGGCGCGGCAAAGGCTTCGCCGCAGCCGGCCATGACCGCCCAGGTCGAGCCCTCGAAGATCGACAGCCGCATGGTGCGCTGCCGGACGCTGTCGCCGTCCGGGGGCTGGGAAACGACCGCCGTGGGGTCGGCTCTGGCGAAGTCATTCATTTTGCTTTGGTCATGGTTCCAGGTATTTTTCCAGGCAGGCGACGAGTTGC
The DNA here is from genome assembly GCA_026398385.1 of Kiritimatiellota bacterium. Taxonomy (GTDB): domain Bacteria; phylum Verrucomicrobiota; class Kiritimatiellia; order CAIQIC01; family CAIQIC01; genus CAIQIC01. The sequence goes on along the minus strand of JAPLSZ010000075.1, from coordinate 12,675 downwards.
TGCATATCCGGCACGCGGAAATCCGCCGCCGTCGGCGGCGTGCCGCCCACGCGTACGGTCCGGCAGCCGGCCCGCCGGCCGGCCTCGATATCGCGCTCGTGGTCGCCGATCATCCATGACCGCCGGAGGTCCAACCCGTGGTCGCGCGCCGCGGCCAGCAGCAGCCCCGGGTTCGGCTTGCGGTCGGGATGCGCGTCGTCCGCCGCCGTGCTGACGCGGATGTCCAACA
>JAPLSZ010000075.1:0-12351 GCA_026398385.1 Kiritimatiellota bacterium | reverse complement strand
CCAGGGCTTCCGGCGCGATCCGGCCGGTGGCGACGCCCTTCTGATTGGTCACGATCACCGCCGCATAACCGCGCGCCTGCACGACCCGCAGCGCGTCGAGGAACTCCGGCAGCACGGTGAATTCCGCCGGCTGCTCGATATACCGGCGGCCCGCCTGCGGCGGCGCGTTCACAATGCCATCGCGGTCGAAAAAGACACAGGGCTGTCGCATGACGGGGAATGTTACAAGGCGGCGCGCCGGTTTCAAGCTTTGGCTGGAGGGGGCAAGCGGCCGGGCGGGCTGCGCGCCTGGTTTTTCGCTAACGCCGGGTCCGGTCGGCCGGTCGGTGCGGCCAACGTTCACGTACTGAAAACCGCAACTCCACGTTTGCCTTTACGCTTCCGACGTGGCACCGTCTCCAACCGTGCGCGCGCTTCTTCCGGGCGTACTCACGGATGGGTGTCCGTACCGCTTGCAAGGCGCGGGCTTGTTCAAGTCCAACGCAGGAGGATATCGATGGAATCCAGGACAACGCGGCGCGAGACGATCCTTGCGCTCGGGGCGACGGCGGTGGTTGCGGCGACCGGCAGAATGGCGCGGGCGGGCGCGGACGACAAGGCGGCGTTGCCGGCGCTGCTGCCGGCGGGTAAGCACGCAGCGGTGCCGCTGCCCTTCGAAGCGGCGTCGCTGGCGGGTCTCTCCGCGAAGATGATCACGTCGCACTGGCAGAACAACTATGGCGGCGCGGTTAAGAACCTGAACAAGGTCGAGGAGCAGCTCGCGACCGTCACCAGCGCGTTGCCGCAGGCCAGGACCAGCATGGCGTTGCTGGGCCTTCCCGCGCATTCCCAGCAGATCTGACTGGCCTTGTGCGTGTGTGCGCCCTGAATGGTTTTGACTTTCTTCCGATCCGGCGAGAGGTTACAAGATGGCCGGTGGCAGGATGGAGCGCGGCTATGACTGAACAAGCGATTGACTACGTGGAACCGTTTATCGCGGCCTTCCGCCGCATGCAAGCGCTGCTGTTCCGTCCGTTTGACTTGATACGTTGGCTGACCATAGGCTTCACGGCCTGGCTGGCGACGCTCGGGGAGGGCGGGGGAAGCTTCAACTTCAACTTTCCTTCGCCATCGTCATCGCGCCGCAAGCTTCCCTCCGCGGGGCTCTCGACTTTCTGGCATGAGTATTTCTGGATCATTCTGGGCGTGGGCGCGGTGGTGCTCGTGCTGGCGTTGGCGCTCGGTCTGGCGCTCCTGTGGCTCAGCGCGCGGGGCAAGTTCATGTTCCTGGACAACGCGGTCACCGGCCGCGCGGAGGTGGCGGCGCCGTGGCGTCAATACCGGCGACAGGGTCATTCGCTGTTTCTCTGGCTGGTGGTTTACGGGCTGGTGGTGTTGGCGGTGGTGCTGTTGATCGCGGGGGTGGGGGTGGCGCTGGCGTGGCCGGCCATCCGGGCGCGGGCCTTCGGGGCCTCGGCCGTCGTGGGCATCGCGGTCAGCGCGCTGCTGCTGCTGGTCTTCATGCTCGTCAACGGGTACGTGGCGGCCTTCCTGGTGGACTTCATTGTGCCGCTGATGTACAAACACGATCTGCGGACCAACGCCGCCTGGCGCCTCTGGCTGCCGCTCTGGCGCGCGCGGCCGGGCGCGTTTCTGCTGTACGGGCTGCTGCGCTTGGTGTTCGGCGTGGCCCTGGGGCTGGGCGTGCTGCTGATCGCCTGCCTCACCTGCTGCTGTTGCTGTGGCCTGCTGATTCCGTACGTCAACGCGGTCATCCTGCTGCCGGTGCTGGCCTGGGAGCGCTATTGGGGACCGGAATTTCTGCGCCAATTTGGACCGGATTACGACGTCTGGCTGGCCGCGCCGCCGCCGCTGCTCGCATGAAATTCTCGATCATCACGCCGAATTTTAACGGCGCGCGGTTCCTCGAGGAAGCGCTGGCCAGCGTCGCCGCCCAGCGCTGCGCCGGCGTGGAGGTGGAGCACTGGATCATGGACGGCGGCAGCACCGACGGGTCGCCGGCGGCGGGCCGGCCGCGGCGATCAACAATGGTTTGAGCCGCGCCACTGGCGACGTACTGGGCTGGCTCAACGCCGACGACCGCTATCATCCCGGCGCGCTGGGCCGCGTCGCCGCGGTCCTGCGCGCGCAGCCCCGCTGCGCCTGGTGCTTCGGCGCGTGCCGCATGGTGAATGAGGCGGGCGCCGAAATCCGACGGAGCATCACGCGGTTCAAAGAGCTGTTTTTCCCGCTGTCCGCGCGCGGCACCTTCCAGTGCATCAATTACATCTCCCAGCCAGCGATGTTCTTTCGCCGCTCCGCGCTGGCCCAAGCCGGCGGGTTGCGCGAGGATCTCGCCGCGGCCTTCGATTACGAATTCATGCTGCGGCTGTGGCGGTGCGGCGGGGCCGCCCGCGTGCCCGGCGCGCCGCTGGCGGACTTTCGCTGGCATCCGGGCTCGATCAGCGGCCAGACCTACCGCCGCCAGTTTCGCGAGGAGTGGCAGGCGGCGGTCGCCGACGCGGGCCGGTTCTCGCCGCAGGCCGTGCTCCACCTCGGCGTGCGGTTCGGCATTGTCGGCGCCTACACGCTCATGGCGCGACGCCGGGAGCGTGGAACGTTGAAAGTGGAAAGTGAAAAGGGCAAGGACGGATAATCCATGCGCGTCGGCGTCAACACCTTGTTCCTGATCCCCGGCGAAGTCGGCGGATCGGAGACCTACCTGGTCGAAAGCCTCCGCGCGCTGGCGCAATGCGATCCGGCGCTGACCCTGGTGCTTTTCACGCAGCATGAAAACGACGCCTACTGGCGCGAGCGGCTGGGCTGTTTTCCGAACGTCGAACGGGTGCCTTTGCGCTTCCGCGCCGCCCACCGCGCGGTGCGCATCCTGTGCGAGCAAATCCAGTTGCCGGCGGCCGCCCGCCGGGCCCGCGTGGAGGTGCTGTGGTCGCCCGGCTATACGGCGCCATTTTGGGCGCGCTGCCCGCAGGTCGTCTCGATCCTTGATATGCAGTACCGCCGTCATCCCGAGGACCTTGCGTGGCTGGCGCGGCTGGTCACGCACGGGCTGATCGTGGCGGGCAGCCGGCGTTGCCGGCGCGTGTTGACCCTGTCCGAATTTTCCCGGCGGGAGATCATGCGGCACACCGGCCTGGCGTCGGAAAAAATCACCGTCACGCCGCTGGCGGCCGCGCCGGACTTTTTCGCGAAACCGCCGGAAGCGGTCCGCGCCGCCGTCCGGCGCCGGCTCGGCGTGACCGGGCCGTACCTGCTGTGCGTGGCCAACACCTATCCGCACAAAAACGTCCCGCGGCTGGTGGCGGCCTTCGGTCTGCTGGCGGCGGAGTTTCCGCACCAACTGGTGCTGGTGGGCCAGCCGCGGCGCGGCGAAGCTGCCGTGCAGGCGGCGCTGGTCGGACTGGCGGCGCGGGACCGCGTCCACCGGCTGGAACGCGTCACACGCGACGACCTCGTCGTGCTGTACCAGGACGCCGCGCTGTTCGTTTTCCCTTCGCTTTACGAAGGCTTCGGCTTGCCGGTGCTCGAGTCCATGGCCGCCGGCACGCCGGTGGTCGCCTGGCGCCAGGCCGCCATTCCCGAGGTGGGCGGCGATGCCATTGCCTATGCCGAGCGGGACGACGCGGCCGCGTGGGCGGCGCAGATGCGCGCACTGCTGCGACTGGACGCCGGTGCGCGCGCCGCCTGGAGCGCGCGCGCCCAGGCCCGCGCCCGCTCGTTTTCCTGGGACCGCACGGCGGCGGCCATCGCCGGCGCACTGCGCGGCGCTTGAGCGGTCGGTCAGCCCGGGCCGGCGGTCCTTCGTGGTTAAAGCTTCGTCTTGGCGACTGGGTGGTTCAATCATCCGGATAGATGAATGTGGATAAAACTCCTGACTTCTTCTACAATTTATGAAATTACAATGCCAAACCAGCGGGTGGATTCGCCGGGTCGGAGCCCCGGCCTACATCAAGCGGGAACTGTTGCGCCAATCCGGTTGCCAGCCGCGTGATCTCACGCGGCGTCGGTTGATGGAACGGACATGATGGACTTTAAGGACCTATTCGATCGGCTGGGTCTGCGTGGCGTGGCGTGGACGTGGCGCGCGCTGCGCTGGCAACGGCGCTGGGAGCAAGTCCAGGCGCGGTGGCTCAATCGTCGGCAGCACGTGCTGTATCGTCACAAGATCTGCGCCTGCGGCGCACTGGTGGACCGCCACGACCGGACCTGCCTGCGCTGCGGCCGGGCGGTGGCGTCCTGGTCCGTGCAGGCCGCGTTGCGCGCCGTGGGGTTGATGCTCCCGGCGCGGGGGCCGGTGACGGCTGTGCTGCTGGCGGCGAACGGGTTGCATTTCGTCATCCAGTTGCTGGCCTTTGGCTTGCGCGGACTGCTGGCGCCCTCACCGGGATCCCTCTATGCCTTGGGCGCACTGGTGCCGGCCGCTTTCTGGCAGGGTGAGTACTGGCGTCTGATCACCTATGGTTACCTGCACATCGGGCTGATGCACCTGGCCTTCAACCTGTTCGCGCTGTCGCAGGTCGGCCCGGCGCTGGAGCAGCAGGTGGGCGGGGCGCGGTATTTTGCGGCCTACACGCTGGCGTTGCTTGGCGGCGGGGCGGCGGACGTGTTGCTGCGCGGCGCGGCGGTGGTCAACATCGCCGGCGCCTCCGGCGCGCTGTTCGGCCTGATCGGACTGGGCCTGACCTATGCGCATTTTTATGGCGGCCCGCAGGGCCGCGCGCAGCGGGATTTCTTCCTCAAATGGGCGCTGTACAGCTTTATCTTCGGCTATATGGTCGGCGCGGACAACCATGCGCACGGCGGCGGGTTTGTCGCCGGCGCGGCGCTGGGCTGGCTGTTCGAGCGGCAGCAGCGCGGCGGCGACCGCGGCCGTCGGTTCTGGTCCATCGCCGCCAGCGCCCTCGCCACGCTCACGGCCGCCGCCTTCGCCTGGCTGGCGCTGGACAAGCTCAAGTAGCCCGGTTCATCGCCGTACAAGGGGCGTGCCCGCCAAAGGCGCTAACGGCGAACAGTAGACCGTGATCCATTGCAGAGCGTTGCGGAGCGTGAAAGGGCGGGAGCCTCGGCCCGGGATCACCATGGGCGGTAGGCGGAGAAAAATCAAATCCTCCAGCTCCTTTCGATCTCCTCCAGTGAGCGGCCCTTGGTTTCCGGCACCAGCCAGAGCATTACCACCACGAGCACGGCGCAAAAGGCGGCATAGATGTAGAAGGGGAAGGCGTGGTTGAACTTCGCGACCAGCCAGGTGTCCTTGGCGTCCATCATCGGGAAAGTCTGCGTCACCGCGTAATCCGCGATCCACAGGCAGAAGGTGGCCAGGCCGAGCGCCCGGCCGCGGACCGCGGTCGGGAAGATCTCGGACAGGATGACCCACGTGACCGGGCCGACGGAGAGGCCGAAGCAGGCGATGTAAAGGACGATGCAGGCGAGCATCAGGTGGCTGGCGGCGGTCGGGTCGCTCATGGTCTGCGCCATGATGCCCATGGCGACGAGGCTGATGCCCATGCCCAGCGTGCCGATGAGCATCAGCGGCTTGCGGCCCAGCTTGTCCACCGTGGCGATGGCGATCAGCGTGAAGAAGACGCCGGTCCCGTTGATCACGATCTGCTGCAGCAGGCCGGCATCCACGCGGGTGGTTTGGCTCATGGTCTTGAAGATCGTCGCGCCGAAGTACATGAACACGTTGATGCCGGTGACCTGCTGCAGGATGGCCAGGGCGATGCCGATCACCAGCGGCAGGCGCAGGTTGGGGGAGAACAATTCGCCCCACGTGCCTTTCTCGCCGGACAGCGAATCGCGGATGCTGGCAAACTCGGACGCGGCGAACTCCGCGCCGCCGACCTTCGTCAGGACGTCGCGCGCCTCGTCCGGGCGCTGCATCTCGATCAGCCAGCGCGGGCTCTCCGGGATGCGCAGCAGCATCAGGAAGAACACGACGGCGGGCGCGATGCCCATGGCAAACATCCAGCGCCAGCCGGTGGCGATATTCCACGCCTGGTCGCCGTGGCCGGCGATGAAATAGTTGACGAACGACGTCGCCGCGATGCCGCCGACGATCGCGATCTGGTTGACCGAGACGAGCCGCCCGCGCAGGTTGGCCGGCGTGATCTCGGCGATGTACATCGGCGTGGAAATCGAGGCCACGCCGATGCCGACGCCGCCGAGGATCCGGAACACGATGAACGTCCAGATATCGCTCGGCAGCGAGGTGCCGATGGCGGAGATCAGGAAGAGCACGGCGGCGATGAACATCGCCTTCTTGCGGCCGAAGCGGTCGGAAATCGGTCCGACCAGCAGCACGCCCGCGGCGCAGCCGATCAGGACGCAGCCGGAGGACCAGCCCTTCATCACCTCGCTCAAGCCGAAGCGGGCCGTGAGCGATTCGATGGCGCCGGAGATGACGCCGGTGTCGTATCCGAACAGCAGTCCGCCCAGCGTGGCGATCAGGCAGATCGGCAGCAGGTAGGACCAGTTGACCTTGGCGGCGGCACTGACCGGATTCGTTTCAGTTTTCATCGCTTGCTGCTCCTGTTCTCGTTGTCAACGGCGCTCAACACCGACCTCTGCGCCCGATGTCCTCCCGGTCGGGGTATTCCCATCGTCCGACCGAGGGCGGTACGGGGTTTCTTGGCACACTAGGGTAATCCGTGTCAAGGCGGCGCGCGTCGCCGCGACCCTTTGCCGTTGGGATGGTGTCAGCAGCTGTCCGCAAATTGGGGAGCGCCGGCGTCCCGCCGGTTCTGTTCGGCATCTTGCCGAACACTCTTTGGGCTCCCGACCCGGCCTACAGGGTTATCACGGGCATGGTAGGCTCGATGACCTCGCCAGTTGATTAGCGCCGGGGCGGAGACCCGTCCTACAACCGCCCGTGGCCGACACAACGCCGGGTCGGAGCCCCGGCCTACTTATTGGCCTTCTTCCCGGCCGGTTTGTCATTTTTCGTTGGATACAGCGTCTTGGGATGCGTCACTTCGCCGGCGGGGCGGCGGGCCTTGGGATTCGTACCGCCGATTTCATCGCTCAGCTTGTTGGCCAGCGCCTGAAGGCGCGCGACGATGTCAGGACCAGACTTTGCGCGCGATCGCGCCCGTCCCGGGTTTCTCGAAGGGACCAGGGGTGGGAGTCGCCTCGTTCCGGCTCTTGCCGAAGTAATCGGTGACGATGCGCAGCGGCGCGCCATCGCGCTGTTCATACGGCAGATCCGGGATGCTCGCCTTGCCCAGCAACGCGGTGGTCACCAGTTTGCGCGTGCATTCGCCGGCCCAGCCCGGGCCGAGCGTGAATTCGAGGAAGCAGCCGTCGGCCTGCTCCACCAGTTTGAACGCCGGATCGAACTCCGGCTTGACGAGCGGCGCGGTTTCATGCTGGGAGGGCTTGGCGCCGTTCAGGTACACATTGCCGCTCATCCAGACGGGCAGGCGCGCGCTATCGTAGGCGGTCAGGTCGCTGCGCTTCAGGAACACATGGTTGTAATAGCGGTCGTCGCCGTTCGGATTGTTGTGCAGACCCGCGACCGCGGTGGAATGCGCCTTATGGAACGGTGTCAGGCGGCCGTCGAAGGTGTGGATGTGGAAGGCGCCGCCGAACGTGAATGTCGTGAATGGTGTTGCCGGTGACAGTGCTGAACGAGCAGCCCAGGCTGCCCACGATCCCGGTCTGTTCACAATGCGAGCTGTGATTGTTGCGAACGATGTGTCCGCCCACGGTGGTCTTGTTCCAGCCGTTCGTCAGCGCACGCGTGAGGGTGCCGACGTAACCTTCGGCCGATTCCGCGCGGTTGTCCCACGCGTCACCGTATTTGCCCAGCGCAATGCCGGAACAGACCGAGTGGCTGACGACATTGCTTTCGATGATCCAGCCCTTGCTCCAGTGCGTGCCGATCAGTCCGATCTGCTCGGCCGTGGGCGGCGCCCAGGGGGTGGCTGCGTTCCTGAGGGTGAAGCCGCGGACCGTGATATAGTCACGGCCCGGCTTGTCCGGATAGAAGACGGCTTGGCGTACGTTGATCTCCACTGGTTGCGCATTGGGATCGATTCCCTTGAACTGCGCCCAGATCGTTGTGTTCGTCGGATCCACCCAGCCGAACCAGAGCGGGGTGGCGCCCGCCGGCTCCAGGACGTCGTCCAGCCTGGCCGCCTCGGTCAGCCAGTCGCCGTTGAGATAGACGGCGCACGTGTGATGCGGACGTTTCTTATCGGAGAACCAGTCGCCATGGATGAGATCGGTGTAGGGATTGAAGCTGCCGAAGAAGCTGGCCGGGATCTTCGCCTTCCAGGTGTCGGTCTTGAAGTCAGACGATCCCTAAGGCTTGGTGACAATATAGTCGCGCACCTCCACGGTCACCTGGTGCTGCTTACGCACGACCAGGAGCGTCAGCTTGTTGCCCGCGGCCTGATCACACAACTGCTGTAAGTGCGCCACCGTCCGAATGGGTTGACCGTTGCAGGCGCGCAGCACGTCGCCCTGCTGCAGGCCGGCACGGGCGGCCGCGCCGGGGGCGGGCACCTCCACCACCAAAACGCCGGTTTCATCCGGCAATCCATACGCCGAGCGATCGCCCAGTCCGGCGATATTGCGAACCAGGGCTTGCAAGGCGCATTGGACCCGCGGGACAGACGGTGCTTGTCTGGCGGACTTGCCCGCCGGACCTGTTTTGGGCATTTCCGGGGTGCGCGCGATCGTCTTCAGTTCCGGCTTCTGCACGCCAAACCGGTCCATCGGAAAGTTCACAAACCCCAGCTTCAGCGCCGGCGAGTCGCCCTGTACGCGGAAGTCACCGTTGGCGGGATCGACGAACAGCGCATCGGCCACCAGCGAATGTTCATCGCGTCGGGATTGTCCGGCAAGTTTGGTGGCCGGCGCGGGCTGCGTGACGCCCGCGCGATGGACGAGATTGCTGTCCAGCTCCCGGCCCCAGGGCGTATTCGGCATGCCGCCGGCCGGCAGGTATTGATCGCTCCACATGATATTGCGGCGGACAACATCTTCGCTGTGCTTGTACCAGACATGCGGGTGAAAGCCGCTGTTGACGATGATGTTGTTTTCCACGACGCGGTAAAAGCCCTCGCGGTTCTTGATGCCGCCATGGAGGCAGAGGTTGTTGTAAAGGTGATAATTACTGGAACCGTCATCGAGGTCGATGTCCCAGCCATGATCGCAGCGCCAGCGGTTGTTGCGCAGGATGGTCGTCTTAACTGCGTCCAGCAATACGACATCCTTGTTGGATTCCCATGACTTGTCATCGTTCAGATCCAGGCCGCCCAGGCCCCAGAAACGATCCCGGCCCCAGGAATTAAAAGAGCCGTGATCACCGGTTTCCTTGACCGTGTCGAAGATGTCGCAGAACTCGATCACATGGCCGCCCCAGCAGCCGTCGCCGATGTTGATCCCGGCGCGCGGCACATCATACAGGGAGCAGTGGCGGACAGTGATGCCCTGCGCCAACGCGATCTGGATCGGCGCGGTCTGCTTTTCAACGCGTCCCGAGAGGTAGATCAGGCAGTTATCCACGAGGCAGTCCGCCGGATAACGGGCGGTCTTGGGGCCGGGCGTGCGGTCGAGTTTCGCGAACGACTGTGAATGATCATTCCAATCGCGCGGCACCCGGGCCGCGTCGCGATCGCCGACGAACGCCACGCCGTTGGCGCCGGCCTTCGCTAGGTGGCAGCCGCGCACCGTGACCCGGCGGTTGTAGTTGTTCACGAACACGGCGTTGCCGCCCACTTGGTCGACAAAGCAGTCCTCGATTGCGCAGTCTTCCGTGCCGTTCAGGAAAACCGCGCCGCCACGGTAGGTGGTCCAATCGCTGCGCACCAGTGGTTCCTTGTTCTCCATAAAGGTCCGTGCGGCGTGGCGGAAGGTCAGACCTCTGAAGCTGACGAACCGGACCGGCGCCTGCTCCGTGCCGCGCAGTTCGACCAGGTGCTTCAGGCGGACCGCTTCGATCGTTGCCACGGACAGATCCAGTCCCGGCGGCGGGCAAAAATAGAGGAGGCTGGTTTTTGAATCCAGGAACCATTCCCCCGGCGCGTCGAGCTCCTCGAAGATGTTTTCCACGAAACGGATTTTGTGCATGCCCGCCGGCCGGTTGTTCTGCCAGCCGCCTGCGTAGGTGAGCTTGTTGTCCGGATCTTTGCCCGTGATGACATAGTGCATGCCGCCCCACTCGGAGGCATGCAGGGCATGGATGAATCCGCCGGCAGGCGCCTGCCAGCGCGCCGCCCGTTCCGGACTGATCGCATCCTTCGCCCAGCCGTTGAAGTGGCGTTCATGCGGATCGAAGTTCGGATACCGCGCCAGGGGTTGGCGTTCGCCATTGACGAAAAGCTGGTCCGTGACAAAACCGGCGGGCACCTGCGCCTGCATAATGCCATCCTTATAGGATGTCCACGTGAGCTCTTGCAACCGGACCCCGCCGCTGATTACCACCTGCTCCTGCTGATACGCCTGATACACGACCGGGGCGGCCTGGGTACCGGAATCCGCGGCGGTGAAAAGCAAAGTTTCCGGCAGATAGTAGGTCCCCTCCCGCACAAAGATGGTCACCGCCTGGCGTCCGGCCGCCTGCCGCGCGGCTTGTTGCGCCCGCAACAAGGTTGCAAAGGGCTTCGGCAGCGTGCCGCGATCAGCATCGCTGCCATGCGGAGCAACATAAAACTCCACGGGCCGCGCTGGGGCCATAACCGCGACACACCCACCCAACACCATGGCACAACAAACCCTAGGCTTCATATGCTTTCCACCCGCAGAGCTGCCGACGGAACCGGCAGCGTATTTTTATACCTCCACGCCTGATGGCGCGGCCCTGAACCACTCTGGGCCGCGCAGCGGGCGGAGCGCGGCTTAGCAGCCGCCATCCTTGAGCGCCCGGAACATCGCCAGCATGTTTTCCGTGGGCGTGGTCGCCTGGACATTGTGGACGGCGTCGAAGACGAAGCCGCCGCCGGCGCCGAAGATCTCGACCCGTTCGCGCACTTCGCGGTAGACCTCCTCCGGCGTGTCGAATTGGAGCGTCTGCTGCGTGTTGGCGCCGCCGCCCCAGAAGGTGAGGTGCCGGCCAAACTCGCTTTTGAGCTCGCGCGCGTCCATGCCGGCGGCCGAGCACTGGACGGGATTGAGCACGTCGAAACCGGCCTCGATGAACTCCGGCAGCAATTCGCGCACGGCGCCGCAGGAATGAATGAAGGTCTTCCAGGTGCTCTTCTGGTGAATCAGCCGGTTAACCTTCTGGTGGAAAGGCTTGAACATTCCGCGATAGGCTTGTGGGGAGATGAACAGACCGCGCTGGGTGCCGAAGTCCGTGCCGGTCAGGAACACTGCCTGCACGCGGTTGCCCAGGATGCCGATCAGCGTTGCGATGTTCTGCAGGCCGATCTCGCACTGCCGCTCAAAGATCTCCAGCACGTAATCTTTGCGCATGGCGGTGGAGACATACCATTCTTCGATGTCGCGGATGCCCTTCGGGTATTTCATCCACGGCGCGGGCACGAGGGCGATGTCCCCGAACGCCGTGCCGGGCATGGTCAGGATCACGCCGTGCTCGTCCTGCTCCAACTCCGCGCTGCGCTGGCGGTAGAAGGCGAGATCCTCCGCACCGAGCAGCCCGAATTCCTCCAGGTTGTCGGCGGGATTGAGGTGGTCGTCATCCACCGGCGGCTGGCGCACGATGGTGTCGAAGAAATGCGCGCCCTGGGGCATGCGGCCGCTCGGCGGGGCGGTGCGGTCGCCTTCGGGGAAGATCAGCCAGTCGCCGTTGGCGTCCGTCGTGATGTTGAAATTTTCCGGCACCAGCACCGGTGTGCCGTCGAACAGTGTCAACGGCTTCCAACCGGCGTTCTCGAAGCCGAACAGCGTCTTGCGCGTCATCAACCCGACCACGTCGATGCCGAGCGCGGCGCACAGTTCCGCATCTACCTCGCCGAGCATTTGATACGGCTCGATCACTTTGACGCGATGCGCCGGGTCGCCGAGCACCGCCTGTCGCAGCCGGTGCAGCGCGGCGACGTGGATGCCGGTCACGGCCGTGCCGCCGAAATCCACCGGCACGCGGTCCGGCTGTCGGTGGTTCAGAGCCATTTGCAAACGCGTACGGCTGTTCATCGTGACCTCCAGGCTGCTGCATGGGGCGCATTTATGAATCCTGGAGCCGCTTCTGCGCCCGTGCAAGGACCCCGGCCCCCCGTCAAACGGCGCATCACCACGCTCGCCGCGCGCCTGCACGCAGCGGTGCAGGAGCGTCGGCGGCTTGCCCGACGGCGCACCCCAGCGTCAGCAGCAGGGCGATGACGAGCTGGCCCAGGCTGAATCTTTTCATGGTTTCTCCGGAGCGACGGATAATAAAACGCTCTTTTCTGG
>JAPLSZ010000359.1 GCA_026398385.1 Kiritimatiellota bacterium | reverse complement strand
TCCTCGACATTGGCGGCGAATCCACCCGGCCCGGCGCCGCGCCGGTGGCGGCGGAGGAGGAACTGCGCCGCGTCCTGCCGGTCCTGACCGCGCTGGCGCAACGGACGCACTGCCTGCTCTCCGTGGATACCCGCCAGGCCGCCGTCGCCCGCGCGGCGCTGGCCGCCGGCGCGCATATCGTCAACGACGTTTCCGCCGCCACGCGGGACCCGGCCATGGCCGCCGTCGCCGTGGAGTTTCGCGCCGGCCTGGTGCTGATGCACAGCCAAGGCGAGCCGGCGACCATGCAGGACCAGCCCCGCTACGACGCGGTCGTGGAGGAGGTGCGCGCTTATCTCGCCGGCCGGCTGGCGGCGCTGGAGGCCGCCGGGCTGCCGCGCCAGCATCTGGTGGTGGATCCCGGCTTCGGCTTCGGCAAAACGCTGGCCCACAACCTCACGCTGCTGCGCGGGCTCCCCCGCCTGGCCGCCCTGGGCCGGCCCCTGCTGGTCGGCGTATCGCGCAAGGCCCTGCTCGGCCGGCTCACCGGCCGCGAGCGCCCGGCTGACCGCCTCGCCGGTAGCCTCGCCGCGCTCACTGCGGCGATCCTGGGCGGCGCGCGCATTGTCCGCGTGCACGACGTCGCCGCCTCGCGCGACGCCGCCCGTGTCGCCGACGCGCTGCGGCCGGACGCCGCCTGAGCCCGCCTTTTTTCACGTGCGCGATTGCCAGGGCCGTTTTATTTTGATAAGTTTCATGAATGTAAAGCACGGGCGGGCGCCGGCGCGCCGAGAGGAACGCTTTTGGAAGGATTGCATATCCCCGGTTGGACGGGTTTGCTGGAAATTCTGTTTCTGGCGGTCGCGTTTTATTACATCATTCTTTTTTTCCGCGGCACCCGCGGCGCACAGATGCTGCTGGGCTTCGTGGTGCTGATGATCTCACTGCTGGTGCTGACCCACTTCTCGCATCTGAATGTGCTGAACTGGATTCTGGGCCGGTTTTCCGTGTACCTGGCGGTGGCTTTTGTCGTGATCTTTCAGCCGGAAATCCGCCGCGCGCTGGCGGAACTCGGCAAACAGCATGTGTTTTCCCCGACGGTGCCGTCCCGGACGCTGGTGGATCATATGGTGCAGGCGGTGCTGCTGCTGGCGGGCCGTAAGATGGGCGCGCTGCTGGCCGTCGAGCGGGAGATCAGCACGCGCCCCATCCAGGAGACGGGCACGGCCATTGACAGCCTGGTGACGGCGGAATTGCTGACCAGCATTTTCTACCCGCACACCCCGTTGCATGACGGCGGCGTGGTCATCTGTCATGACCGGATCAAGGCGGCGGGCTGCTTGTTTCCGTTGTCCCAGCGGGAGGAACTCAGCAAGGAACTGGGCACCCGGCATCGCGCCGCCATCGGGATGACGGAAGAAACGGACGCGCTCGTGGTGGTGGTGTCGGAGGAAACCGGTACCATCTCGGTGGCGTTCAAGGGCCGCCTGAGCCGGGGCCTGGACGAGGAGCGGCTGCGGCGCATGCTGTCCGCCGTGTTGCTCCGGGCGCCGCGTGCGCGCAACCGCTGGCGCCAGGCGGGGGGGCCCATGGACCTCTCGCCCGCCGGCATGGTCGAGAACGAGAAACAGATCGCGAATGAGTTTGCGGATTATGGCTGAACTGCTCAAACGTCTGGCGCACGCGGCGACCAACAACCGGGGGCTCAAGCTGGCCGCGTTCCTGGCCGCCCTGATCGCCTGGTACGCCATCCGCGCGACGATCAGCCATGAAACGCTGATCAAGGATGTGCCGCTGGCGATCCTGGTGGGCGAGGGCTGGGTGGCGATGCATGGGAAGATAAAAACAGTCGAGGTCCTCTTCCGGGGCGCGCAGGAGGACCTCCGGCGCCTGGACCGCAGCCAGATCCGCCTGGACGTGGATTTGCGCTCCCGAAAGCAGCCGGGGCCGCAGAGGGTCCGGCTGGATCCGCGGAATGTGCAATCGCCGGGCGGCGCCCGGCCGGTCTTGGTGGAGCCCGCGGAGATCACCGTCACCCTCGACCAGGAGGGCGAGAAGCGGGTGCCGGTGAAGGCGGAATTTCAGGGCAACCTGCTGCAGGATCATGAGGTCACCCAGACGGTGTGCGAGCCGGCCACAGTCCTGCTGTATGGCCCGCGGCGGCAATTGGACCACCTGAACATGGTGCACACCACGCCCATCGACCTCGAAGGCCGTTCGCGCTCCTTCCGTAAAACGTACGCGGGGCTGGCGCTGGCGGGCGAGACCCGGATGGCGCGCGACGGAGCGAGCAACGTCACCGTAACGGTCACCATCGAGGAACGCTCGGTGCTCAAGACCTTCCAGTCCATGCCGGTGCACGCATTGCTCGCGCCGAATTCCCGCGCGCCGGTTGACCTCGCCCCCGTCAGCGTCAACCTCACGCTCCGGGGCCGCGCGGAATTGCTGAATGCTTTGAACCGCGAGGCGTTGCGCGTGTATGTGGATTGTGCCGGCCTGGCGCCCGGCACGGAAACCAATCTGCCGGCGCGCGTCTTCGTTCCCGCGGGCATCGAAGTCTCCGCCATGGAGCCGGCCAGCCTCCGGGTCACCGTGGGCGGCGGGCGGAGCCGCGGAACTTGAGTTGGCGGGCCGGACAGGCTAGAATAGCTGCGTAGGGAGTCAAACCATGAATATGCCTATCGCTTTAGCCGCCGCGTTGCTGGTGCTACCGGTGTGGCCCCGCGCGCTGGCGGCGGACGCCGGCGCCACGGGCCAGACCCGCGGGCCCGCCCCGCCGATACCCAGATGGAAAAGCTCATCAACCTGGGCTACAAGGCCCTGCAGACGGCCCAGTCCAGCACGGCCATCTCCTTCTTCGAAAAAGTCCTGAAACAGGAGCCGCAGAACAAACGCGCCCGCGCCGGTCTTGCCACCGTGATGATTCAGACCGATAAACACCAGGCAGCCATCGCCCTCCTGGAACCGATGATCAAGGAATTCCCCGACGACTACACGCTGAAGAACAATCTGGCCTGGGTTCTGGCCACGACCCGGGACCCCGCCCTGCGCAACGGTCCGCGCGCCATCCAACTGGCCCAGGACGCCTTGCTGTCTGCGCCCGGCGACGGCCACGTCTGGAGCACCCTGGCCGAGGCCTACGCCATCTCCGGCCACTACAAGAAGGCCTTGCGCAGTGCCGAACAGGCCCTCCAGCTCGGCCGCGCCAGCAACATGGAGGCCCAGTTGGTCGAGGACTACCGGCAACAGGTCGAGCGCTGCCGCAAGGCCGCCGAGACCACGGCCATCCTGGAGTGAGCCTATGGAAGAAAAAGTTAAAAACTTCATCAGCGAAATCCGCCCGATGATCCAAGCGCACGGCGGCGACGTGGAATATGTGGCGCTGATCGGAGTGACTGTCCAGCTCCGGCTGCTCGGCGCCTGCGCCCACTGCCCCGGCGCGGTCATGACGCTGAAGCAAGGCATCGAGGCCCAGCTCCGCGAAGCCGTGGATCCCCAGCTCACCGTCGAGCGCGTGGACTGACCCGCCACCACGAGGTGTGTAACGCCGGGCCGGATCGATAACGAACAATTGGTGTTGCCTCGCGTACCGGTGTCATGGGACGAAACCGTAACGACCGCGCATGTTCTTCCGGCGAAACCGGTGCGTTGCACCGCTGGCAACGATGCCGCACACCGGCCACGGCGCCCCAGGTTGAGGGCGCGCTGTACGGCGGCGTGGTGCTCGGCGGACAGCATCGGACTCTTCATGACCGGCTCCCTTTTCACCCGGCATTGACTCGCGGTCGTTCGCCAATGCTTTCGCCGTACCGGCGTTGGCGAGCGGAGCAAGTCAACGCCCTTCAGAGTACCCGTTCGGCCTCCAAGCCCTTACGGCTGGGCCAGGAGACGGAACGCGCACCCAGGCGCAATGTGGCCATGTCCGGCGTGACCGTCAGCGCCAGGGCGTCCTGCGGATGGCGCGCCTTCCAGAGGTTGGCCAGCGTGAGCGCCCGCTCCAACCCGTCGCCGCGGCGGTAATTCCAAACCTCGTCGGGCAGCGCCAGCCGCGGGCCGTCGTAGATGGATTCGTTCGGCCAGCCAGCGAGCAGCCCGAGGGCCTGCTCGTCGCGCAGTTTCTCCGCGCCTTTCACAGACACCGGATTGCGCTCCAGCGCCGCCTTGAGGAACGGCGCCCAGTCACAGCGGGACAGGTCGCGGTAGGCGTAGAAGGCCAGGTCGGCGACGGGATGCGTGGCGCGCTGCGCTTCCAGCCGGCCCAGGATCTCCGCGCGGCTCATGGCCGGTTCGATGGCGAGCGGCGGGCTGGCGACCCACCGCTTGCCCGCGACCTCCGGCAGCCGCGGCTCCAGCCGGGCAAAGGCGAGTAACTCCTGGACGGCCGAGCGGTCGCGCGTGCAATGGCAGTCGAGCGCGGTCATCAGCCGCTCCACGTCGGCGGAGTGGTCGAGGTCCACATGGGCCTGGCGGAAGAAATCGTCAAAGGCGTTCAACAGCATCCTGTTTTCCATCGGCTCGGCGAAGAACTCGTCCTCGTCCATCTCGTCGAGCAGCTTGAACCGCGTGGCATCGCTGATCTTGCGGGAACTGGCGTGTTCATAGGCGTACACCTTTTCCAGCGGGACGTAATGCGCGTGCCCGCGCATCTCGTGCCGCAGTTGAAAACAGGCCTGCAGGCTGGAAACCTGGCGCAAAAAGTTGAGCAGGATTTCCATCGTGATGTGGGTGCTCAGGAACTTGCGCAGGGCCACGCCGAACCGCGCGTACGCCGCCGGCGCGATAGTCGCCTCGGGATAGAGCACGTGGATGTGGCCGGTGACATGGCTGACCACGGTGACCTGCTCGTGGCGCAGCGCCCGTTGGGCCTTGTCCGTTAGCTCCGTCCCGTTGAACCACATGTTCTTCGTTACCACGCGCCGGTTGTTGGTCAGGATGCCGTCGCCGACGAGAACGAAATTCTGGGAATGCAGCGGCGTGGCCATGAGGAAGATGTCCTGGAGCGGGATGCCACAGACGACGAACAGCGCCGCGGCGTAGAGCGTGGAAAGAGAGACGCACTCGCCGGCGCCCGTCGGATAGCCCGCCTTGAAACGGAACGCGTCCATGGCTTCGACGGTCTCGGTCTTCCAGTAAGGGATGACGTTGCCGGAGTACTTGTCCAGGCCGAAGTGGCGGCGGATATCCCGGTCGAAGTAGTATTGGTCGCCCTCGTAGCCGAACAGCGCGTTGCTGCGCGCCAGCGTCGCCTCATCCGCCAGGCCGCGGAAGCGGGCCAGCTCGCGCTCCTTGGTCGTCAGGCCCCAGGTATCGAGGTCGAGGTTGAAGGCATAGTGGTCAATGATGTACTGCTTGAGCCGCAGCACGCGGCGGTGCGGCGTCATCTGCGCCAGCCCGGCGAACCACGGGTCGTCGCGCCACGCCCAGATTTTCGGCGACAGGATGTTCGCCAGCACCAGGCTGTACAGCAACTCCGGGAAGATGAAGATTTCCATGTCCGCCAGCGTCAGCGCGGAGGAATATTTCTCCAGGTCCTGCGGCCGGATGGCGGGATGCGGGCTCATGTTGTTTGGAGGCTTCTGTATTTGGCGCGCAATTCTGCCACCAACGCGCGTTGGGGGCGCAATGCTTCCAGCGTCACCTTGACCTCGGCGTGCAGGGCCTTGGCCACCCGCCGCAACATGCTCAACGAGTGGCCTTCGTAGCCCGGCGATTCCAGCCGGCTGATTTGCTGCTGCGAGGTTCGCAGCTTGTGCGCCAGCGCCTTCTGCGAGAGGCCGGCTCCTTTGCGCAACGCGGCCAATTGCAGCGCCACGTCCCAAGCGGCGCCCACCTGTGCAAAGCGTTCAGCAAAGGCTTGATCGCACAACTGTTCTTCCAGATAGCTGTCGAAATTTGTCATTTTCATACGGCCTCATCACGCATCAACCGCCCGAGGGAGCGTCGTCCGCCGGCTTCCCCGCCCGCCGGTCGCGGATGACCTTGGCGGGCAGGCCGACGGCGATGCTGTAGGCGGGGACGTCCTGGGTCACCACCGCGCCGGTGCCCACGATGCTGTGGATGCCGATCTTCACGTTGTCGAGCACCTTGACCCCCGCGCCGAACCAGCAGTTTTCGCCCACCTCGATGCCGTGCGACGTGCTGCCGGTGTGCACGATATCCTCGTCGAGCTCGGCCACGTGATCCCCGCCGATGAGGTAGGTGTAGGCCGCCAGCAGCGTGCCGGCGCCAACCGCCACGCGGCTGCCGGAGAAGACCTCGCAGTTGAAGCCGATGTTCACACGGTCCCCCAGCACGATGTCGCCGTTCTTGCAGCTCAGGATCGAGTTGCGGCCGATGAAGACGCTGTCGCCCATCTTGATGCCGGCGTTGTCGGTGCCCTTGGCGTCGAGCAGGCAGTTGTCGTCCACCACCACGTTGTCGCCCAGCTCGATCTTATGCGGATGCCGCAGAATGGTGTTCAGCCCGAAGACCGCGCCGCGGCCGCAGCGCTTGAGCAGCTTGGGATAGAGCCGCGCGCGCAGCCAGAGGCCCAACGCGCCGGGCACGTTGGTGCTGAGGAACGTCACCAGCTCGTACTGGAACAACGGCCAGAAGCCCGGCCGGCCGATGACCAAGTCCCGATAGAGGCCGATTTTTGACGTGCGCGGCACGCCCATTTTCCACTGGATGCGGACGGATTCCGTTTTCATAAGGACGCAGACTTAAGACTTGAGACCTAAGGCTTAAGGTTTTTCTCTGATCCGCAGGGATTGAATCAATCCATTCAAAACCCGTGCCACTTCGACACATTGTTCCATCAACTCGATGGATGTTGGCATATAGCCGAGCCGGATAGCAAGGGAGACTTGATAGCGCAATTCCTGCGCCGATCCATAAGCATGTCTAGAAAACGGAGGTAATCAGCCTCCGAATGCCGCGCACAGCCTTCAACGATATTCGAAGTGGTCGAGACAGCCGCCCGCCGCAGCTGCGCAGTCAAACCAAACAACTCTTCCTTGGGAAAGGATTTCGTCCCCTTGTAGATTTCCAAAACTAATTGGTCAGCCAATTGGAACGCCTTGAGTTTATTTGGATCGCGCATGCTTTCCGCCTTAAGTCTCAGGCCTTAGGGGCCAAGTGACAGCACTCGTTATACACGCAAGTGACAGCATTTGTTATACAGTGATGGAAAAAAACAATCGCTTCTGAGGGCAGCCATGAATCAAAAATCTGACCTGTGCGGAACGCCGTCGGGCGATGGTCCTGGCAGT
>JAPLSZ010000303.1 GCA_026398385.1 Kiritimatiellota bacterium | reverse complement strand
GGGGTGGGTTCCGCCTCATAGACCATGCCCGGTTCGCGCACGGCGCCGCCTCACGCCGCCGCGATGCTCACGCGGGGGACAAAGCCCATGTCGTGACGGATGGCCTGCAAGATGGCCGCCAGACTTTTGGCGGTATGCGTTACTATTGTCAACCATCCAAATTTCGCGCCGTTCACGCGCTCAATGCCGGAAAGCGGATGATGCTGGCCTCGGCCGGCGGCCGGATGTTGAAGTAACGCTCCGCCTCCTGTGGCGTCACCAAGCCCCGGTAATGGTCAAAGAGCAGGTGCGTCGTGGTGTGCCCCAACTGCAAGGCCACCTTGGCCGCATCCTGCTGCTTCGTCAAGGCATGGCTGGCGTAGGTGTGGCGCGCCGCGTTGTGCGGCCAGTCGCCCGCCTTGAACCCCGCCGCCGTTCGCGCCGTATCCAGCCGCAGCCGGAACAACGTGCCTTCCGGCGCCAGCAAGCCGCGCTCGCGGCGATAGGGCAGCAGCCACTGCACCAGATTCGTGGCCATTTCGACATGCCGCGCCCGGCGCCGCTTGGCGACCTCCGGGCGGACGGTAATCAGGTTCAAGTCGAAGTTGATGTCCTGCCAGTCCAGCAGGGATACTTCGTTCGACCGCAAGCCGGCAAAGAAGCTCACCGCCAGCGCCGGCACAAGTTCCGGTGTTTCCTGCGTCGCCGCCAGCATCAGCTTTTCCACCTGTTCGACCCGGAGAATGCCCGGCATCTTCTGGTCGGACAGCTTGTCGCCGCTGCGGCGGCCGGCCGTGAGGCGGGCAAAGGGATTCAACTTTGCGTAGCCGCGCTCGATCAGCCAGGAGTAGAACCCATGCGCCACGACGCGGTAATGCTTGAGCGACAGCGCGGCGTATTTCCGCTTGTTCCCCGGTCCATGCCGCAGACCATCCAGCCAGCCCTGCACCTCTTGGCGCGTCACGCCCGTTACCAGCTTGTCGCCAAACGCCGTGACCAACCGCCCCAACCGGACGCGCAAATCGCTGACGCTCCGGGGCCGCAAGTCATCCTCGATGCTCTGGCCGATGTAGCGGTCCACCGCCTGCGTCACCGTCAACGACTCCCCCGCCGGCCCGACGTTATGGTCAACGAAGAACTGGGCGGCAACCCGCAACGTCCCCTTGCCCGCCAGGATCTTCAGCGCCCCGATCACGTCAATCCGCTGGTCATCCTCCAGGTTCGCCAGGCTCACGGAGCGGTTTTTTTGCTCCACGCGGCGTTCCGCCTTCAACTGCTCCACCAGCGCCAGCGCCTTTTTCTTGTCACGGAACGACCGTTGCAAGCGGTCGCCGTTCAACTGCCAGGCGTCCACCATCCAAGCGGTCCCTTCGCTGGTCTTCCCCGTTTTGTCTTGCCAGGTGTAACGGCGTTTCCTAATCTTCACCCATGATGTTGCGTTGCTCATACGATGCCCCTTTCTCGATGAAGCCGGCCCCATCCGTCTTTCATCGTGGAGCATCGTATCACTGTTACAATACCGTGTCAAGTGCTGTTTTTAAGATTTTTTGCAGTTGCATTGAATTAACGCAACTCGTTTATTTACAGTAGATTCGGAGAGGTGGCTGAGTGGCCGAAAGCGACGGTTTGCTAAACCGTTATACTGGCAAAACCGGTATCGAGGGTTCGAATCCCTCCCTCTCCGCCATCCTTCGCGCGGCGCCCCTGCGGGGCTTGCGCTACGGATGGCAAGCCATTTATTTGAGACGCCACGCGAAGGATGCCCTGCGAAGCACAAGGCCTTGGCCGCAGAGCGTAGCAGGGCTGGCTGGATATGCATTACGTTTATTTCCTGCGAAGCCTCAGCAGGTCCACTAAGACGTATGTCGGCATGACCGAAGATATTGCTGCCCGCTTTACCGTTCACAACGCTGGAGGTTGCACCGCCACCCAACGTTTCCGCCCATGGGAGTTGATTGCCTATGTGGCTGTGCCGTCACTGACACACGCCGCCGACCTGGAGCGCTACTTCAAGACGGGCTCGGGCCATGCCTTCTGGCACCAACGGTTTCTCAAATAAGGCCGTAATCTCGTCATGGTCCGGCGCGTTCTTGCGAATGCCCGGCCGGTCCGCCGGTGTCATGGGTTACCGTTAAAAGGTGAGAACATTTTTCGCCCGGCAGCCCCTTTCTTTTCTTGCTTTGGGCTGTCGTCGAAAAACGAGCTAGTCCAGCACGTAATCCTGGCGCCAGTTGGCCTTCTCCTGCCACGGCGGCTGCTGCCGCTTGTCCAGGATGTGAGCGCCGAGCACCAGGTAATCCATCTCGGTCCGCATGAAGCAGCGGTAGGCATCCTCCGGCGTGCAGACGATCGGCTCGCCGCGCACGTTGAACGAGGTGTTGATGATGAGGCCGCAACCGGTGCGCTCTTCGAATGCCTTGATGATGTTGTAGTAGTCGGGATTGGTCTCTGCCGCCACCGTCTGCACGCGCGCCGAATAGTCCACGTGGGTGATCGCCGGCACATCCGACCGCGCCTGGTTGATCCGTTCGCGAATCGGCAGACGCGCGTGTTGTTCGCGGTCCCGGCAGCGTTCGGCTTTTACCGGCGCGACGAGCAGCATATAGGGCGAGGGCACATCCAGGTCGAAAAAGGCCGACGACCGCTCCTCCAGGCACGACGGCGCGAAGGGCCGGAAGGATTCGCGATATTTGATCTTCAGATTCATGATGGATTGCATCTTGGTCGAGCGGGCGTCGCCGATGATGGACCGGTTGCCCAGCGCGCGCGGCCCGAATTCCATCCGGCCCTGGACCAGGCCGATGACGTTCTGCTCGTCAATCAACTGGGCGATCCGCTGCGCGCGCCGGGCGGAATCGGCGATCGCTTCGGCGGGGTAGCCCCGGGCGCGTAAATACGCCCCCACGTCCG
>JAPLSZ010000326.1 GCA_026398385.1 Kiritimatiellota bacterium | reverse complement strand
GGCGTCGCGGAGCTTGGGCTCGAACCAGGTGCTCTTGGGCGGCATGATCTGGCCCGCGTCGGCGATGGCCAGCAGTTGATCCATGCTGGTCGGGTACATCGAAAACGCCGCCTCCGCCCGGCCGGAGTCCACGCGCTGCTGCAGCTCGCCCGTGCCGCGGATGCCGCCCACGAAGTCCAGGCGCGGATTCTTGCGCGGGTCGTCAAGGCCGAGCAGCGGTCCCAGCAACCGGTTCTGTAAAACGCTGACGTCGAGGCTGCCCACCGCGTCCGCCCGCGGATCGGCCGGCCAGCTCAGGCCCTGCCACCGGCCGTCTAAATACAGACTGATGTGGCGCGGCGCGTCCGGCGTCGGTGTGGCGTTGTCCGTCACCGTGAAGCCCGCCTGCCGGATGCGCTCCAGGAAGGCCGCCGGCGTCAGGCCCGGCAAATCCTTCACGCACCGGTTATAGGGCATGATCCGCAACTGGTTGGATGGAAACAAAGCCGCCAGGAACCACGCAAACTCCTCCCGGCCGGTGGCGGCCGGCTGCAACGCGCGCCGTTCCTGCGCCACGCGCGCCGCCGCGGCGGCGCGGTGGTGGCCGTCGGCGATATAGCCTAGCGGCACGCCGGCAAAGGCCGCGACCCAGGCCGCGGGCTCCGGCACGCGCCAGACGGTGTGCTGCACCCCGTCCGGCGCCGTGAAATCGTACAGCGCGTTGCCCGCCTGTACCCGCTGCGTCAGCGCATCCACGTCCGGCTGCGGCCGGTAGGCGAGAAAGATCGGACCGGTGTTGGCGTTCAGCGCCGTGATGTGCCGCTGGCGGTCGTCCTCCTTCGCCTTGAGCGTCAGCTCATGCTTGCGGATGACATTGCGCTCATAATCATCCGTGTGGCACACCGTGACCAGGCCGGTTTGGGCGCGCCCCTCGCGGATGAGCCGGTAGAGGTACAGCGCCGGCTCGGCCTCCTGCACGAGCACGCCTTCCTTCCGGAAACTGCGCAGGTTCTTCCGCGCCTTGGCGTACACCTGCGGGGCGTACACGTCTGTCCCCGGCGGCAGATCAATTTCCGCCTTGCTCACGTGCAAAAAGCTGAGCGGATTGTCCCGAACCAGCGCGCGCGCCTCCTCGGAATCCAGCACGTCGTAGGGCGGCGCCGCCACCAGCGGCGCCACTTCCGGGGCCGGCCGCCAGGCTCTGAATGGTTTAATGCGCATGCTACGGCCTTTCTGCCTATCTTGGCAGACGTTGGAAACAATTCAGGTCAGGGGCCAGGCGACGCCGAGCAGGCGCGCGATCGCCCGGTGCAAGCCCTGCCACTCCTTGCGAACAAAAGACTCGACGGCGCGCAGGCGTCCGGCCACGGCGGCAAAGTCAAGGCCGGCCGGCGCGCCGAGGTGCGTCTTCTTGGCGAGGGCCGCGGCCGGACTCATCTGCTGGAGCTCATCCAGGTGCGCCTTGACGTGGTGGTAGGCGTCGCGGAAGGGCAGGCCGCCGGCGACCAGCTCGAGGGCGCGGTCGGTGGCGAAGACGTCGGGCGTGAAGCCTTTGAGCAGGGCCGCACGGTTCACGGCGAGTCCGGCCATCAGCGGCGCGAGGATGCGCAGCGTGGCGCGGGTCATGGCGAGGCCTTCCAGGAACGGCTCCTTGGCGTCCTGCAGGTCGCGGTTGTAGCCGGATGGCGCGGACCGGACGATATCGAGCACGGCGGTCTGGCAGGCGGTGACGCGGGCGGCGCGCGAGCGGACCAGTTCCAATACGTCGGGATTCTTCTTCTGCGGCATGATGCTGCTGCCGGTGCCGAATTCCGCCGGCAGGCTGAAGTAGCCGAACTCCGGCATCGTGAAGAGCACCAGGTCTTGCGCGAGCCGCGAGAGGGTCAACATCACCTGCGTCAAGGCGCCGAGGATCACGCTCTCCAGCTTGCCGCGGCTGTTGATCGCGTGCAGGACATTGCCGATCGGGCGCGCGAAGCCCAGCAGGTCGGAGACGAGCTGGCGATCAATTGGCAGCGGCACGCCATAGCCGGCGGCGGCGCCCAGCGGACACTGGTCGTTGAGATTATAGGCAGCGGTGAGCAGCGCAGCGTCGTCGAGCAGGCTCTCGGCGTGCGCGCCGGCCCAGAGGCCGACGGAGCTGGGCATCGCGGGCTGCTGATGCGTGCGGCCGACCATCGGCACGGCGGCGTGCCGCCGGGAGAAGTCGTTCAGCGCCGCGGCCAATGTCGCGATTTCCGCCAGCACGCCGAGCAATTCCTCCTTGGCGTACAGCCGCAGATCCACCGCGACCTGGTCGTTGCGGCTGCGGCCGGTGTGGACTTTTTTGCCCAGTGCGCCCAGCTTCGCCGTCAGATGGCGCTCGACGGCGAGATGGACATCCTGGTCAGCCAGCGTGATTTCAAAGGCGCCCGCCTGGGCGCGGCGCAAAAGGGCGACGAGTTGGGCGATGACTTTCCGAGCTTCCACCGGCGTGAGGACCCGGCAGGACTTCGGCATTCGTGCGAGCATCGTGACATGCGCGGCGGTACCGAGGCAATCGGCCGCGATCAGGGCGCGGTCGAGTTCCACGTCGCGGCCGGCGGTAAAAGCCAGCACTTCGGCGTCAATCACGCCCACCGTGGTCTTTTGTCCGGCAGCTTTTGGCTTCATATTCCACCCCATCCGCTCGTACTGCGGATGAGCCTAGGGCATCAGCTCGCCGTGTCAAGCTTGGCCTTTGCGGTCCGGCAATCGGCCAGGTAGGGGCACAGTCTTACTGTGCCCGCGGGCCGGGACGCGGGGCTGGAGCCCCGCCCACAGGAAGGCGACATCAATCTCGATTGCGTGCTGGCCGCGGATCATTCCTTGTTGGGCGTCAGAATGACGAACGTCGGCAGGCCCACGGCGCCATAGCGGTCGAGGATTTCCTTGGCCGGCGGATCGCTCGGCTGCTCGGCCTGGTACTTGATCGTCGCGAAGGCGGCGAGCTTCTGCCGGACGTCCGGATCCTTGAACGTCGTGGCTTCCATGACGGTGCAGTTTTTGCACCAGCTCGCCCAGAAGTCAATGAACACCGGCCGGCCGGCTGCGTGCGCGGCGTCGAGCTGCCGCGCGAAGTCCTGCGCCGTTGTGTTGCTGCCGTCCGCGGCGGGTCGGAACAACTGGTAGGCTTCGAAGCCATAATAGGCCGCGAGCGCGAGGATCAGCGCGCCGAACACGTATTTCACTTTCGTCATCCAGCCGCCCGGCTTGGGCAGGAAGGACAGGCCGGCGCCGGCCAGGGGCCACGGCAGCGCCATGCCCACGCCCAGCAGAAACGGCAACAGCAGGCCGGCGGGCTGGCCCTGGCCATACAACTGGCTCGACTGCAGTAGCACGGTGATAATCACCGGGGCCACGCACG
>JAPLSZ010000042.1 GCA_026398385.1 Kiritimatiellota bacterium | reverse complement strand
CGGCAGCGCCTTGGCGAGGTCCGCCGGCAGCTTGCGCTGCAGGTGCATGTCCCACTCCCGGGCCAGTTCCGGGTTGACCTGTTTCCAGGCACCCAGCTTCTGTTTCCAGGCGGCGTGCGCCAAGGCCAGGTCGGCGGCGCGCGCGGCGTACAGCGCGCGCACCTCGTCGGGCACATAGAAATCCTGGTCCACCGGCAGGCCGAGCGCGGCCTTGGTCGCCCGGACCTCGTCCACGCCGAGCGGCTCGCCGTGCGCCTTGTGCGAGTCATGCTTGTTCGGGCTGCCCTGCCCG
The DNA here is from genome assembly GCA_026398385.1 of Kiritimatiellota bacterium. Lineage (GTDB taxonomy): Bacteria > Verrucomicrobiota > Kiritimatiellia > CAIQIC01 > CAIQIC01 > CAIQIC01. The sequence continues at coordinate 2,205 of JAPLSZ010000042.1, read as the reverse complement.
ATGTGCGTATGGCCGATGATCAGCGTCGGCTTGTCCTGCGAAGCGCGCGCCTGGGTCAGCGCCTGCGCGCACGCCGCGGCATCGTGGCCGTCAATCTCCAGCACGTTCCAGCCGTAGGCCGCGAAGCGCAGGCGCGGGTCGTCGGAATACGCCAGGTCGGTCGAGCCCTCGATGGTGATGCGGTTGCTGTCGTAGAACAAAATGAGCTTGTTCAGCCCGAGGTGTCCGGCCAGCGAGCAGGCCTCGTGGCTGATGCCCTCCATCATGCAACCATCGCCGCAAATGACGTAGGTGTAGTGATCCACAACCTGCTGGCCAGCCTGGTTGAACTTCGCCGCGAGCATCGCTTCCGCCAACGCCATGCCCACCGCGTTGCTGAGGCCCTGTCCCAGCGGGCCGGTGGTGGTTTCGACGCCTGGAGTGTGTCCGAATTCAGGATGCCCTGGCGTTTGGCTGTCGAGTTGCCGGAACTGCTGGAGTTGCTCCATCGGCAACGGATAACCGGAAAGATGCAGCAGGCTGTAGAGCAACATCGAGCCATGGCCGGCGGAAAGGACAAAGCGGTCGCGGTCGGGCCACTGGGGATCGGCCGGATCGTGTTTGAGGAACTGCAGCCAGAGCACGCTGGCAAATTCGGCGCAGCCCATGGGCATGCCCGGATGCCCGCTGTTCGCCTTCTGGACCCCGTCCATGGCCAGGCCGCGGATCGTATTGGCCGCCAGCGTAAGATTCATTTCGGTATTCCTTTCGATCTGATGGTTCATGAGGCGAATTGCCGGAGCAAGGAGCGGAAACGCGCATCGCTCCGCAGCAGTTCCAGGTTCGAATCCTTCCGCATCCAGTCAAAATCCCGGTAACCCAAACCCACCGCGCGTTGCAACGCATCGAACGCCTCATCCTTGCGGCCGACCAGGGCAAAGCTGCAGCCCAGATTGTACCAGACATGCGGGTCGTGCGGATGCTCGCTGGTCAACGCGAGGTCCACCTCCAAACCTTCCTCGAACCGGCCGGTCTGGGTATAGAGCTCGCCCAAGGCCTCTTTGACCAGGCGATAGGACGGGCAGCGCGTGCGCACCCGTTCCAGGAATTGCATCTCGACGCGCTTGGCGCGGCTGATGCTGCGGCGGGCGGTCAGCGGATTTCTCGTTTTCATGGTGTCAGCCAGCATGTACGTGACTAACTTAACGCAAACGCACAATAATTCCAACTGCTTTGGTTGCGGCTGCGCCGGGCTGCGTTCAGGCGGCCGGCGCGCCGCCCTGCGGCAGGTCCAATTCCAGCAGGACCTGCTCGGAGGCCGCCGGGAACTGGTCCAGCCGCCGGATCAGCGTCTCGAGGCGGCGCACGTCGTTCAAGGCGGCGGTCGGGCTGCTCTGCCGCGCCTGCCGCAGTTGCGCCGTAGCCTCCGCGGGGAACAGATATTGGGCGTCGGACAGCGCCAGCGTCCGCAGCAGCACGTCGCGGTGCCAGTGCAGAATGCTCCGGAAAATCGCCGCGCGCACGCCGCGGTATTTGGCGGCGATGCGGGCGTCAAACACCTCCTCCTCCAGGTCCTCGCTCCCGACCGCCGCCTGCTCGGCAACTTCGATCTTTTCCTTTTCCTCCGCCAGAATGTGCCGCAGCCCGCCGGCGCGCGCTGTCGCGCGCAGCGCATCCTCCGCCGGTCCCGCCCGGAGCCACTCGAGCAGCGGTTCCAGCCAGGCGCCCGGCGCCACGGCTTCCGCAGACAGGTCAATTTTCTGGCAGCGCGAGACAATGGTGGGCAGGAGCGCTGCCGGCGCTTCCGAGAGCAGCAAGATCAGGCTGTTGGCCGGCGGCTCCTCCAGGGTCTTGAGAAAAGCATTGGCGGCCTGGGGGTTCATGCGCTCGGCATCGAGAATCACCGCAGCCTTGCGCGGGCCGGAAAAAGGCGACAGCGCGATGAAGCGGACCACCTTGCGGATGCCTTCATTTTCATCCGCGCCGATCACAATCTGCCGCGACTTGCTTTCCGGCTCCAGCCAGAGCACGTCCGGATGCGTATGTCCGATGACGCGACGGCATTCCGGGCAGACGCCGCACGGCGGGCGGTCGGCGTGGCAGAAGAAGAATTGCAGAAAGGCTTCGGCCAGCATCCCCGCCGCGCCGCGCACGGGTCCATGGATCAGGTAGGCGTGGGCCAGCCGTCCGTCCGCCACACAGCGATGCAGGGCGTCCAGCGCTGTG
>JAPLSZ010000097.1 GCA_026398385.1 Kiritimatiellota bacterium | reverse complement strand
TCTTGTGTTACATCTGGTAAACGAAAAGGTCGGATTATGTCGAGAATAGGCAAAAAACCGGTGCCCCTGCCTGTGGGGGTTACGGTCGCGGTGCAGGGTTCCCGCGCGACGGTCCAGGGGCCCAAGGGTGAGATGACCTTGAACATCCCGGCGCCCGTGTCCGCCCAGGTGGTGGCGGGGCGGATCGAAGTGCGCTGCGGGGACGACAACAAAAAGTCGCGCGCCCTGTACGGCACCATCCGCAACCTGCTGGCCAACATGGTCGAAGGCGTGACGAAGGGCTATGCCAAGGATTTGGAAATTCAAGGCGTGGGTTTCCGCGCGACGCTGCAAGGCCGGCAGTTGACGCTGGCGCTCGGCTATTCGCACCCGATCGTTCGCACCCGATCGTTTTCACGGTGCCGGAGGGCATTGCCCTCAAGGTGACCGACAGCACGGCGATCAACATCAGCGGCGTGGACAAGCAGCAGGTGGGCGAGGTGGCGGCCCATATCCGGTCCTTCTATCCGGCCGAGCCCTACAAGGGCAAGGGCGTGCGGTATCGGGGCGAACACGTGCGCCGCAAGGCGGGCAAGACGGTGGCGTAATTATGAAGATGAAGACCAAAAAGGATTACTGGGTGCGGCGCCATTGGCGGGTGCGCGGCAAGGTGCAGGGCACCGCGGCGCGGCCGCGCATGTCGGTGTATGTGTCCAACCGCAACATCTATGTGCAGTTTATTGATGACGCGGCGGGCGCCACGCTGGCGGCGTTCTCCACCCTGGCCGCCGGCGACGGACCGGCCGTCAAGCTGACGGTGGCGACCGCCCGGGACGTCGGCCAGCGGGCCGCCCAGGCGGCGCAGGCCAAGGGTATTGCGCAGGTGGTCTTTGACCGCGGCGGGTTCGCCTACAAGGCCCGCCTCAAGGCCCTGGCCGACGCGGCCCGCAAAGAGGGTCTCAAGTTTTAACCTGTGGGCGAGGAGCATACGCCGTGATGGAAAAAAGAAGACAATCGAATCGCGAACAGCATTCGGACCTGGAAGAGCGGGTGGTGTTCGTCAACCGGTGCGCGAAGGTGGTGAAGGGCGGACGCCGCTTCAGCTTCAGCGCGCTCATTGTGGTGGGCGACCGCAAAGGTCACGTGGGTTTCGCCCTGGGCAAGGCCAACGAGGTGGCGGATGCGATCCGCAAGGGCACCGACCAGGCCGGGCGCAACCTGATCGCCGTCACCATGCGCGACCATACCATCCCGCACGAAGTCATCGGCCGGTTCGATTCCGCCCGGGTGCTGCTGAAGCCGGCTTCGCCGGGCACGGGCGTGATCGCCGGGGGCGGCGCGCGCGCGGTGCTGGAACTTTCCGGCATTCGCGACATTCTCGCCAAGTCGCTGGGCGCGCGCAACGCGTGCAACGTAGTCAAGGCGACGCTGCAAGGGTTGGGCCAGCTGCGTTCGCGCGAGGAAATTCAGGCGCTGCGGTCCACGGAATCGTAAAGCGAAGGACGGTTGACCATGAATCTGCACACGTTGAAAAATACGCCGGGCGCCCGCAAGACGCGCATGCGCGTGGGGCGCGGTGAATCGTCCGGCAAGGGCAAGACCTCCGGCAAGGGCAACAAGGGCCAGATGTCCCGCACGGGCCACAAGCACAAGCCCACCTTTGAAGGCGGCCAGATGCGGCTGGTGCGGCGCATCCCCAAGCGCGGCTTTCACAATCCCAGCCGCAAGGCCTTCCTCGCGGTGAATATCGCGGCGCTGGCGGACTTCGCCAGCGGGACGGAGATCACCCCCGAACTGCTGCGTCAGGCCGGGCTGGCGCGCGGCGACCGCACGGGCGGCGGCATCAAGATCCTGGGCGAGGGCGAGTTGAAAAACCGCCTGACCGTCAAGGCCCAGGCCTTCAGCGCCCAGGCCGACGACCTACCATGCTCTCTGCCTTCACCAACAGCCTGAAAATTCCGGAACTGCGCCAGCGCATCTTCTTTACGTTCGGCCTGGTGTTCATCTGCCGGATCATTGCCCTGATCCCCACGCCGGGCGTCGATGCGGCCACCGTGGCCCGGGAGATCGCCCGCATTCCCACCGACGCCGGCGGTTCCTTCCTGGGGCTCTTCAACCTCTTCAGTGGCGGAGCGATCGAGCATTGCGCCGTAGGCGCCCTGGGCATCATGCCCTCCATCAGCGCTTCGATCATCCTGCAGTTGATGACCGCCGTGGTGCCGGCGCTGGAGCGCCTGGCGCGCGAAGGCGATACGGGCCGCCAGCAGATCACGCAGTACGGCCGCTACCTGACCGTGCTGCTCTGCCTGCTCCAGGGGTATGCGTGGGCGGTCATGCTGGAACATCCGGGGCAGTTGGGCATCAACGCCACGATCGTTACGATGGCGCCCATCCCCTTTCGCATGCTGACCGTACTGACCTTGACCTCCAGCACCATGCTGCTGATGTGGCTGGGCGAGCAGATGACCGAGCGCGGCATCGGCAACGGCATTTCGCTGATCATCACGATCAGCATCATCAGCCGCCTGCCGTCGGCGCTGCAGGCCACCCTGAACATGTTTCGCGCGCCGGCGGGCGGGGCGGCCCTGTTCTCGCCGGTGCACCTGGTGTTCCTGGTCGGCCTGCTGTTCGTCGTCATCGCGGCCGTGGTGGCCCTGACCCAGGCGCAGCGGAAAATTCCGGTGCAGTACGCCAAGCGGGTCATCGGCCGCAAGGTGTACGGCGGACAGAGCACCTACATGCCGCTGCGGGTGAATTATTCCGGTGTGATGCCGATCATCTTCGCGTCAGCGATCCTGATGTTCCCCTCCAAGCTCTTCAGTCTGATTCCCGGCGATTTCTTCAAGAGTTTGAGCGTGGCCCTGTATGTCGGCACGCCGCTCTATACCACGCTCTATGGGCTGATGATCCTGTTCTTCTCCTACTTCTGGGTCGCCACGCAATTCAACCCGGTGCAAATCGCCGACGATCTGAAGAAATACGGCGGCTATGTTCCGGGCATCCGGCCGGGCCGGCCCACCGCGGACTTCCTGGATCGGTCCATGACGCGGATCACGCTCGCCGGCGCCATCTTCCTGACCATCATTGCCGTCATCCCCACCATGCTGAGCCTGCAGTTCAAGGTCCCTTATATGGTGGCCCAGTTCTTTGGCGGCACCAGCCTGCTGATCATCGTCGGCGTCATGCTGGATACCATGCGCCAGGTGGAATCGCACCTGATCATGCGGCATTACGACGGATTCCTGAAGAAGGGCAAGCTGCGGTCGCGGCGCTAACGATGATTCAAGCCGTCATACTCTTGGGCGCGCCGGGCGCCGGCAAGGGCACCTTGGCTGAGGGCCTCAAGCGCAGCGCGGATTTCATCCATGTCTCCACCGGCGACATGCTCCGGGAGCAGGTCAAAGCCGGTCGGCCCCTCGGCCTCCGGGCCAAGGCGTACATGGACCAGGGCGAGCTGGTTCCGGATGATCTCATCATGCAGATCATCGCCGAGCGGCTCGATGGCGGCCCCGCCGCGGCGCGTTACCTGTTCGACGGCTTTCCGCGCACGACGGAACAGGCCCGGGGCTTGGACGCGTTGCTGGCCGCGCGCCACGGCGGCATCCGCAAGGTTTTTCTGCTGGAGGCGTCGCGCGCGACGCTGGTGGCGCGTCTGGCCGGACGCCGGGTGTGCCAACAATGTGCCGCCGTCTATCACCTGCGCAACATTCCGCCGCGGCAGGCGGACGTCTGCGATCAATGCGGCGGGCCGCTGCGGCAGCGGCCCGATGACACGGAGGCCACGGTGTTGAACCGGCTGGAGGTCTTCCGCCAGCAGACTGAAGGCTTGATCGCTTATTACGCGGCGCGGGGCCTGTTGGCCAGAATCGATGCCGGCCAGCAGCGCGACCAGGCCTTGGCGGACATCATCAACTTGTTGCCTGTCGCCACGCCGCCATGATCATCCTTAAAACCGATGAGGAATTGGCGCGCATGCGTGCGAGCGGGCGGATTGCCGCCCAGGTGCGGGAGGCGGTGGCGCAGGCTGTGCGGCCGGGCATGACGACACGGGAGTTGGACGAGCTCGGCGATCGGCTGATTCGAGCGGCGGACGCGAAGAGCGCTTTTTTCGGTTACCGGGGGTATCCGGGCCATATTTGTGTTTCGGTGAATGAAGAAGTGGTGCATGGCATTCCGGGCGGCCGGATGATTCAGCTTGGTGACGTGGTCAGCGTGGACGTGGGCGTGGAATACCGCGGCTTCATCGGCGACACGGCCACCACGGTGATGGTGGGGGTCACCGATCCGGAGGTCATCCGGCTGGTGGCGGCGGGGCGGCAGGCGCTGGACCGGGCGGTGGGGCTGGCCGTAGCGGGCGCCCGGCTGTCGGATCTTTCGCATGCCATCGAGCAGGTGGCGGTGGCCGCCGACTTTGCGGTGGTGCGGGATTTTGTCGGTCATGGCGTGGGTCGCCGGATGCACGAGGATCCGCAGATCCCCAACTTCGGGCCGCCGGGGCGCGGGCCCCGGCTGCGGTCGGGCATGACGCTGGCGCTGGAGCCCATGCTCAACATGGGCGGCGCCGCGGTGGAGGTGCTGGCCGATGGCTGGACGGTGGTGACCAGGGACCGCAAACCCTCCGTCCATTTTGAGCATTCGGTGGCGGTTCGTGAGGGCGCGGCGTTGGTGCTGACATGCGTGGAATAGAAATCTTTATGCTGGACGCCCAGGTGCTGTCTGTGATAAAAGATAACGTCTTTCGCGCCCAACTGGCGAATGGCCATGAATTGGTGGCATACGCTGGCCGGAGCAGCGGGGTCGCAGCAGCCGGTGTGCGGATCGGCGACCGGGTGTCCGTTGCCCTGTCGCCCTATGATATGTCGCAGGGACGGATAGTGTTAGAGGACGAGGCCGAACATGAAAGTGCGCAGCTCAGTCAAACGGATTTGTGAACAGTGCAAGGTGGTCCGCCGCAAGGGGATCGTGCGCGTGATTTGTTCTAATCCGCGCCACAAACAGCGGCAGGGATAAGGGAGAAATAACCATGCCCCGTGTAATGGGTGTCGATATCCCCGGTAAAAAACGGGTGGAGTATTCGTTGCGTTATATTTACGGCGTCGGGCCGAGTCGCGCGCGCGACCTGGTCGCCAAGGCGCGTATCGATCCGGCCAAGAAGGCGGACGACCTGACCGACGAGGAAGTCACACGCCTCGCCAGTCTCCTCCAGGAGCTTGTGTTGGAAGGCGATCTGCGGCGCGAAGTGCAGGGCAACATCCGCCGGCTGATCAGCATCGGCTGTTATCGCGGCAGCCGGCACCGCAAGGGCCTGCCGGTTCGCGGTCAGCGCACCAGCACGAATGCGCGCACCCGCAAGGGCCCGCGCAAGACGGTCGGCGCCGTCCGCGGGAAGGAAGCCCGCTCCGCCGTCAAGACGGAATAAGGAACAGGTATGGCAGAGGAAAAAGAAAAAAAAGAAAAGCAGGAAGCCGCTCCGCCGGCCGCGGAAGCCAAGCCCGCGAAGGGCTCGTCCAAACCCGCCAAGGCGGCCAAGGACGCCCCCGCGGCGTCCGGTAAGCCCGCGCCCGAGGGCGCCGTCGCGGCGGAAGGCGCCGCCGAGGGCGAGGCCGCCAAGGCGCCCAAGAAAAAGGTCAAGGGGTTGCGCACGGTGCCGTTGGGCATCGTGCACATCCGGGCCAGTTTTAACAACACCATGGTGGCCATCACCGACATGAAGGGCGCCGTGGTGGCCTGGAGTTCGGCGGGTCGCTGCCAGTTCAAGGGCTCGCGCCGGAGCACGGCCTATGCCGCGACCGTCGTGGCCCAGGAGGCGGCCAAACAGGCGGTGGGTCACGGCATGCGCGAGGCCGAGGTGCACGTGCAGGGCCCGGGCGCCGGCCGCGAGTCCGCCATCCGGGCGATTCAAGCGGCGGGCATCGCCGTCAGCACCATCAAGGACGTCACGCCCATGCCGCATAACGGCTGTCGTCCGCCTAAGCGGCGGCGGGTGTAAGCGACTGAAGTTTTCCGGGAGAAAAGTCTATGGGTAGATATACGGGTCCAGCATGCAGGCTTTGCCGCCGCCAGGCGATGAAGTTGTTCCTCAAGGGCGATCGCTGTTATATGGCCAAGTGCCCGATCGAAACGGGCCGCCCGGTGCCGGGCGTGCACGGCCAGCGTCGCAGTAAGTTGTCGGCGTACGGCGTGCAATTGCGCGAAAAGCAGCGCCTGCGCCGGATGTTCGGCATGCAGGAGCGGCAGTTCCGGGTGTTTTTCGAGCGCGCCCTGCGTACCCGCGGCGTCACGGGCGAAAAGCTGCTGCAAAGCTTGGAGCTACGGCTGGACAGCCTGGTGTATCGCCTGGGTTTCGCGCCGTCGCGCCGCGCGGCCCGGCAGATGGTGAACCACGGCCATATCGCGGTCAACGGCCGCAAGAACACCATCCCCTCGCGCGTGCTCAAGGCGGGCGACAAGATCCAGGTCCGCGAGCGCAAGCCGGGCCGTGAGTATGCCGCCCGTTTCATGGACAGCGCGGAAAGCCGCGGCCTGGCCGCCTGGCTGCAACTGAAGAAGGACCTTTTTGAGGGCGAAGTGCTGCACGTGCCGACGCGCGAGGAAATCGCGCCGACGGTGGACGAGCAGCTCATCGTCGAATTGTATTCGAAGTAAACCAAGTCAACCTGCACCATAGGAGCCGGTTAATGCCCGGCTCTGGGAGAAGTCAACATGCCAGTCCGTCTCGCTCGTTTCGAAATGCCGCGGAGCATCAAGAAAGACGAAGCCTCCGCCTCCAAAACCTACGGGAAGTATATTGTCGAGCCCTTCGAGGCCGGCTATGGGCGCACCATCGGCAACTCGTTGCGCCGCGTGCTGCTCTCGTCGCTGGAAGGTGCTGCCATCGCCACCGTCAAGATCGAGGGCGCACAGCACGAGTTCTGCAGCCTGCCCGGCGTCGTGGAAGACGTGACCGATATCGTCCTCAACCTCAAGGGCATCCTGTTCAAGATGTACACCCGCGCGCCGCGCCAGATCCGCATCAGCAAGAAGGGTGCCGGCGAGGTCACGGCGGGTGACCTGCAGACCGACAGCCAGATCGAAATCATCAATCCCGAGCACCACATCTGCACCATGGACCGGGACGGCAAGTTCGAGGCCGAAATGGAAATCCGCATCGGCCGCGGCTACTGCCCGGCCGACTGGAACCGCAAGGAAGGCCAGGAAATCGGGCTGATCCCGATGGACTCGCTCTATTCGCCCGTCACCCGTGTCAAGTTTGCCATTGAGCAGACCCGCGTCGGACGGCGCACCGATTATGACCGGCTCGCGTTGGAACTCTGGACCGACGGCCGCATCGCGCCCGACGAAGCCCTCGGTTTGTCCGCCGCCATTCTGCGGCATCACCTGGATGTCTTTGTCCAGCCCGCGCAGGAGGTCATCGAGTTCGAAGAGGCCGCGCGGCCGACCGATCCGGCCCGCGAGGAGCTGCGCAAGAAACTGAACGTCAGCGTCAACGAGATCGAGCTCAGCGTGCGCGCCGCCAACTGCCTGAACAACGCCAACATCACCACGGTGGGCGAGCTGGCGATGAAGACCGAGGCCGAGATGCTCAAGTACCGCAACTTCGGCAAGAAGTCTCTGAATGAAATCAAGGACAAGCTGGCCGAACTCGGGCTCTCGCTCGGTATGACGTTCGAACCCGAACTGCTTCGCCCGCGGCCGGAAGATGCCCTGGAGGAAGAGGCGGAAAACGGGGACGAGAGCGAAGATCAGGGCGAGAAGGAGAAACCCGACAAGTCCGAAAAGGCCGAAAAGGCCGACAAGGAGTAAGCGTCGGCAGCGGAAGCATTATCCTGAAACGGGGCGACTATCATGCGACATCGTAAGAAAACCATTAAACTGGGCCGCACGGCCGCGCATCGCGATGCCTTGCTGGCCAGTCTCGCCTCGAACCTGATCAAGTATCGCCGCATCCGGACCACCGTGGCCAAGGCCAAGGCGGCCCGGTCGTTCGCGGAGAAACTGGTTACGCTCGGCAAGCGCGGCACGCTCGCCGCCCGCCGGCTGGCGGCCGCCCGCCTGCAGGTCCGCGGCCCCGGCGCCGCCGTCAGCGGGGACAAGGACGCCCTGCTGCGCTGGCACAAGCATGCGGATATCCTGCGGATGCTGTTCGAGGATATCGCGCCCGTGTTCAAGGACCGCTTGGGCGGCTATACCCGCATCGTCCGCCTCGAGCGCCGCGGCAGCGACAGCTCCGAGATGGCGCTGCTCGAATGGGTCAACTACATCCCCGAACCTCCGCGTAAAAAGACGGAGAAGAAGGGAGCGGCCAAGGCCGCCGCCGGCAACGTCGAGGCGCCGGTCGGTAAAAAGGAAAAGCAAGCGGAGCCGGCCGGGAAATAAGCCGTTCGCCATTGTCCCGGGGCGTTGCACAGGCCGTTCCGGGAGCCAAGCAGCGGCCTGTTG
>JAPLSZ010000174.1 GCA_026398385.1 Kiritimatiellota bacterium | reverse complement strand
GGCCGCGATTTCCGCTTCGTAGCCGCGGACCAGTTCGTTGGGATCCTTGCTGAGGCACGCGTCGCCGAACGAGATGTTCTTCCAGCTCTTGAAGGTCTCCAGGCTGGGCGCGACGATTCCGCCGCGGTGCAAATCGTCGAACCGGACGCTCTCGATCTTTGAAGCGCCGCTGATCCAAACCGTGATTTTCGGCGCGAGTTGGGGGAACATACTGGCGAGACCTTCGTCACGCCGGCCCCATTCTCCGGCGCCGCCGGCCGCAATCCGCTGCCAACAGACCACCAGGCGCGCCGCACTCCCCGGCGCGGGGTAACCTATCAGAGAGCCGCTGATCCGAGCGCTGTATCCGCCGTACCCATAGTGAATTTTGGCGCCACTCGGCAAGACGGGAATTCCCTTCTTATCGTCTGGTGCTGGAAGAAAAGGCAGATTCATCCAGTTGTCGTATCCGACGCCCAAATAGGCGTCACGCCGCAACGGTCGGTCCGGCGTTCCGCCGGAAACCTCAGCGCCGTCCGCAACGCCCCAATCCACGTTGCCCCCGGCATCATTGACAAACTGATTCTGTCCGTGTGAGCACTGCGCGCCGTCCAGCAGGACCACTTTCGCACCCTTGCTGACCACCATCGATGACGGACCGGCAGTGAGGAAGCGACTGCCACGACCCACAATGAAGGTGCCCGATTTGATACAGACTTCGTCGGCTACGTTCACATATCCGGCAACCTCGGTTGACTTTCCCTCTGATTTGTCGTGCTCCATGAAATGACACACTTTCCGCGTGCTACGATCATTCCAGGGATTCGTTAGATTCTCTTCTCTTTTTGTTTTATTATCCACGCTGTACGGCACGATAGCACGCGTGTCGTGCATCTTCTTCAGTTTGCCGTCTTCCGGCCAGTCTTGTCGGAAGAACGTGGCATGGCTGCCCACCAGCCTGAGCGTCCGGTAGATAAACATGTTCCCGGGGGGACGAATCCACACGTTGCCGAAGACGGACAAGGCCCCTCCACCGGCAATCTGGAAGTCGGCATTGCGCCCGACGGTCAGGTGTCTGCAGGCGAATCCCTGCTCACCTTCTTTATCGAGCACCTTGTACGGCTGGTTAGAATCCGGCAGAACGACATCCGTGTCCATATCCGGAATCGCGCTGGCCGGCTGGCCCGTGGCGGCGTCGATCCAACTGGCCGGGTTCGTGAAATCGAGCTTCAGGCCCTCTCTGCGTTCACTCTCGCCGGGGAGTGCCAAGATCAGCAGGCGCGCCTTCCGCCACTTTTCCTTCAGGAAGTATTCATCACCCACAAGCGTCGGCCATGCTTGTTTATTAGTGAACTGCGGGTTGTCCGCGGTGGACTGCGCGGTGATCGCCCTGAGGTCCAGCGCGCCAGCCTTGGGCTGTTCGGCGGCCGGCAGGTCCTGCGCGGTCCAGGCGGCGGAACAGGACAGGAGCGCGGCGAGGTGGATGATTCGATGCATGGGTGTTTACCTTCGGTTCTGGTTTGTGCCGTTGCGATTTCTCATGCGGGTGGTTGTTGGTCTGTCACTTTTGTGTTCCATCCTTGGTTTGTCCGGGCAAGGGAAGTCCGGCGCTAACGGCCGGCGTGGGGGAGCCTTCCTGGCCCGCGGCATCCACGGCGGTCACGCGGTAATACCGGACCCCTTGCAAGGGCCGTCCGTCGAAATCGGCGGCGGAGTCCTTGAAGGAGGTGGTGTTCTTTTCGACATACGTCAACAAGGTTGCGCCACTCGGAGAAAACCCGGCCTTATCGCTCCGATAGATGTGATACCAGAAGACCTCGCCGGATGCCGGGCCCCATTGCAGGGTCTGCTCTTTGACCGACAGTATGCCCGGCGGTCCGGGCGGCGGCGTGCCGGGGGACGCCGTTGTGACCATGGAAAGCGACATCGCGGGTGCGGAAGCGGGAAATACGGCGGCATTATCCCCATCGGTGGCCTGGATGAAATACTCCAGGCCGGCGGGTGTAAGCTCCTTGCTGGAAACCTCGGCCACGAAGACCGAGCGGACCCGCCGGGTCATCTCGATCCGTTTCCACTCCGCCTCGCCGGGCCGCCGATAGCAGAGGACGGCGCTGGTGCAGTCGTGGTTCCGGCCGTCGAGCAGGCGAGCCTTGATGCTGGTCGTTTGTCCGAGCAACGCCGAGGTCGGTGGCGAGACAACCACGATTTCCGGGGGTGTCCGATCCGCCGATCCGGCGGCGCACAGACTCGGCACCGATGGGGGACTTTCCTGTCCTGCGGCGCTCAGCGCCGTCACCGTGTAGCGGAAATCGCCGTCTCCCTTGTCCGTGAACCGGGCTTCGCCGGACGCCGGCATCGGCTGGTCATTGAGCTTCCGGCCGTCCCGATAGATGTTGAAGCCCGCGGCGTGGGGTTCCTCGTTTTTCCACTGGATCACGGCTCCCTGCCTGGTGCCGCGCGCGACGACGTTGGACGGGGCCTTGACGGCCTGTTTTGCGCGCAACTCGTTTTCCTTCGCCACATACCGGAGTTGGATGAAGCGGTTTTGCATGCTGGTGACGTTGCCCAGCGAGGAGATGTCGGTCACACGGTGGGTGAAGTTGCGGACCCATGAGGGAATCGGGCCGGGCAGGTCCGGCCATTGCCAGGTATTGAACTGCTCCAGCAGTTCGTTGTGATCGCGGGTGGCGGCGATGCGGCAGCGCAGGTGTTGGAGCCTCGCGCGGCGGGCGGGGGACTCGGTGCGTTTCAGCCATTGGTCAATCACCGCCAGTTGCTCGTCGGCCTTGGCGATGTTCACGGCGGTGGAGCTTCGTTCCGCCCGGAAACACAGGCACAGCTTGTGGCGACCCGAGGTCGGGGTGATGTCGATGCGCAGGCCGGCCCAGTTCTGCCAGCCGCCGGTTTTCGTCACCTTGCCGGAGCCTAACACCTTGCCCAAAGGCCCGTCGAGCCGGAGCTCGAGGATCCCGCCGGCGCCTTCCGTGGAAGGGGCCGCCACGCGGATCTCGCACACGCGGGCCGCCTGGCCGAAGTCCAGGTCGTCGAAGCGGACCCAATGTCCCGCCTTGATGTTGCCGAGACATTTCCCGCCCTCCGTGCTGTCGAACACCCCCGGGCCGTTCCCCGCGGATTTCGCCGCGGGCGAATACTCCTGGGCTGCCCCGGGATCAGACCCGATCAGCTTGAAGCGTCCGACATTGTATAGCGTGGGACCCTCGATGGTGGGGACGAACTCGGGTGTCTCCTGGCACTCGGCGAAGCCGCAAACATACGGCTCGTTCGCGTTGATGATTTTCGTGATGTCATCGGCGGCCTCCGGCCCGTAGTGCAAGGCCGCATATTCCCGATAGACCGCCTCGGAGGATTTCAACCGGTCGGCTTGGTCCCAGGGCGCCTTGCTGATGAATGACAGGCGCGGTTCGACGGCATCGGTCACGCGCCATGACAGGCAGTAGAACCCGGTCATGTTGGGCGCGCGTTCGCGCCAGGCCTTGATGGTGTTAGACAGGTGCATGGAGTACGGGTAATAGTATTGTGAACTGCCCCAGTCCCGCTCCAGCCACGGGCAGCCCCAATACTCGCGCTGGCCATAGATCGCGCCGCTCTCGCAGCGGTCGGTGTAGGGGGCAATCGGCGCGCAAATGACATCGGCCGGCAGGTCCTCGATCGCCTTGGGGTTGAGACCCCACCCGGACACGGCCAGGCGGGTCCGCGACGAGCGGGTCTTGAAGCCGTCGTGGAATCCCATGAAGATCTTCCGCCAGACGGCGAAGAACTCGGCGTTGTGGCCGACATTCTCCGACTGGAAGCACAGCAGGTAATCGAGGTCCGGATAATTCGTGGCAATCTGCTCGACGCGGGCGGCGACCACCTGCGGGTCCTCGGCCTTGGCGCCGGCCTTTTTATATTCCTCCGGGATGATGTTGATGTCGATTCCCAGGCCGATGCGCACGCCGCGGGAATGGCCGTAGGCGATGATCCGCTGGAAGAGCGACGCGCCCTTGCGGGTCACAGCCTTGTTGGACAGGCCTTCATTGTGCAGCGCGCAGTCCGAGCCGAAGTCATAATCGTCGAACAAATCCGCGGCGCCGAAGCGGTACTGGGCGACGTCCCATCCGGGGCAGGACCAGCGGTGGCCGGTGCGGGCGCTGGGCATCCACACCCGCGACAGCTCGCCGCCCACTGCGAAGTTATGGAACATCTCGTTGTGGCCATTCTCGCCGTTGTAGTTGTGGATGTGGATGAAATTGAAACGCATTTTGGCCGCCTGATCGATGATGAACCGCCAGTCGTCCCAGGAATACACGGTGGCCGACTGCGGGAAATTCGTCCACGGCAGGAAGCCGCGGATCTGCACGGCCGGCGCCTTGCGCTCATCCACCGCGGGCAGCGTCAAGGCCGATTTCTTGTCCGGCAGCACATCGCCGCCCAGGTAGAACCCCACTCCGTAATAGTCGGATAACAGGCCATAGACCCCGTACAGGCAACCGATGGCGTCGCTGCCGCCAATGACCAGCACCTCCTGCCCGGGCAGGGATAACTTCTTGAGCACATAGCCCTGTGGACCAGGATCCGCGGCCGTCACCGCAACCCATGGCTCCGCACCGGACGGCTTCATGGCGGCGAGTTTTTCCGCCTGGCCGATCACGAAGCATGGTTGCTTCAACGCCCACTTCGATCCGATCTCCAGCCGGCTGCCCGAGATCTGATAGATATAGCGCTGCAATTCCCTGGCGGCGAATTGCTCGAAAGCGGAGGCGTCCGCCGCCACCACGATGCGGCCGGCCGCAGGCGCGGCTTGCAGAGGGGAAGCGTGCGTCAACATGAAAAACACGGCAAGCCCTAACAGACATGCAACCGCATGCTTGAAATCGCCGGACCCGGACAGGACCGGCGCCAGGGTTTTTGTTGGAACGGGCCATGCCCGGGTAGTCGTCGTGTTCATGTGCAGTGGCCCTACTTGGTTGTGTACTTTGTTTTCGGTTCCAAGGGATGCCTCGGACCGGCATTTTTCATGGCCGCGATTTCCGCTTCGTAGCCGCGGACCAGTTCGTTGGGATCCTTGCTGAGGCACGCGTCGCCGAACGAGATGTTCTTCCAGCTCTTGAAGGTCTCCAGGCTGGGCGCGACGATTCCGCCGCGG
>JAPLSZ010000011.1 GCA_026398385.1 Kiritimatiellota bacterium | reverse complement strand
CGAAGCCGGGTGGAAGAAATTCCGGAATGTTTGCCGCAAAAGATCGCAAAGATCGCATAGACAGGATTGACAAGATTCTACAGGATTGAAAGCTGTCGCCAGGCCAGCCGATCGGTTCATAAACCAACAATCTTTCTGGAAATCCTGTTAATCCTGTCAAAAATCTTTTCCGTTCCGCCGCTTCGGCGCCCTGCGTCTTGTCCTGCATAGCCTTGATGGCGACGCAGGAAGCCTCCTGGCGAAGCACGGGTTCCGCCGCTGCGCCTTCCGCCTTGTGGGCGGGACATCCCTGTCCCGCGCGGCATACGAAACTCCGGGGATTTTCGGCATGGCGTCAGACGGCGACGGCTTCGTGCATCACTTTCGCGCCGAAACGCCGTACGACCTCCGGTTGGGCGGCCACATAGTCCCGGATGGCCGCTTTGATATTCGCCAAGGCTTCCTTGCGGGTCTTGCCTTGCGAGCAGCAGCCAGGCAGATCGTCCGACCAAACGGCAAAACCTTCCTCGGATTCAACCAGGGTGATGTTGTAATGGCGTTTCATGGCGTCAAGATATCCTTGGTCCACGCTGGCGTCAAGCTGTCGCGGCCGGGGCTTCGTGCAGGCTGCGGCCCTCGACCCACGCCAGGGTTGCGCGCACGGCCGCCAGGCAGCAACTCCGGCCCTGGGCGCCTCCCCCCATCCGCGCAATCCGTCCCGACCTCCCGGAATGTTGGGATCCTGTCAAAAATCTTCGCCGTGCCCATCCGTGTTCATCCGCGTGCCCTGGCGTAGTCGGACGAAGCCGGGCGGGAAAAACTCCGTAAGCAGTCACCACAGAGGTCGCAGAGGAAAGCGGAGGTCGCAGGTTCCAAGGCCGCGAAGCAAACGCCCCCTCGGGCTTCCTCCCCAACTCTCGTGTCCTTGCATAGCCGGGCGACGCAGGAAGTGAACGCCGTGAACGGGTGGTAAAATTCCGCCTCTTCATGAATTTTTGCCGCAAAAGATCACAAAGAGCGCATAGATCGGAAGGCGGCTGTGCCGGTCAACCATCTTCCTCTTTTGCGTTCTCTGCGTTCTCTCGCGGTGAATCCTCCGATTATAATCCGCGGAAATCCTGTCAATCCTGTCAAATATCTTCTCCGTTCCGCATGATTTTTTTCCGCAAAAATGCATTTTTACTTGACACGGGGGGTAAATTTCACACGTGTTTGGTGGTGTGTGTGTCGCAGGACGCCGCGGCCGAAAACGGCCGAAACGAGCCGAACGAAAAAATGAGGATCACGCCATGAAGAAAACTGGATTCGCAGTACGGTTGATGTTGGCGGTGGTGACGCTGGCGGCCCTGGGCACGGCGGCGCAGGGGCAGACCTACCGGCGGTGGGACGGGTCCGCCAGCACCGCTTATAACGATGCGAATAACTGGACTGCTGCGGACGTCCCCAATACTCCCAGCGAGGCTATCGATGTTGACGGCGATAACGGCACCAGGACTGAGATACAATGGGCCAATTACAGCTATACTGTTGGTCAACTCCGCATCGGTTCGCCAGCCACCACCACGCGGCTTTACGGTGTCTACAACGCAGCCGGAACCAGAACCTTGACCTTGACCCCCACCAGTTTTGGAGACATTGGACTGGACATGTCCGCAGCGACCGTGGACTTCAGTATCGTTTCTTGGAATGCCACGAGACGTTTGGTCCCCACGCTGGGATCGGATCAGCAATGGAATGTGACCAGTAGCGCGGCTGCAGGCGATCTGATTTTGCTCAAAGGTTTGCAGGATGCCAATGCTCCCATGCAAAACATCAATCTGCAGGGGTATGCCCTGACGGCCAACGTAGGCTCGGGCCGATCCATTGACGCCACGTATGGTCTGTTTCAAGGCACGGGGGGCAGTATCATCCTGACCGGCGCCGGCACGCTGAAACTCGGCCAGGCTAACACCTACACCGGTTTGACGGAAGTGCAGGGCGGCACGCTGGTCTACGGGGTCGCCAATGCCATTTCCACCGGCGGCGTGACGGTCAACGGCAGTTCGGCAATTCTCGACATCAAGACGTTCAGCGACTCAGTCGGCACCGTGACCCTGCAAGGCGGCGGACAGATCAACGGCACCACCGGCGTGTTGACCGGCAGTTCCTACGATGTGCGCAGCGGCAGCGTGAGCGCCATCCTCGGGGGCAGTGGCGTGGCGCTCACCAAGTCCACTTCAGACACGGTGACCCTCTCCGGCGTGAACACCTACAGCGGTCTGACGGATGTACAACTCGGCACGCTGCTTGCCACCAAAGCGACGTCGCTGGGGAGTGGCGCTAGAACGGTCAGCGGCGGCACGCTGGCTACCCGGATTGGCACTGGTGGCTGGACCACCGCCCAAGTCGATACGCTTTGGAGCGGCGCCACAAAGACCAGCGGCAACTGGGGCATTGATACGACCACCAGCGGCCTTACCCAGTGGACGCCCTTCTCGTCCGGCGGTAATTTCGGCACTTCGCTCGGCTTGGTGAAG
>JAPLSZ010000360.1 GCA_026398385.1 Kiritimatiellota bacterium | reverse complement strand
GCCGAGCCCGCGCGCCGGCTGGCCGGGGCCAAATCCATCGTGTGCGTGGCGCTCGCCTATGGCGCGGAAATTCCGCCGCCGGAATTTTGGGACGATCCGTTGCGCGGACGCGTGGCGCGTTTCGCGTGGGGGCCGGACTACCACGCCCTGATCGCGCCGCGGCTGGAGGAACTGGCGCGTTTTATTGAGCGCGATCTCGGCCGCCCGCTCGCGTGGAAGGTGGCCGTGGACTCCGCGCCGATCCTGGAGCGCGATCACGCCGCACGCGCCGGGTTGGGCTACATCGGCAAAAGCAACATGCTGATCGCGCCCCGCTTTGGACCGATGCTGTTGCTCGGCGAGCTGCTGCTCGACGTGGAATTGGATGACTACGACGCGCCGCTGCCGCAGTCCTGCTGCGCCGAAACGGCCTGCGCCACCGCCTGCCCGACCGGCGCGTTGACGGCGCCGTACCGGCTCGATGCCCGCCGCTGCATCTCCTGGCTGACCATTGAAAACAAAGGCGAGATTCCGGAGGACCTGCGGCCGAACATCGGACGGTGGATATTCGGATGCGATGAGTGCCAGACGAATTGTCACTGGTCATTTGTCAGTCGTCATTTGTCAGCAGGCAGTTGTCCGTTGTCCTCCAAGACAGCATCCGCAACCTGTCAACAGGAAGGGGCAGGCGGCGTCGCGTCGTCCATCTTACAGCAACGGGCAAACTGCCACTCCGCGCTGGAGCAACCCAACAAATGTGGGCGGCGCTTCCAGCCCCGCGAAAGCAACCGCAACACAGCCGCGGGGCTGGAAGCCCCGCCCACAGGAGAACCAGCAGCCGCAGCTCTGCACGCGGCGTTCCGCTTCCAGCCGGAAATTTCCACGCCGCGTCTCGACGAGCTGCTGGCGCTGGATGAGCGCGCCTTTCGCGAACGCTTCGACGGCACACCCCTGGCGCGCGCCAAGCGGCGCGGTCTGCGGCGCAACGCGGCGGTCGCGCTCGGCAACAGCGGCGCAGACGCTGCCCGCCCGCCGCTTGAACGCGCCGCGACCGATCCCGATGAAATGGTCCGTGAACACGTTGTGTGGGCCTTGCACCGCCTGGCCGGCGGCGCCGGTCCGTGAGCGGTTGGCACCCCATTTCTGGCTTCGGCGACGTGAACGTTTAGCCCCCCTGCTGGTCAAAGGATCATGAAACATAGTCGAGGAAAAAACCAAAGGAGAAGAAGTATGAAAACACAGCGAATGTGGCTTATGGCCTGCGCGCTGCTGCCGATGCTGCTGATCGCCGCGCGCGGGGACGAGGATAAGATCGCCTATTTGGGCGTCGGCACCGCGCCGGTGGAACCGGCGGTAGCCGCGCAAGTCGGATTGCCCGAAGGCGTCGGAGTGCTGGTGGTCAACGTCGCGGAGGACGGCGTGGTCAAAGACAAGTTGGCCCCCTACGACATCCTGCACAAACTGAACGAGCACCTGCTGACCAGCCCGGCACAGTTCGCCGAACTGGTCCGCGACCACCAGCCCGGCGATGAGATCAAGCTGCTCATCCTGCACCAAGGCAAACCGGAGACTTTGAAAATCAGGCTCGGCAGCATCGCGCCGAAGCAACTGACCGAACGCGGTCCGCCCCGGTTGTTCACCCCGCCCTACGCGTTCCGACAGCCAGCGCCCGACCGGCCGGCGAACGATGCTTTCGCCTTCGGGCTGCGGGACTTGCGCCGCCGCATGGAGCAGTTGGAGCGTCAATGGCGTGATCGACTGGCGCCGGCGGAGGAGGCTGACGATGATGACGACGATGCGGCCGCAAAGGCACAACCCCCGACCACCCCAGCTCCGCCCCACACCTCGCGCGCCCAACGCTATCAGCACAGCGAAAGCATGAGTGTGGTCACTGAAAACCGCGACGGGCTCAGCGTGACGCTGACCGAGCACAACGGCCAGCGTACCGTCAAGGCCGAGGAAAATGGCAAGGTGATCTTTGAAGGCCCGGCCAACACCCCCGCGCAGTTGAAAGCCATGCCCAAGCAGATCCGCCAGCGGGTTGAGGAAATGGGGAAAAACATCAAGATCCAGATCCAACCGCCCGCCGCCGGGCCGGTGTCCGGGGTGCCGCTGTAACCCGGCGGAAGCAGGAGTTTCATCCACAGATTTCCCAGATTACGCAGATTAAGACAGGAGCCTTGAGGGGGAACCTGAGATCTGCCGCCGAAGGCGGCCCGCCTTGGCGGGAAACTTGAAACCTGAAAGAGAAGAAACAGTTACGAGACAACACGGATTTTCACGGAAAAGATTTCTGACAGGATTAACAGGATTTTGCACGGAGACGTCTTGCGCAGTAATATCCGTGATTATCCGTCCCGACCTCTCGGAGAGTCGGGAGCCGTGGCTAGTTAAGGTAGGGCGCGACAGCCTGTCGCGCCGCGGCCGGACTGGCAGTCCGGCCCTACCCTGCCATACCGATTAGCCAAGGACATTTGTTTCATTCCAGTTTGCGGAAGGGCGGAAAGCGCGCGCTGGCGATGAAGCGGAAGCGGTCAGCCTCCTCGCGGACGATGAACAAGGCGGCGACGTCGCGCTGCTGCTCGACCCAGTGCAAGCCGCGCTCAGGGCCCATGACGTACAACGCGGTGGCCAGGCCGTCCGCGATCAGACCGTTGGCGGCCACCACCGTGACGCTGGCCAGATTGTGCTGCACCGGGCGGCCGGTCGCGGGGTCCAGAATATGCGCATAAATCCGGCCGCGCTCGTCCCGGAAAAAGTTATGGGCATCGCCCGAGGTGGACAACGCGCCACCGGCCAACGGCACGACGGCGCCGATCTTCGCGCCATAGCTGTCGCGCGCATATCGCGGCCGCTCCACACCGACCTGCCACGGCTGGCCGGCGGCCCTCATGCCGCAGGCGACCGTCTCGCCGCACACGGAGATCAGGGCGTTGGTGAAGCCGCGCTCGCGCAGCACCCGCGCGATCTCGTCGGCGCCGTAGCCCTTGCCCAGGGCGCCGAGGTTGAGTTGCAAGCCGGGGATATCTTTCTGCAATTCATCCTGCGGCGTAACACGCAGGTGGCGGGCGCCGCCCTGGCGGCGGGCGGCGGCGATTTCCGCATCGGCCGGCGCCTGCTGCTGGCTGCGGGGCTCCGGGCCGAAGCCCCAGAGGTTGATTAACCGGCCCAGGGCGGGATCGAAGGCGCCGTCGGACCGGCGGTGCAGCTCCAGCGCATGGCGTAGGACGCGCGCCAGCTCGGCCGAAACCTTGACGGGCACCGTCGAGGCTGCGGCATTGAAGCGGGACAGTTCGCTGTCGGGCAGATAGTGGGACAGGCAGCGGTTGATTTCGTCCAAACGGCGATCCACCGCCGTACGCAACTCCGCGAGCCGGCGATCCCCGGGCGCTACACCCGCCAACTGCACGGTGTAGAACGTGCCCATCGTGCGCCCTTCCCAGATCACGACCGGCGCCGGCGCGGCCCGGCCAGCCAAGCTGATCAGGAGCCCGCTGGCGATCAACGCCAACCGCGTGAAGGGTCGTTCCGGGGACCTGTATTCGCGAACCCTGTGGGGGAAACAACGCATGAAGATGCTCAAATCATAGCGCAGCCGCAACCAAAGAATAAGAAGAAAGAGGGATGTCTCGCGCAAAGACGCAAAGGCGCCAAGAAAAAATTTCTTCAAACCGTAACAGGAAGCCGGGCTGATAAGACTTTTTGACAGGATTTACAAGATTCTACAGGATTGAAAGCTGCGCCATGCCAACCGTCCATAAATTACTTCTGCAAAATTGAATACTCCGCTTCAGACCTTCTTACGCGGGGCGGCGTGGATGCATTCGCCATGGACGGCGTGCGCCGCTTCCATCCAGATTTCGTTGAACGTCGGGTGCGCGTGGACGGTACGACCAAGCTCCGCCGCGGTCAGCTCCGCGCGCAGGGCGAGGGTCGCTTCGGCGATCAGGTCGGTCGCATGCGCGCCCACGACTTGGGCGCCGAGCAGTTGATCGGTCGCGGCGTCGGCGAGCAGCTTGGCGAAGCCTGCGGGGTGGCCGGCAGCCAGCGCGCGGCCCAGGGCGGCAAACGGGAAGCGGCCGACTTTCACGGCGCGACCCTGCTTCTGCGCGTCCGCTTCGGTCAGACCGACCAGCGCGACTTCCGGCATGGTGAAGATGACGCCGGGGATCAGGGTTTCGCTCCGGCGCGGCTTGCGCCCACAGGCGGCCTCGGCGGCGATCAGCGCCTGCGACGTCGCGGCGTGGGCGAGCTGCATGCCGCCATTGACGTCGCCGATGGCAAAGATGCCGGCGGCCGCCGTGCGCAGGGCGTCGTCCACCGGAATGAAACCGCGCTCATCGGTTTTAAGGCCGGCGCATTCCAACGCCAAACCGTCGGTCACCGGTTTACGGCCCACGGCGACGAGCAGCAGGTCGGCGTCGAGTTTTTCACCGCCGACGGCCGCGGTAATGCCGGCGTCGCCGGCGTGGATATTTTGCAGCGCCTGGCCGGTCATGATCTTGACGCCCAGCTGGCCTTCCATACCTCTGCGAACCTCGCGGCGCACGTCGCCATCGAGCAGCATCAGCACGTCTTCGAGCAATTCCACGATCGTCACCTGGCTGCCGGCGGCGGCGGCCAGGCCGGCGAGTTCGCAGCCGATATAACCACCGCCCATGACGATCATGCGCGCGGGCAATTTTTGGAGATCGAGAAAGCCGCGGCTCTCGACGACGCGCTCGTGCTTCGGCAGAAAGCCGGGCACGACGGAGGTCGAGCCGGTGGCGATGATGACTTTACCGGCCTGGAGGCGCACGTCGCCGTCCTGCTGACGGACCACGATCCGGTCGCGCGTCTCGAACGAGGCCTGGCCCGGGAACACCTTCACGCCGTTACCCGCCAGCAGGCTTTGGACCCCTTTGCGCAACTGCGTGACGACGGCTTGCTTGTGGCTCATCATGGCGGGGAAGTCGGCCTCGGCGCCGGTCACTTTGAGGCCGAGGGGCGCGGCCTGACGCACTTGCAGCAGCAGATCCGCGGCGGCAATCAGCGTTTTGGTGGGGATGCACCCGAAGTTAAGGCAGGTGCCGCCCAGCAGCTCGCGCTCCACCAGCGCCACCCGGGCGCCCAACTGCGCCGCGCGAATCGCCGCTGGATAGCCGCCCGGGCCGGCGCCGATCACCACCACATCGAAGTTTTCCATGACGTCCGCTCCTTTGCGTTAGACCATTTTTTCCCACAACGCGATGCTTTCCAGCTTCGCCTTGATGGCGTTGACAAATTGCGCTGCCAGGGCGCCGTCCACAATCCGGTGGTCGCCGGCGAGCGTCATTCGCATCATCGCACGGATGACGATCTGGTCGTTCCGCACCACCGGCTCCTTGACCGTGCTGGAGACCGCGAGGATGGCCGCCTCGCCGGGATTGATGATCGCCGTGAAATTTTCGACGTTCAGCATGCCCATGTTGGAGATGGTGAACGTGCTGCCGGTCATCTCATCGGGCAGCAGTTTGCCGGCGCGCGCCTTCTCAAACAGCGCGGCGGCACGGTCGTGCACTTCCGCCAGGGTCAATTCGCCGGCGTCAGGGAGCACGGGCACCACGAGGCCGCTGTCCAGCGACACCGCGAGGCCGAGGTGGATGCGGCTGTGCCACCGGATGCTGTGGCCGTCGGTCGAGCTGTTGACCGCCGGGAATTCCCGCAAGCTCTGTGCCACGGCCAGGGCGATGAAGTCGGTGACGGTGTACGGCAGCCCCCGGGCCTTGAGGCCGGTGCGGAAGGCCACGAGGGCGGTCATGTCCACGGCCACCGTGACGAAAAAGTGCGGCGTGCTGGTGAAACTCTGCGTCAACCGCTGCGCGATCACCTGCCGCATCTTGCTCATGGCCTTCGGCTGCTCGGCCACGGCGCGCTGGATATCGGCGACGTTAATCCGGCCGCCCTCACCCGTGCCACGCAGGGTCAGCAGATCGAGCTTTTCCCTCGCGGCCATTTCCCTGGCGGCCGGCGTGATTTTGATTTGCGCGTAGCCGTGGGCTGCGAGGTAGGCGCACACGTCCTTTTCGACGATCCGGCCGCCCGGTCCCGTGCCGCGGATGGGCGTGGGGTCAATCACGCGGCGCTCCGCCAGCGCCCGGGCGCGCGGGCTGATGCGCAGCCGCTGCGGAGCAAACGGCGGCGCGGCCGGCGCGATGGGGGCCGCCGCCGGGCTGCCGGAGACGGGTGCCACGGCCGAGGCCGGTGCAGCCGCCGGCGACGGCTTGACATTCGTCTTCGGCTGGCTGACTTCTGACTTCTGACTTCTGACTTCTACCGCAGCCGTAACGGGGAGCGCCTCGCCGGGCTGGCCGACCCACGCGACGACGGTTTGCACCGGCACCGTGCCGCCCACGGGTGTCAGAATTTTCAGAAGCGTCCCCTCGAAAAAGCTCTCGACCTCCATGTTGGCTTTGTCCGTCTCGATCTCGAAGAGGATGTCTCCCGGGGCGACCCGGTCGCCTTCGCGCTTGAGCCACTTCACGATGGTGCATTCCTCGGTGAACTGGCCCGGCTTCGGCATGGCTATCGGTGATGGCATTTAAATCTCCTTTTGACGCAGATTTACACTGATTTCGCCAGATGTTCGTGTGAGAAGATCCGCCGGCGCACCTCCACAGAATTCCCGAAGTTAATCAACAACCCCACTTCGATGCCTGTGGCTTTAAAGTAATTGACCAACTGTACTTCATGTGCTTTATCCAGACTGGAAACAGATTTTACTTCCACAATTAGAACCTCGTTCACAACGACATCGGCAATGTAATCGCCGACAACTTCGTTGGCATACAGCACTTGGATCCCCCGCTGTTGCTCCACGCGAAAGCCTGCATGGCGGAGTTCAATACTCAGGGCATTCTCATAGACTTTTTCGAGAAAACCAAAACCCAAAATGTTATGAACCTTGAACGCGGCTCCGATCACCGTCTCCGTCAATTCCTTGAATTTGAAATCTGTGTCCATCGGCGTAAATCGGCGTCTACTCTCACAGAATCTTTTTCGCCGCGGCGAGGATGTCATTCACGTTCGGCAGGAACGCGGCCTCGAGAATGTGCGACTGCGGCGCGATGCCGTTCCGGGCGCCGACGCGCAGCACCGGCGCGTCGAGCTCGTCGAAGATGTGCTCCATGATCAGCGAGGCGATTTCGCCCGTGAAGCTGCCGATGGAGATCGCCTGGCTGACCACCACGCATTTCCCGGTTTTGGCCACCGAGCGCAGGATGGTGTCCAGATCCAGCGGCACGAGCGAGCGGATATCCACCACCTCGGCTTCAACGCCCTCGGCGGCGAGCTGCTCGGCGGCCTTGAGCGCGTCGAGGATCGCCGGGCCCCAGCCGACGAAGGTGATGTCCCGGCCCGCGCGCTTCACGTCGGCGACGCCGATGGGCACGACGTAATCCTCCTCCGGCACCACGCCCTTCTCGCTGTACAGGAGCTGCGACTCGACGAACATGACCGGGTTGTCATCGCGGATGGCGGCCTTGATCAGCTGTGACTCGACAAACATGACCGGGTTGTCGTCGCGGATGGCGGCCTTGATCAGGCCCTTGGCGTCATAGGGGGTGGCCGGATAGACCACGTACAGGCCCGGAATGTGGGCGAACACGCTCTCCAGCGTCTGGGAGTGCTGGCCGCCGTAGCCCTTGCCGCCGCCGACCGAGGCGCGGATCACCAGCGGCACCTTGGTCTGCGCGCCGCTCATATAATGCCACTTCGCGGCCTGATTGCTGATCTGATCCGACGCCATCAGCGCGAAGTCCATGTACATCAGCTCGGCCACGGGCCGCAAGCCGGCCATGGCCGCGCCCACCGCCGTGCCGCAGATGCAGGCCTCGGAAATCGGCGTATTGAATACGCGCTCGCGGCCGAAGGTTTCCAGCAGGCCCTTGGTCAGCTTGAACGCGTTGCCGTACTCGGCTACGTCCTCGCCGTAGAGCACCACGCGGTTATCGCGCAGCATTTCCTCGACCAGACCTTCCTTGATCGCATCGCGGTAGTTGATCTGGCCGTCCTTGTCGCGCTTGACCTTCGCGGCGTCTTTCTGGATCAACGTGACTTTCCGGAATTCCGCCGGCACGACGTTGGCTTGTGTGTCGGTGTACATGTATTTGATCACGTCCGCGGCAACGGGGTCAGCCGCGTGGGCGGCGCGCACCGCCGCGCGGGCGTTGCGGTCCTTGACGCGCTGTTCGATGGCCGCCAGCTCGTCGGCCGTCGCCGCCCGGGCGGCGAGCAACTGCTGCTTATACGTGGCGATCGCGTCTACCGCGCGCCAGGCAGCCTCTTCGTCCTTGGTGCGGTATTCCATGCGCGGATCGCCCAGCGAGTGTCCGTAATAGCGGTAGGTGTTCACCTCCAGCAGCACCGGCCCCTGGCCCCGGCGGCAGCGCTCGGCGGCGCGGGCCACCACGTCACGCACGGCGAGTACGTCCATGCCGTTGACGATCTCGGCATGCATGTTGTTGTCGGCGAAGCCGGCAGCGCGGCGGGCGAGATTTTTGACGCCCATGACCTCGTCCTCGGCGCGGCCGGTCATGCCATACTGGTTGTTTTGCACGAGGAAGATGATCGGCAGGCCGAACGCGTGCTTCTTGGCCAGGTGGTTGGTCCACTGCACCTGCGCGGCCCAGTTCAGCGCCTCGAGCACCACGCCGTTGGCATAGGCGCCGTCGCCCGCGAAGCAGCAGATCACGCCGTCGCTCCGCTGGTAGCGCATGGCCATCGCCGCGCCGGTGGCGATCGGCACGCCGCCGCCGACGATCGCGTTCGCGCCCAGGTGGCCGATACGGAAATCGGCGATGTGCATGCCGCCGCCGCGGCCCTTGCAGTAACCGTCCTCTTTGCCGAACAGCTCGGCGATGGTGCGGTAGACGTGGTCTTCCAGGACTTCTTCCAGCAGCCCGGCGCCTTTTTTCGTGGAGCCGGGGACGCGCGCGCGCCGTTGCTCCGCATTCATCTGGCGGATCGCCACCGCCCCCTTGGCTAGGCTGTCGCCATGACCGCGGTGCGTGCTGGTGATCTTGTCCAGCAGCCGCAGCGCGCTGCAGGCGCCGACGGCCGTGCCTTCCTGGCCGATGGAGACGTGTGTGGGGCCGCGGTAGTTGAACGTCGGGATCGGCTCATAGGCGCCGGAGCGCAGGCGGACGATCATGTCCTCGACCTCGCGCACCATCAGCATGTCTTCGAGCAGGTCCAGCGCTTGGGCTGGGGTCAGGCGCTTGGCCTGCAGCTCGCTGGCGAGGTCGCCCTGGAATCCGTAAGCGGGGATGTTGCCGCAGTTCAATGTGAACGGCTTGAAATCCGGCCGCCGGTTGCTCAGATAATTCGGCATGTCATTTCCCTTTCCCGTGGTCTCCGTTTCCATGTAAAAGTCTTTCGGATTATTCAATTGCTCAAACCTGCTGCACCTTCACCGCACGCCGTGCTATGGCCCTGGCCCAGGCGGCGTCCAGGTGCTTGTCTGTGATCAGCACCTTTACCTGCTCCAGCCGGCCGGCGCGGGCAAACAGCACCTTGCCGAACTTGCTGCGGTCCGCCAGCAGCACCACCTCCCGCGCGCGGTGCATCACCAGTTCCTTCGTGTACGCCTCGCCCGGGTCGGTCGTCGTCAACCCGTCCGGCGTCAGCCCCATGGTGCCCATGAACGCGCGGTCCACGTGCAGCTCCTCCAGCACCGGCCGCGTCAGCGGCCCGACCAGCGTCTGGCTCAAGCGCCGCAGCTCGCCGCCGACCAGGATCAGCCGCGGCCCGGCGCCGGCCAGCTCGCTCGCCGCCCGCAGCGAGTTGGTCACCACCGTCACCTGCGTCCGGTCGCGCAGCAACCGCGCCAGCGCCAGCACCGTGCTGCCGCCGTCGAGATAGATCGTCTCGCCCAGCCGGATCAGTTGCAGCGCCGCCTGGGCGATGCGCTGCTTCGCGCGGGTCGCCTGCCCGGCTTTGTCGTCGAACAGCGGCTCCTCCAGCCGGCTCTCGACGCTGACCGCGCCGCCGTGGACCCGCCGCAGGTCGCCGCGCTGCTCCAGCGCCGCCAGATCGCGCCGTGCCGTCGCCGTGGACACGTTCAGCTCCCGGCACACCTCCTGCAGCCGCACCACGCGGCGCGCGCGCACCAGCTCGCGGAGCCGGCCCAGCCGTTCCGCCGCCAGCGCTTTTTCTGTCGGATCGTGGGCCATGATTGAACGGTGAAAAGGTATGATCGATTATGATCGAAGTCAATCACAATATTCACACTGCTTTCGGGGCCGCCTGCCGTCCATAAGCACCTGAAGAACATCTTCGACTCCGGGGAACTGGCGGAAGTTGCCGTTGTTTCCATTTTGGAAACAACGGCCGCCGACGGCAAAAGCTACCAGACGCGCTTCTACAACCTCGATGCCATCATCGCGGTGGGTTACCGGGTGAACAGCTACCAGGCCGCGCTGTTCCGCATCTGGGCGACGAAGACGCTGCGGGAGTTCATCAGCAAGGGCTTCGTGATGGATGCTTCCGCGCCCTCATGCATCCCGGTGGACGGTGCGCGGGCTGAAGGCGGGCAGGCAGACGGCGATATAGTCGGCCCCGCCGGCGTGGGGCGAGGAGTATTGGACCCATTCGTTTTTGGCCACCAGCACCGCCTGACCGGCGCGGACGTCCAGCATCTGTGCGCGGGTGGTGACGCGCAGGGTGCCGGCCAGCACGACGGTGTATTCGTCGAACTCCGGCGTCTGGCCCGGCTCGCGCCAGCCGGCGGGGCTGTACATGCGTGCGAGGCTGAGCGCTTCCGTCCCGGAGTTCACCCGTCCGAAATATTCTTCGATGATCTTGGGCGGTGTTCCGGCGGCTGCGATCCGGGTCGGCACGGCTATCAGTCTTGGCATGCTGGTCTCCTGGCGGACTTTGCTTTCATGTCAGGCGGCACAATAATGCGCAGCAAGGATCGCCACGGGGCGACGTTCCTTGCCAACAGCCCCCGAACTGCTGAGCCCGCGGGCATAACACAACCCAACATGGATGACGTCAGTCCGTACGGCCGGCTTTCTTCAGCGTCTCCAAGACCTCTGCATCGGCCAGGTCCTTGGTCCGTCCAGCCGCCCGTTTGTTGATAATCAGATCGTCCAAAGAGAGAATTGAGAGCTTGATGCCATCCACCACGGTTACGATGGAGTGGGTGCGCGCCGTGGCGTAGTCCAGGCCGGTGGCTCCCGTGATGATGTCGATGCGACATGGAGCCACTCCGATTTGGAAGATGGTGTCGTTACGCAACAGATCGGCAAGCGAAATATTTTCCAGCGGTGCGCCGAATTGCCGGAGAGCACGCAAGACGGCCGCGGCGTTAGTCGCCGACGGTTTGACCCACAGGTCAATGTCCATGGTTGCGCGCGGATAGCCGTGCGCCGCCAAGGCATAGGCGCCGACGAGCAGAAAATCAACCCCCGCGTCGCTGAAGGCCTGTAATATGTCTCTGTAATCCTTGTTCAGCATGAAGGTGCGGTGTTAGCGATACGATTTCCCGGGTGAACGGCCAGACCAGGCCCAGGCGGGCGGCCGGTGTACCGGGGACGAAGTTGTCATCGCGGTGCCGGGGCAGGCGCGCTTTGGCGGTATGCTGCTTGTTCATGGTCTGAGCTTAGCACGTTGCGGACCATTTTCAAAGCCCTGGAAAACCGGATGTCCGTGTTGAACAGGGCGCGCAGGCTTCCAGCCTGCTCTGGCCGGCAGCTTGCCGGCCAGCATCCGCGGGGACACTTCTGTTCTCTGCCAACGAGGCAGGAGGCCTCGTTGCGCAGGCTGGCGCAGGCTGGAAGCCTGCGCTCCCGATTTCATGGAGACATCCGGTTCGAGTTGCTGGCTGTGTGTGGGGAGGGGGTACCGTCGGGATGCTGTCACGGATTCTTCATCCACCGGGGTTCGTCCAGCCGGATCACCGCCCCGCCGAGGACGGTGCCCGCCGCGCGGCCGGTGAGCCGCTGGCCCCCGAACGGCGTGTTGCGGGACTTGCTGACAAATTCTTCCGGCTGCACGGTCCAGGCGGCGGCGAGATCGAGCAAGACCAGGTCGGCGGCGGCGCCCTCAGCCAGGCTGGGCGGCGGCAGGCCGAGCACTTCCGCCGGTCCGGTGGTCCACCGGCGCAGCCACGTCAACAAGTCCAGCCGGCCGGCGCACACCAGTTCGGTATAGGTCACGCCCACGGCGGTCTCTAGGCCGACCACGCCGGACGGCGCATGTCGGAAACCGCGCGCCTTGGCCGCGGCGGTGTGCGGCGCGTGGTCGGTGGCGAGACACGTCAGCGTGCCGTCGGCCAGCCCTTCGCTCAGGGCGGCGCGGTCGGCAGCGGAGCGCAGCGGCGGATTCATCTTGAAGTTGGCGTCGTCGGGCCGGACATCAGCGTCGGTCAGGGCCAGGTGATGCGGGGTCAGTTCGCCGGTGACACGCACGCCACGGGCGCGGGCGGCGCGGATCAGGCGCACGCTCTCCGCGGCGGAGACGTGCTGGATATGCACCGCCGCGCCTGTCGCCGCGGCCAGCGCGATGTCGCGGGCGACGATGCGCGCCTCCGCCGCAGCGGGGATACCGGGCAGCTTCCAGTGCTTGGAAAACTCACCTTCGTGCATCACGCCGACCTTCTCCATCCGGTGATCCTCGGCGTGCTCCAGCACCGGTCGGCCCAGGCGCCGGGCCTCGCGCAGGGCCTGCTGCAGCAGCGCAGCGTTCGCCACCACGCTGCCGTCGTCGGTAAACGCCGCCGCCCCCGCCGCCACCAGCGCCGCGAAATCGGACAGCCGCTCGCCCTGGCGGTCGGCCGTGATGCAGGCGGCGGGCAGCACCCGGACGAGGCCGACGTCCGCGCCGCGCCGCTGGACGAAGCTCATCAGTTCCGGCGTATCCAGGGCCGGCTTGGTATTGGGCATGGCGACGATGGTCGTGAACCCGCCGCGCGCCGCCGCGCGGGCGCCGGTTTCAATCGTTTCGGCCTCTTCCCCGCCCGGTTCGCGCAGATGCACGTGCAGGTCAATCAAACCGGGGGCCACCACCAGTCCGCGCGCGTCTACACAGGCCGCCTCCGGCGGCGGCCCGGCGGGCCGGGCCGCGATCCGGCCGTCGCGGAGGTACAGGTCGGCAACCTCGTCCCGGCCCGTCGCCGGATCCACGAGCCGCCCGCCCCGGATATAGATTCCAGCCGTCATCACCATCAATCCTTACGTAGAAGCGGCGTCCCGCCGCTTCCCAACGCGGTCGGAGACCGCGTCTACGGGCCCAAAGGTCCGGAAAAAACTCTTTTCAGGTTCGACCTTCCTCCGCCCCCGCCCCCAACCCGGGCGGCAGCGGGTGGACCGTGCCGCATTTCGGGCAGGCGACGCGCGGCCGGCCGAAGTCGGCCGGCACCTTGAGCGTAACGCCGCACGCGCAAGGGATGGCGCAGTAGTTGCTGGCCTGCTGCATGATCTGGTGCGCGGCGCGCCATGGCTGCCCCGGTCCGGCGGGCGTCGCAGCGGACGGCTCGCGTACGGCCGCCGGGGCGGCGACGCCCAGGCTGCGGGCGCCGATGACGCCGTGGCCCGCGTGCACCTGCCGATAGGCCGCCTCGTAAGCGGCGAAGGAGGCGTCCTGGCCCAGGCCGCGCAGCACGCGGATGCGGTCCTCCGTCGCCGGATGCGTGCTGAAAACATTCGCGGCGGATCCGGCGGCGGCCAGCGGATTGACGATGAACATCGGCGCCACCGCGCGGCTGACCTCCAACTGCCCGCCCTGCAGGCCCGCAATTTTCCCCAGGGCGGAGGCCAGCCCCTCGGGATAGCGCGTGAACTGGGCGGAGGATGCGTCGGCGAGGTACTCGCGACGCCGCGAGCAGGCGAAATACAGAATTTGCGCCAGCAGCGGCGCGAGGATCGAGAACACCAGCGCCACGATCATCATGAGCGCCGCCCCCTGGCCGCCGCCGCGTTCGGAGGACGACCGCCGGCCGCGGCCGCCGCCGAACCGCAGGCCGCGCACATATAAATCGGCCAGCATGATGATCGCGCCGACCGTCACGCCGGCCAGGGTCATGAACAGCGTATCGCGGTTGGCGATGTGGCCCAGCTCGTGGGCGATGACGCCCTGGAGCTCGTCGTGGTTCAGCCGGGCCAGCAACCCGGTGGTTACGGCGACCGCCGCGCGTTCCGGATTCAGGCCGACGGCGAAGGCGTTGGGCGCCGGGTTATCAATGATGAACACCCGCGGCGTGACCGACAGACCAGCGGCGATCTGCATTTCCTCGACCACGTTGAAGAGCTGCGGCGCGTCTGTATGCGTCACCTCGCGCGCGCCGGCCGTGGCCAGCAGCAGGCGTTCGCCGCCCAACAGGCCGGTTAGTGTCAGGACCACCCAAATCAGCGTCGCCGCAGCGACGCCGAAGAAGCCGCCGATCTGGGCATCGAGACTAAACCCGATCAGGTAGCCCAGCCCGATCAAAACCCCGGCCAGCAGGACGATCAGGAGGGCCGACTTGCGGCGATTGGCCTGGATGAGTTCCCACATGGTGACAGAGCGTTCAGCTGACCGCTGAAAGCTGACCACTGAACGCTACTTATTCAAAACTTCACCACGGGCACTTCGCGCTCCGCGGCGGCCTGGATCTCGAAGAACTCCGCCTTCTGGAAGCCGCCGAAGTTGGCGACGAGGTTGGTAGGCACGGTTTCGATCCGCGTGTTGAAGAGCATCACCCGATCATTGTAAAATTGCCGGGCGAAACTGATCTTGTTTTCCGTCGAGGCGAGTTCCTCCTGGAGGGCCAGGAAGTTCTGATTGGCCTTGAGATCGGGGTAGCTTTCGGCGATGGCGAAGAACTTGCTCAGCGCCGAGCCCAGCAACCCCTCCGCCTGCGCCGCCTGCGCCGCGCCCTGCGCCGTCATGGCCGACGCGCGCGCCTGCGTCACCGCCTCCAGCGTGCCGCGCTCATGGGCCACGTAGCCCTTGGCGGTCTCGATCAGATTGGGAATCAGGTCGTGCCGCCGCTTGAGCTGGACGTCAATCTGCGCCCACGCGTTTTTGACCTGGTTGCGCAGGCTGATCAGCCCGTTATACGCGCCCAGGAACCACAGCACCACCACCACGATGAGGCCGAGCAGGATCCATAATGCTGTCATGTTTTCGTCTCCTTTGGATTTGTTTTTTCCGCACCAAACAGTTCGTCGAGGTGCTGCGACAGCGCCGCCATGCCCTCCGCGCCGGCCGCCCGTTCGCGGGTCAGGGCCACCAACTCGCCGCGGTCCAGCCACAGCCCATGCCGCGCGGGGCAGACATCCACCTCGACCCCGGAACCCGGCAGGCGTCCGGTGTGCATGCGCTGCGGGCAGCGCGGGCAACGGCGCCGGCCGTGCGCGGCGTCCGTCAGCGCCAAATCCCCGGGCGCTTCCGGCGTGCCATTCAGCAGCAGGCCCAGCTCGCCGGCGTCCAGCCAGCCGCCGCCGCAGGCGACGCAATGATCCAGTTCGATCCCCTGATATTCGAGGATCACCATCGCCTGGTCGCATGCCGGACAGCGCATCGCGTCTCCTCACCGCCGCAAGCGGAGCCAAATCATGAAAAACCACGTCACGACAAAGCACACGAAGGACAGGATCGCCAGCACATAAACCCAGGCTACCGCCGAGGCCTTGCCGGAAAGGTACAGCGCCAGCGCGCCGGTCCCCGCCGCGTAGCTCAGCACCCGGAAGATGTAGAAGGCCACTTTCATCAACGACCATCTTACCGGCTGCCGGGTCAGATACAATCGTTAAATCTGTGTAAATCCCATTAGTCTGTGGATAAACTTTCCCTTCCAATTGAATAATCCGACGTGCAATCCGTCGGCGCTGCGGTTAATCTGCCGCCGGAGACATCCCATGGCGCGCGTGCAACTGGAGCTGCCGGAGCATTTCGACTTTACCACCGAGTTGCCCGTCCGTATCACCGACATCAACTACGGCCAGCATCTCGGCAACGACGCGCTGCTGGCTTTTTTGCACGAGGCCCGGGTCCGTTTTCTCCGGAGCCGGGGCCTGAGCGAGACGGACGTCGGCGGCTGCGGGCTGATCATGGTGGATGCCGTGGTGGTATACAAGGCCCAGGCGGCCTATGGCGTGGCGCTCGTGGTCGAAGTCGCCGTGCAAGCATTGGAGAAACTCGGCTGTGACCTGGTCTATCGCGTGACCAACCCGGCCACCGGCGCGGAAGTCGCCCGCGCCAAGACCACGCTGGTCTGCTTCGACTACGCCCGCGGCAAACCTGTCCGCTGCCCGGAAAAATTCCGCGCTGCGCTGGGAACGGTGCGGGCGTAACCGCTTGGTCATTTGACGGGCTTTTCCACGGGCGCTTTCCCGCCAAGGGACCTGTCCACAGCTACGGCCGCACGCCGGCCTCATCCCAAGTTGCCGCCCGTGCGCCGCCGCCCTGCGGCACCGACTCATTACGTTACCCCAGCAGCATGTATCCATCCGTGGGCCGCTGTGGTAAAAAACTCCGTGTCATGGTAATTTAGCCTTGTTGCACATAGCCGGGGAACCATGCACGAGTTGAAAAACGTGGAAATCAACTGCACGGCTTGCGGCCGGGAGGCCCTG
>JAPLSZ010000045.1 GCA_026398385.1 Kiritimatiellota bacterium | reverse complement strand
CTTTTCGTGCTGGAGCTGAACACGATCCCCGGCTTTACGGAGACCAGTCTGCTGCCCAAGGCGGCCCGGGCGGCCGGTCTTGATTTTTCCGGGCTTTGTGATCGCATCATGCGGCGCGCCAGCGTACACTAGCGGCCGTCTGCGGGGAAATTTAAGTCATGTGGTTTCGTGAACAGAGTGAGCCAGCGGGCCGGCCGCGGGCCAATCGGCGGGCGCGCGTGAGCCGCGATCCGATCCTGGCGGTCAGCGCGCGCACGCCGGCGCAGAGCAAGGCGCGGGTGCGCCGGGTGAGCGCCATCGCGGTGCTGCTGGTGGCGCTGGCCGGCTGCGTGGCGGCCGCCTACTTCGGCGGACAGTGGGTCAGCGATCAGTTGTTCGCGTACAACCCGCTGTTCACCGTGCATAATCTCGACATTCGCACGGACGGCGCTGTGTCGTCCGCCCGCATCCGCGAGCGCTACAACCTGCGGCCGGGCATGAACCTGTTTGCCGTCAACCTGCGCACGTTGCACGCCGATCTGATGAAGATTCCCGAGGTGCGTGCGGTGGACATCCAGCGGCAGTTGCCCGGCACGCTGCGGCTCCGCATCGGCGAGCGCGTGGCGCTGGCCCGGTTGGCGGAAGATCGGCCCGGCGCGCGGCTGGCCGTGGACCGGGAAGGACGGGTGTTAGGCCAAAGTTCCTGGTTGGCGGCCCTGCCGCTGATCACCGGCTGGCCCAAGGCGGGGCTGCAACCGGGCCGCCGGATTACGGAGCGCCAGATGGTGGATGCGCTGACGGTGCTGGATTTGTGCGTGGCGCCGCACCGGAACGTTATCCGCATTCAGTCGCTGGATGTATCGAACGCGGAATATGTTGAGTTGCACATGGCGGCACGCGTAAAGCGCGTATGGCTCGGGCGCTCCCGCCTGGAGGCGCGGCTGGACCGGCTGGCGGACATCCTGCAGGAGTTGGCGAAGCTCGGGAGAACCCTGGAATTCCTCGATCTGACCATGGATCGGAACATCCCGGGACTGGTGGCGCCGCCGGCGGGAATGGAAACCTTGTGATGAGCGCGCGGAAATTCATGCGCATACCGCCGGTCATTGCGCTGGAAATCGGTACGACGAAAGTCTGCGCCCTGGTGGGCGAGGTGGCCGATGACGGGCAGTTGATCATCACCGGTCTGGGCGAATGCCCCTCGCGCGGCATTCGCAAGGGCGAGGTGGTGGATTTCGACAATGCCCTCACCTGCGTCCGCACGGCGCTGCAACAGGCGGAGGAAAACGGGCAGGTGACCATTCACCAGGTGCATCTGCTGGTCTCCGGCGGCCATATCGGTAGTTTTGTCAACCGGGGCAGCGTGCCCATCCTGAGCGAGGAGGGGGACATCACGGGCGATGATCTGGAGCGCGTCGAGGAAATGGCGCGCGCGGTCAGCCTGGCGCCGGACCGTGAAATCCTGCACACGGTGCGGCAGCACTATTACGTGGACGACAGCCAGGCGGTCATCAATCCCGAAGGCATGGAGGGCTCGAAGCTGGCGCTGGACATGCTTATCCTGCACGGTCTGCGGAATCCCATGCGCAACATCGTGAAGCTCGTGCGCAGCGCCCAGGTGGACGTGCAGGACGTGGCCTTCGCCGGCTTGTGTTCGGCCCTGGCCGTGCTGGCGCCCGAAGAGAAAAGCAACGGCGTGCTGCTGCTGGACCTGGGCGGGGGTTCGACCGATTATTTGGTTTACGCGGAGGAGCGGATCGCCGACGCCGGCTCCCTGGCCGTGGGCGGGGACCACGTGAGCAACGACATCGCCCACGGCTTGCGCCTGCCCCAGGCGGAAGCCGAGCGCCTGAAGATCGATGCCGGCAGCGCGATGATCGAGTTGACGGCGCGCGGCCAGACGTTGAGCGTCCCGGCGGGAGTGGGGGCGGCCCCGCGCGCGTTCCGTCTGACCGACCTGCAGACCATCGTTCATCTGCGGGTCGAAGAGACTTTGAACCTGGTGCTGGAGCAGGTGCGGCATAAAAAACTGCTGCCCAAATTGGGCAGCGGCATTGTGCTCACCGGCGGCGGCGCACGGCTGCGGAACCTGGAGCGGCTGGTCGTGAAAGTGTTCGACCTGCCGTGCCGGATCGGCCGGCCGCGCGACGTCAGCGGCCTGAGCCGGATCACCGAAAATCCGGAGTACGCGGCGGCGGTAGGCATGCTGCGCTACGGCCTGCGGACGGTGCGGCACCGGCGTACCGGGGTCCTGGATAGAATCAAGTCGCTGTGGGAAAGGTAGCTGGGCATGGCCGCTTCCTTGAAACTTTCGGACAACGAGCCCCGGGCCGACCGGACCATGCCCTATCGCATCCTGGTGGTGGGCGTGGGCACCGGCGGCTGTCATTCGGCGGCGCACCTCGCCGCCGAGTGGACCGAGGGTCCGGTCGTGGCCGCCGTGGATACCGACGAGCAGGCGCTGGAGGCCGCCGGCCTGCCGGAGCGCGTCTGCATCGGGCGCAACCTGACCCGCGGTTTCGGCGCCGGCGGCGATCCGGCGGTCGGCAAGCTGGCGGCCGAGGAGGAAACCGCGCGTTTGCGCACGCTGCTGGGCGCCGCGGACCTGGTGTTCGTGGTGACGACGCTGGGCGGCGGCACCGGCAGCGGCGCCGCGCCGCTGGTCGCGCGCCTGGCGCGCGACCAGGGCGCCCTGGTGATCGCCTGCGCGGCCCTGCCGTTCGAATTCGAAGGCGATCAGCGCCAGGAAACGGCCGCCGAAGCGCTGCGCGCACTCCGTACCCACGCCGACGCGGTCATCAGCCTGCCCAACCAGCGGCTGCTGGAACTGGTGCCCGATCGGACCAGCCTGCAGGCGGCCTTTGCCGCGTCGGACCGCATGCTGGCCATGGCGGTGCTGGGCTTGTGGAAATTGTTTGCCCACAGCGGCATCATCAACCTTAATTTTTCCGACTTGAAATACCTGGTGGAACGCAGCGGCGGGGTATGCTCCTTCGTCTTCGGCGAAGGGCAGGGGCACGACCGGGCCAGGCAGGCCGTGGAGGCCCTGCTGAAAAGCCCGCTGCTGGATCATGGCAATGTCATTGCGCAGGCCGACGCCTTCCTCCTGAATATCCTGGGCGGCGCCGAACTGGCGCTGCTGGACGTGCAGCAGGTCATGGCGCAACTGCAGGCGGTCGCCCGGCCCGATGCGCGCATTTTCATGGGCGCCACGGTGGATGAAAACTGGCGCGACCGCATCATGCTGACGGTGCTGGCCGCCGAAAACTGGATGGCGGGCGCGCGGGCCAAGCCCGTGGAAGAGCCCGCGCCGCCGCCGGAGCACAACGCCGCGACGCCCGCGCCCCCCGCGGGCGCGCCGGGCGAGAAACTGCCGTCGGGGCGCACGGTGCAGGGGCAGTTGAATCTGGACCCGACGAGCCGCGGCTGGTTCGGCAAGGTGGATCCCACCCTGTACCATGGCGAGGACCTGGACCTGCCCACCTATGTCCGCCGCGGCGTCAAGCTCGGCGGGGAACGCTGAGCCCCGGCGCAGTGCACTAGGTTCCTGTGGGCGGGGCTTTCAGCCCCGCGCAAGCAGCCGAAACATAACCGCG
>JAPLSZ010000329.1 GCA_026398385.1 Kiritimatiellota bacterium | reverse complement strand
GCGGGCGTATCGGTGGACGTATGGTACTCCTATGAGTAGAGCGTTGAGACTTCAGTTCGCTGGAGCGATTTATCACATCACAGTTCGGGGGAATGGGCGGCAGGTAATTTTTGGTGACGATGGTGATCGGCGCTTGTTATATTCGTCGATTGAGAAGAGCGTAGAGCTGGGCGGGGTGCGGATCTATCTGTTCTGCCTGATGGACAACCATTTTCACCTGGTGGTGGAGACGCCAAAAGGCAATCTCGCGTCTTTTATGCAGTCGCTCCTGACCGGGTATACGGTGTGTTACAATCTGCGGCACCGTCGGCATGGTCACCTGACGCAGGGGCGCTATGGCGCACGGCTTGTGTTCGGAGATGATTATCTGCTGAAACTGAGTCGATATGTGCATTTGAACCCGATCAAGGTGAAGGCGTGGAGCAAGGGTTCGATGGAGGAACGGCTTGCGCATTTGCGCGCGTACCGTTGGAGTTCGTATCTCGGCTACATCGGGGCTGGCGAGCGCGTTGCCTGGGTGGATTACGGACCGATGCTGGCATTGGTAGGCGGCAAGAATAAAGCGGCGGCCTACCGCCAGTTCGTCGAGACCGGCGCAGCCGGGGATGATCCCGAGTTCTTAGAAGCCATGAACGCGTCGGCGCGCAGTATCGGTTCGGCAGATTACTGCGCGTGGGTGGATGAACAGCATGCGTCGCGTATGGCCGAGCGCCGCCATCCCCAAGATGTGGCGTTCCGGCAACCGGCAGGGAAGCGACGATCGCCGGTGGAGGTGCTGCAGGCGGTGGCGCACCTTGCCGGCACCAGCGTCAATGCGCTGGCGGCCCGTCGGCGCGGCTACGCTTGGAAAGGAATCGCAGCGCTGCTGTTAATGAAGCATGCCGGGCTGACGGGCCGAGCGGCGGCCAGCGCTCTTGGGTTGCGCGGGGGTTCGGGTGTAAGCTACCAGATCGCGCAAGCGAGAAAGGCATTATACGAGGATGCGTCTTGGTCGAAACGCATTGAGCGTCTGGAACGGAACTGGGCGTGAGAGCATTATTTGCTATTTGAAGGACCGACCCCTTTTGCCCCTGAAGGACCGACCCCTTTTGCCCCCCCTTTTGCCCCTTGAAATGTGCTTGTCGGTCGGCGCCTGCCGGCTCTACGCTACGCGCCAGGAATGGGCGCAAATTGCTCCGTGCATGGGTGGCGTTGAAGTCCATTCAATAATACGTTTTCAGAATCAGGAATGCTGATACATCTGCCTTGGCGTTCGGCAGGATGCCGGACACGGCGGGCGGGCTTGCCCGCCATAGCCGTTTCGGCGTAGGCGGGAAGCCCGCGCTCCCCTTCGTCTAAATCTCGTCAAAGCGGCTATGCCAAGAGAGCGTTTGACGCCAGCAGGGCCGCCGGGCATGCTGGCCGCGAAGTAAACGGCGCAGGATGCCGAGGGCGCGGAACGGATGATGACATGAGCGACCAGCCCGCCATTGCCCGGGTCATTGTGGAGATTGCCCGGAACCGGGAATTCGACTACCGCGTCCCGGAGCGGCTGCGCGGCGCGCTGGCGGTCGGCGCGCAGGTCATCGTGCCGTTCGGTCACTCGGAGGCGCGCGGCTATGTCGTGGGCTTCAAGGAAACCTCGGCGTTCGCGCGGCTGAAGGAAATCCGCGAGATGGTCGGCAAAAAGGCGCTGGTGGGGGAGAGCGTCCTCAAGCTGGCGCGGTGGATCGCGGATTATTACCTGGCGCCGGTGGAGACGGCGGTGCGGGCGGTCCTGCCCGGCGCCGTGCGCAACAAGGGGGCGGGGTACCAGGAACGGCTGCAGGTCGTGCCGGCGGCGCTCAGCCACGACGAGGCCGCCCTGCAGCAACTGCGGAAACGCGCGCCCAAGCAGGCGGCGGCGCTGGATATCCTGCTCAGCGGCGGGCCGGCCTTTCTCAGCCACCTGGCGCGCGCCGCTCACACCACGCCGGCGGCCGTCCGGGGTCTGGAGCAAAAAGGCTTCGTGCAGATCAGCCGCCAGACGGCGGAGCGCGATCCCCTGGCGCAGCAGGAATTCCTGCGCACCCAGCCGCTGACGCTGATGCCCCAGCAGATCGCGGCGCTGGCGCAGGTCAAGCAGTCCATGGACACGCTCCAGCCGCCGGTGATCCTGCTGTATGGCGTCACCGGCAGCGGCAAAACCGAGGTCTATCTGCAGGCCATCCAGCACGGGCTCGAACGCGGCCGGGGGGCCATCGTACTTGTGCCGGAGATTGCGCTGACCCCCCAGACGATCGAGCGCTTCCGCGGCCGGTTCGGCGACACGGCGGCCGTGCTCCACAGCCGCCTCTCCGTGGGCGAGCGGCACGATGAGTGGCATCGCATCCAGGACGGCCGCGCGCGGATCGTCATCGGCCCGCGCTCGGCCGTGTTCGCGCCGGTGCGCGACCTGGGGTTGATCGTCGTGGACGAGGAGCACGAGCCGTCCTACAAGCAGGAGGAGGCGCCGCGCTACAACGCCCGCGACGTCGCCGTTGTGCGCGGCCGGATGGACCGCTGCGCTGTGGTGCTGGGATCGGCGACGCCGGCGCTGGAAACATTTTATAACGTCCGCCGCGGCAAGTATGCGCTGGCGGCGATGCCGGCGCGCGTGGATCACCGGCAGATGCCGGTGATCCGTGTCGTGGACATGCGGATCGAGGCGGAGCGGGAAGGGCAGGCCCACGTCTTCTCGCGCGAGCTGATCGAGGCCATCAAGACCCGCATCGAGCGCGCCGAGCAGACCATGCTGTTCCTGAACCGGCGGGGCTACGCCTCCGCGCTCATCTGCCCGAAATGCGGCTACGTGGCGGAATGTACGCAGTGCAGCGTGGCGCTGACCTATCACAAGGCGACGGATGAGTTGCTGTGCCACATCTGCGGCACGCACCGGCGCGTGCCCGCGCGCTGCCCGGCCGCGGGCTGCGGCGATCCGGCCTTCCGCTTCGCCGGCGTCGGCACGGAGCGCGTGGAAATCATCCTGCACAAGCTGTTTCCGTTCGCCCGCGTGCAGCGCATGGATTCCGACTCCACCACGCAGAAGGGCTCGCACCGGCGGATCCTCGGCGACTTCCGCACCGGCCAGACCGACGTGCTCGTCGGCACCCAGATGATCGCCAAGGGACTGCATTTTCCGAATGTCACGCTGGTCGGCGTGGTGTATGCCGATTTGAGCCTGCACCGGCCGGATTTCCGGGCGGCCGAGCGCACGTTCCAGTTGCTGACGCAGGTCGCGGGCCGCGCCGGCCGCGGCGAGCTCAAGGGCGAGGTGATTGTCCAGACCTACACGCCGCATCATCCGGCGATCCAAGCCGCGCGCCGGCTGGATTACCAGGGGTTCATGGACCAGGAACTGGAAGGGCGCCGCGAACTCGGCTACCCGCCGTTCACGCACCTGGTGGGCCTGACCCTCAAGGGCCTCTCGGAGCAGAAGATCACCTTTGCCGGGGAACTGTTCGTCGAGCAACTCAAGCCCCTGCTCGACCCGCAGGTCATCCTGACAGGTCCGATGCCGGCGCCCCTGGCCCGCGCGAAGGGCGACTTCAGCTACCAGATCCTCCTCGGTGCGCCGCAGACGAAGCAGATGACCGGCCCGCTGCGCCAGATGCTCGCCGCGTTCAAATGGCCCCCGGACGTCGCCTGTGCCGTGGATGTGGACGCCCTGTCGCTGATGTAAAGCAGAATTCGGAGTTATCCACCGATTGCGCCGATTTCACAGATTATGCGGCAAGGCGGCAGAAAGCGGATAAAGCATTTTAGCCACGGATGAACACGGATCTACACGGATTAGAACGACTGAAGATCGTAAATGGGACGTATGGCCCTGAAGGCCTGGGAATGCCGGTTGAAGTACGGTATTTCTATGGGCTCTCTTCATCCGTGGCGAAACTTACGCCTTGGCTTCCTTCTTCCACCGGCTCCGTAATCCGCTACACTCCCGCGCATGCCGTCGCCTGACCTCCATCCGAACCTGCGGCGGGCCTTCCAGCTGGGCCTGCCAGCCTGGTTCCGGCGGCATCGGCGGGCATTACCGTGGCGGACGCGCCGGACGCCCTACCGCGTCTGGCTGGCCGAACTGATGCTCCAGCAGACGCGGGTGGATCAGGCGCGCGACTATTTCCTGCGCTTTATGCGGCGCTTTCCGACGTTGACGGCGCTGGCGGCGGCGGATCAGCAGGCCGTGCTCAAGCTCTGGGAAGGCCTCGGCTATTACTCCCGCGCCCGCCGCGCCCATCGCACGGCGCAGTGGCTTGTCCAGCAAGGCGGCGGAAAATTCCCGACAACGTATGCGGGCCTACTGGCTCTGCCGGGTGTCGGGCCGTACACCGCCGCGGCGGTCGGCAGCCTGGCCTTCAACCTCGACGTCGCGGTGGTGGATGGTAACGTGGCCCGCGTGCTCTGCCGCGTGTTCGCCTGCGCCGCCGATCCGCGCACTGGCGCGGGCCAGCGGCAGTTGCAGGCGTGGGCCGATGGACTCCTGCCGCGCGGCCGGGCCGGGGAGTTCAACGAGGCGCTGATGGAACTCGGCGCGCTCTGCTGCACGCCGCGCCAGCCGGACTGCCCGAAGTGCCCGCTACGGAAGAACTGCCGGGCGTATGCCACCGGACAGCCGGAAGCATATCCGACGAAAGCGGCGAAGAAAAAACCGCCGCACAAGATCGTCGGTGCCGCGGTGGTCGTCAACCGGCGCGGCGAGTTTCTGATCGCGCAGCGGCCGGAGCATGCGATGCTGGGCGGCCTGTGGGAATTCCCCGGCGGCAAACAGGAGCCGGGCGAGACGATGGAACAGTGCCTGGCGCGGGAACTGCGGGAGGAAATGGGCCTGCGCGTGCGCGTCGGGCCGCGGTTGACCGTGGCGCGGCATGCCTACAGCCATTTCACTATCGCCCTGCATGCGCACTGGTGCCGGATCCGGTCCGGCCGTCCGCGGAACATCCAATGCCAGGCGCATGCCTGGGTCCCGTTGTCCCGGTTCGGCCACTACCCGTTTTCCCGCGCCGACCACTACATCATCGCCGCGCTGAGGCTCCGCAGGCTGCCTCCGGAATTCTGACTGCGCAAACACTTGGAGCGTCGCAGCCAGCGACCCGCGCCTCTTCATCCCAGCCTTGAATACAGCCGGCCGGTTGTGGTTCACTGCCGCCATGAAGAGCACGGCCTTGCGGACGATCGAATGGGTCGCGGACCGCCGCGGCGGACTGCTCCCCGGCCGCGTCCGGATGATTGATCAGGCGCGGCTGCCCGGGAAGCTGGTGTACCTTGAAACCGCGGACGTGAAGAAAATCTGGACCGCAATCAAAACGCTGCAAGTCCGCGGCGCGCCGGCGATCGGCATCGCCGCCGC
>JAPLSZ010000098.1 GCA_026398385.1 Kiritimatiellota bacterium | reverse complement strand
AGCCAGCCGGCGGCGGCCACGAGCAGCAGCCCCGGCACGACCCAGCGGCGGAAGACCAGCACGCCGCGCGTCAGGCCGGACAGCGGCACGCCGGCCTCCAGCATGCGCCGGCTTACCCACGGCAGCAGGAAGCCCAGCATGCCCACGGCGACCAAGACCGCCAGCGCGAGCACAAAGACCGGATAGATCAGGGCGGTCTGGACGCGGTCACGCAGCTTCGCCTGCTCCTCCATGAACACGGCCAGCCGCTGCAACACCAGGTCCAGCGTCCCGACCCGCTCGCCCACTTCGATCCCGGCCTCCTCGAAGGGGCTGACCTCCGGGCTGGCCGCGCGCAGGGCGCGGGCGAGCGTGGAGCCCTCGCGCAGGCGGTCGCGCACGCCGGCCAGACGCGCGCGGTTGGGGCCCAGCTCGGGCGATTGGATCAGCACCTCCAGCGCCGCCGCCAGCGGCAGGCCGGAGGAAAGCAACGCCGCCAGCTCGCGATAGCACATGGCGCGC
This sequence comes from Kiritimatiellota bacterium, assembly GCA_026398385.1. Classification (GTDB taxonomy): domain Bacteria; phylum Verrucomicrobiota; class Kiritimatiellia; order CAIQIC01; family CAIQIC01; genus CAIQIC01. Next base: position 7,220 of record JAPLSZ010000098.1, on the reverse strand, counting down.
TGGTCGAGGTCGAAAGCCTGGCGGCGGTGGCGGCCGCCGGACGCCGCGCCGGCGGCGGCGATTTTTTCCGCGAGAACGCCGCGCGCCTGGAGCTTCTCGCGGGCCTCCTTGAGATCGAGCGCCTCGATCAAGCCGTGCGCCGTCTTCCCGCCGCCGTCAAAGCCTCTGTAGGAATACGTTGTCATCAGGGCGCCGGATCAGGGTGGCCGGCGGCGCGCAGGAGTTCCGGGAGGCTGGTCACGCCCTGGCGCACCTTGTCGAGGCCGTCCTCCCAGAGGCTGCGCATGCCGGCGGCGCGGGCCAACTGGCCGAGGCGGGCGAGGTCGGCGCGGGTGCGGATGGCCTCGAGCAGCTCCGCGTCGGCAGTCATCAGCTCGTAGATGCCGGTGCGGCCGCGATAGCCTTCGAGGCAGCGGGGGCAGCCGCGGACGCGCCAGAAGCCGTCGTCGAGCCGGGCCGCCCACGGCCCGAGCAGCGCGCGTTCCTCCGCGGACAGCCGCGCCGGTTCGCGGCATTCCGGGCACAGGCAGCGCACCAGCCGCTGGGCCAGGGCGCCCAGGATGGAGGACGCCAGCAGATACGGCTCGATGCCCATGTCCATCAGGCGGACCACCGCGCCGAGGGCATCGTTGGTGTGCAGGGTGCTGAAACACAGGTGGCCGGTGAGCGCGGAGCGGACGATGATTTCCGCCGTTTCCAGATCGCGGGTCTCGCCCACCAGCATGACGTCCGGATCCTGGCGCAGGATGTGGCGCAGCCCCTCCGCGAAAGTCAGGCCGATCTTGGGCTTGACTTGAATCTGGCCGATGCCCGGGATCTGATACTCGATCGGATCTTCGATGGTCATCACATTGAGATGCTGGGTGTCCAGCTCGCGCAGCGCCGCGTAGAGCGTGGTCGTCTTGCCGCTGCCGGTGGGGCCGGTGACCAGCACCACGCCGTGCGGCTCCCGGAGCAGGCGGCGGAAGCGCTCGAGGACGCCGCCCGCCATGCCCAGCGCGGTCAGCGGCAGCAGCGCCGCCTCGCGGTTCAGCAGGCGCAGCACCACGCGCTCGCCCTCGGCGACGGGGATGGTGGAGGCGCGGATATCGATTTCGCGTTCGCCGACGCGGACGCGCGCGGAGCCATCCTGGGGCAGGCGCTTCTCGGCGATATCCAGGCGGGCCATGACCTTGAGGCGCGAGACGAGCGCGGCTTCGAGGTGCTTGGGCGGCGAGGCCTGCGCGTAGAGCAGGCCGTCCACGCGGTACCGCACCACCAGGCGCTGCTCGAACGGCTCGATGTGGATGTCCGACGCGCGGGCCTTGAGCGCCTCGATCAGGATCAGGTTGACCAACTGTGTCACCGGCGCCTGATCGGCCACGTGCAGCAGGTCGTCCCGGCGGCTGCCGGCCGGTTCCCCGCGCGGGGTTTCCTCCTCCATGTCGCGCAGGAGTTCCCGGGTGGTGTCGCTTTTGCTGAAATAACAGCGTTCGATCGCGCGGAGGATCTCCGCGCGCGGGGCAAGGATGGGCTGCACCTCGCGGCCCAGCAGCAGCGCGAGATCGTCGCGCACCGTGAGGCGGGCGGGATCGCACGTCAGCATGCCGACCTCCGCCTGCCAGCGGACCGGCAGCACCAGGTGGGTGCGCGCCCACTCGACCGGCAGATGACGGACCAGCTCCGGATCGAGCATTTCCGCGCCCGCCTTCGCCGAGCGCCGCCAGCAGGTCGCCTTCCGCCAGCAGGTTGCCTTCCAGGAGCAACTGGCCCAACGGCCGGCGCGGCTGCGCGGCGGACTGCGCGGCCAGGGCCGCCGCAAGCTGTTCGGCGGTAATCCGGCCCTGCCGCACGAGGATTTCGCCCAGCAACATGTTGCCCTACTTTTTGAACGTGGCCCGCTGGATGGCGTTGCTCGCGGCGCTCATCTCGGTCCGGCTCTCCAGCGCCTGCTTTATTTTCTCCGCCTGGCGCATGTCGGTGACGATGTGCGGCGTCACGAAAATCAGCAGGTTGGTGCGCTCGACCTTGTCGCTCGTCGAGCGGAACAGGAAGCCCAGCAGGGGAATGTCGCCCAGCAGGGGAATTTTATACTGGCTCTGCGTCCGGTCATTCCGCAACAGCCCGCTGATCACGATCGTCGCCTGGTCCGGCACGGTGACGGTGGTGTTGACCTCGCGCTTGGCGATGGTCGGCGCGAACTTGCCCGTCGGCCCGGCGTCGATGATCGCCTCGATGCTGGGGCTGAGCTTCATCATCACTTCGTTGTTGGGGTTGACCTGCGCCGTGAGCTTGAGCTTGATGCCCACGTCCATGCGATCGATGTTCTGGATGACGTCCCGCGCCGTGCCCGCGCCGCCCTCAATGGTGGACTTGAGGATGGGGATATTGTTCACCACGCTGACGGAGGCTTCGACATTGTTCTGCGCCCAGAGCGGCACATTGGAGAGAATCTTCACATTCCGGTCCGAGGCCAGCGCCCGCAGCAGGAACGGGACGCGCGGCACCAGGTTGGTGCCGATCTGCATGGTGCCCCGCGCCACGCCCAGGGCCAACCCCTGGGGATACGCCCCCGTGGCCGCCGCCGTGAGCACCGTATTGGCGCCCTTCGGGTCGCTGTTTCCGACGAGGGTGGTGCGGCCGTCGGCGGGACTGTCGATGGCGTTCCATTCCACGCCCAGATCCAGGCCCTTGTCGAGACTGACCTCCGCGATGAGAATCTCCACCAGCACCTGTTGCGGCACCAGATCGAGCTTGCTCACCAGCGCCCGCACGAGTTCGAAGTCCGAGGGCGAGGCGTCCACCATCAGCGCGTTGTTGGCCACGCTGGGTTCGATGGCGATGCGCTGCCGCTGATCCTTGTCCACGGTTTTGGCCATCAGCGCGGTCAGGCCCTTGGCCGCGTCGGCCGCGGAGAGGTACTTGAGGAAGACCGCGTTCAGCCGGCCGGCGCCCGAGGGCGGCTCGACGTCCATCAGCTTGACCAGGCGCTTGATTTCTTCCAGCTGCGTCTGCCGGGCGGAGACCAGCAGCGTGTTGGCCTGCGGCGCGGGCACCACCACCGCGTCCGTCGGCAGCGCCGAACCGGCGCCCGCCAGTTGCTGCATCTGCCGGCTCAGCCGGCCGGCGGAGCTCTCGCTGCCGCGCAGGGCCGCGTTGAGCTGGTTGGCCACCTCCTCGGCCGAGGCGTGTTCCAGCTTGATCATCTCGACCGACCGGGCCGCGCCGGGTTTGTCGAGCTCGCGGACGATCTGCTCGATGCGGGCGATATTCTCCCGCGTGTCCGTAATCAGCAGGTGGTTGGTCTGCTCCAGCGCCGCCAGCGCGCCGGCCTTGCCGCCGCGCACCATGGGCTCCAGGATTTTCCGCAATTCCAGCGCGCTGACGTTCTGCACCGGCAGGACCTTGGTCACGACCCCCAGCGCGCCCACGGCCTCCGGGCTGCCGGCCACCGGCGCGGTCGGCACGCTGCGCTCGGGCAGCGCTACAATGTGATACAACCGTTCCCGCTCGACCACCGAGTACCCGCTGGACTCCAGCACGGCCAGAAAAAGCGGATAGACTTCGGACACCGGAATCTGCGGCGGGGTGACCACCGTGACCCGGCCGGTCACGGTGTTGTCCACCACAAACCGCTTGCCGGTCATTTCGCCGACCAGTTTGACCAGCAGGCGGACCTCGACCTGGTCAAAGTTGAAATTGACGCTGGCGGGCCGCGCCGGTGGCGCGCCGGTTTGCGCGGCCAGCACGCCGGCCAGAAGCAGGCCCGGCAACAGCACGGCGGCAACAGGGCGTCTCATCGGACGATCCCCCGCTCGGAAGCCCGCACGAAAGCCACCAACTGCTGGACCTCGGGGAGCGGCTCGACTTCTTTTTCAATCCGCTCCAGGGCCAGCCGCGTGAGCAACCCCTCCCGGTACAGCAGGCGGAAGGCCTTTTTCAGTTGACGTTCCGTTTCCTCGCTCGCGCCGTGCCGCTTGAGCCCGACCGAGTTCAGCCCGTGAATCGCCACCGGATTGCCGTCGGCCATCATGAACGGCGGCACATCCTGCGTAATCTTGGAGCAGCCGCCGGTGATCGCCAGCCGGCCCACCCGGCAGAACTGGTGGATGCCGCACAAGCCGCCGATGATCACCTGGTCCTCCAGCACCACGTGCCCCGCCAGCGTGCCGCAGTTGGAAATGATCACCTCGTTGCCCACGCGGCAGTCGTGCGCGACGTGGGCGTAGGCCATGATATGGCAGCCGGAGCCGATCCGGGTCACGTCGCCGTCATTCGTCGCCGCGTTCACCGTCACATACTCCCGCAGCGTGGTCTGGTCGCCGATCTCCACCCGGGCCACGCCGCCCCGGAACTTCAAATCCTGCGTCTGCTGGCCGATGCTGGCGAAGGGAAAGATCCGGCCGTCCGCGCCGATGCGGGTGCATCCGTCCAGCACCACGTGCGGAAAGATTCTGGTGCGCGCGCCGATCCGCACCTGGGGTCCGATGACGCTGTACGGCCCCACCTCCACCTCCGCGCCCAACTCGGCCGAAGGGGCGATGATCGCCGTGGGATGTATCCGGGTTGCCATCCGCCGCTCAGGCCTCCTGTTTGATCGCAAACATCATGTCCGCCTCGCAGGCCACTTCGCCATCCACGGTGGCCACGCCATGGACCTTGTACATGCCCAGGCGGTATTTCAACACCTTGATCTCCATCCGCAACTGGTCGCCGGGGCCCACCAGCCGGCGGAAGCGGGCGTTGTCCACGGACATGAAATAGGCGATCTGCCCTTCGCGGTTGATGCTGCGGTTCAGCAGGATGCCCGACAATTGGGCCATGGCCTCCAACTCCAGCACGCCCGGCATCACCGGATGGCCGGGGAAATGGCCGGCAAAAAAAGGCTCGTTAAAAGAGACGTTCTTGAGGCCCACGATGTAATCGTTCACCGCGTAATCCAGCACCTTGTCCACCATCAGCATGGGGTACCGATGCGGCAGAATGCTGGGTATTTCCTCGGATTTTATCGTCGGCATGGCACTGCTCCTGCTTGACGGTTATTCCTGGTTCACCGACGGCAGTCTCGTACCCGCGCCGCCAGCGAAGCGCCGCATTTATACCAGACACCGCCGTCTCCTGCAAATCAGAAAACAACCAAAAGAGTAATGGGTCAGTGACGTAGGGGCGCCGCTTGCCGGCGCCCGCGGGCGTCGCAAGCGACGCCCCTACAGTACCCCGCGTGACTGAGGCCTTACGAAAACGCCGGCGTTACTGAGGCGTTACAATTGATATTGCTTTTGCGAGGCAATATGGCCTAAATCCCCACCGGCGCTGGATGATACCCAGCACCTGCATGAAAACATATTGGATAACGCCAAGGGAAAGCCCGTGATGAAGAAGTTGCGCATCTATCTGGACACGTCCACGATCAACTTCCTGTATGCGGATGATGCGCCGGATTTCCGGCGGGTTACGCAGGAGTTTTTTGAGCACTATGCCCGGCAGAATGAGTTGTACGGGTCGGATGTCCTGTTGCGGGAACTCAGCGCAGATCCCGACCCCATACGCAGGCAACGCCATCTCGCAACATTGGTGGATTACGCCGTCGCGATTCTGCCGCAGGACCGGGACGAGGCGGTCGTCCGTCTGGCCGAGGCTTACATGCGGCAACAGGTGGTGCCCGTCCGCAAACGGGACGACGCACTGCACGTCGCGTATGCGACCGTATTCGAAATGGATGTGGTTTTGTCCTGGAACTTCAAGCATTTGGCGAACCTGCGGCGGGAGGCTCGGTTCGCGGCAGTCAACCAAGCCGAAGGATATCGGCGCTGCCCGCGCATTGTATCGCCCATGGAGGTGGAAGATGAAAGCGAAGAGTGAAGGCTTTGTTCCCAACGCATTGCGCGAGGTGTGGGCGTGGAAAGAAGCGGTTTATCGCGAGACCGAGGGGCTGGGAATGTCCGAAACGCTGGTCCACATGCACCGCGAGGCGGAGGCGGTCAGGAAGAAGTTCGGCTTTAAGGTGGTGTCACCGCTTGTTGACGTGGCGCGTGTTGCCGAGGAGCGCAACGCGTATGGCGAACCGACTGAAAAACGATGAAAACACGTACACAGTTCGGCAGGGCATGGTGTTTGTCGGCGCTTTTCCTGCTGGCAACCACAGCGCCGACCCAAGCCGCCGACCCCGTCTATGCCTGGGCCAACTTCGTCGGCCAACCCGGCGGCCAGGGGAATGTGGATGGCACAGGCAGCGCAGCGCGGTTCAACAACCCCAACGGGGCGGCGGTGGACAGCGCGGGCAACGTTTATGTCGCGGACTACAATAACCACACAATTCGAAAGGTGACGGCGGCAGGGGTGGTGACAACGCTGGCGGGTAGCGCTGGGTCTTCTGGCAGTGCGGATGGCACAGGTAACGCAGCGCGGTTTTGCGGTCCCATTGGCGTGGCGGTGGACAGCGCAGGCAACGTCTTCGTGGCGGACTCCTTCAACCACACAATCCGGAGGGTGACTCCGGCGGGGGTGGTGACGACGCTGGCGGGCAGCGCGGGAACTCCTGGCAGTGCGGATGGCACGGGCAGCGTGGCGCGGTTTTACAATCCTACCGACGTGGCGGTGGACAGTGCGGGCAACGTATTCGTGACGGATAACAATAACCACACGATCCGAAAGGTGACCGTAGCGGGGGTGGTGACGACGTTGGCGGGCAGCGCTGGAACTTCTGGCAGTGCGGATGGCGCGGGCAACGCGGCGCGGTTTAACCATCCCGTTGGCGTGGCGGTGGACGGCGCGGGCAACGTATTCGTGACGGATAACAATAACCACACAATTCGAAAGTTGACGGCGGCGGGGGTGGTGACAACGCTGGCTGGCGGGCAGCGCGGGAACTCCTGGCAGTGCGGATGGCACGGGCAGCGTGGCGCGGTTTAAGTATCCTTATCACGTGGCGGTGGACAGCGCGGGTAACGTTTATGTCGCGGACTACAATAACCACACAATTCGAAAGGTGACGGCGGCGGGGATGGTGACGACGCTGGCGGGCAGCGCGGGAAATAGGGGCAGTGCGGATGACACGGGCAGCGCGGCGCGATTTGACTATCCTATCGGTGTGGCGGTGGACGGCGCGGGCAACCTGTTTGTGGCGGACCAATACAACCACAAGATCCGGAAGGTGACGGCGGCGGGGGTGGTGACGACGTTGGCGGGCAGCGCGGGAAATAGGGGCAGTGCGGATCACACGGGCAGCGCGGCGCGATTTG
>JAPLSZ010000114.1 GCA_026398385.1 Kiritimatiellota bacterium | reverse complement strand
CGGTCACGGCCCGGAGCGGTGGCACCACCGACCACGCAGCGGAGCGGAACGCCGGGAGCGGCCAAGCAGGGAGCGTGACGGAACGAAGTGACGGCGCGTCTCCCTGCTGGACGCGGACGGCGTGGAGCGGAGCGGGGCCGGGGAGGACATCGCCAACCACGCCGGGACCGGGGATAGCGCGAACGAGCCGCGATAGCGGCGAGCGTAGGACCGCACCGACGACGCCAGACCGGGGACACGTACCGCGAGCCGCGATAGCGGCGAGCGTGGGGCCGTACACGTCCCCACGCTCGCCCAGGATCAGGACGACGACCACGGCCAGGCGTCCGCACTACCGGCTAACGCGGTATTGCTTCTCGAACCAGGTTCGGATATCAATGAGGAGCCTCGACCATCTTAAACGGTGGGCATTCTCCATGGCATAAACATCAAGCGCCCGGCCTTCATTCCCGTACCCCCGCCAGGTTCGCCCGACGGAGGTCCGCATCCTGAAGGTTGGCCAGCCAGAGGTCCGCGCCCTGGAGATTCGCATCCTGGAGGTCCGCCCACCAGAGGTCCGCCCGCCGCAGGTCCGCATTCTGGAGGTTCGCCCACCAGAGGTCCGCGCCCTGGAGGTTGGCATCCTGGAGGTTCGCCCGACGGAGGTCCGCATCCCGGAGGTCCGCCAGCCAGAGATCCGCCCGCTGCAGATTCGCACCCTGGAGATTCGCCCACCGGAGGTTCGCCTTCTGGAGGGCCGCATCCTGAAGATTCGCGCCCTGCAGGTCCACCAGGGCCGGGTTCGTGGTCCGCCAGGCGTTCCAGCTTTGCACCCCTTCCATGAGTTTCGCGACGTGTTCGGGATTAGCCATTGCGCGCCCGCCTTCCCTCCCGCCTTGCCAGCACGCCGCCATTATGGCGCGCCCGCCCCGTGCGTTGCAAGACTTCCTTGATCTTTCCTGGCGTGACATGGGACGGCGGCAGCGGTAAAATCCCGTTTGACATCGTACTATGGCGCGGCAGGATGATGGTCGGAGCCGGGAGCATATGCCTACGAGCGGATTCAATGCGGTGGATGCGGTGGTGCTGGTCTGGCTGCTGATGGGCGGCTGGCACGGGGCCCGGCACGGCATGACGGGCGAATTGGGGCGGCTGCTGGCCGCCGTGCTGGCCGGTTTCGTCGCCTGGCAGGGCTGCGGCTGGCTAGGCGAACAACTGCTGGCCACCGGCCGCCTTTCCACGGCGATCGCCCACGCCGCGGCGTTCATGCTGATGCTGATCGCCGCGTACATTCTGCTCCGGCTGATGTCGCTGCTGTTGAAGCATCTGGCGACCTTCACCTTCAAGGGCCGGCTGGAGCCGTTGGGCGGGACGTTTCTGGGCCTGCTGAGCTCCACGCTGCTGGTCACGGTGCTGTTGTTTGTGCTGGGCCGCTGGCCCGACGAAAGGCTCCGGCGCTGGTTTGCGGAGGACTCGGCGTGCGGCCGGGTGGTCCAGCCGCAACTGGCCCCGCTGTATCAGCGCCTGACGGCGCGCTATCCGGCGCTGCGGATCCCGGAAAGCGCGGAGCCTGCCGGGGATTCCGCCGATATGCTGCAGAATCAAACGACCGCGGCACCAGCCGCGCCCAAGGCACCCGTCGCGAAACCCAGGCCGTAGCAGCCGCGGAACCGGTCACCAGCCGGGTCCGCTCAAACTGCCCGGCAACGAAGTTTGCATGGCCAACATCATCCCCAAAAACCTGCTGGAGGAAATCAGGGCGCGCAATGACATTGCCGACGTGGTGGGTGGCTATCTCCAGTTGAAGCACGTCGGCTCGGCGCTCAAGGCGTTGTGCCCCTTCCACAAGGAGAAGACGCCCTCCTTCCATGTCAACCCGCAGCGCCAGATTTTTCACTGCTTCGGCTGCGGCGAGGGCGGTGACGTGTTCAAGTTCGTCATGAAGTATGAGAACGTGGACTTCGCCGCCGCGGCGCGGCTGCTGGCCGAACGCTGCGGCCTGCGGCTGGAGTATGCCGAGGGCGGCGAGCGCGGCGACGGCACGGACAAGCCCCGGCTGTACAAGCTGCACGAGGAGGTGGCCCTGCTCTACCATAGCTTTTTGACGGAGGGCCCGCAGGGCGCGCCGGCGCGCGACTACCTGGCGCAGCGGGAACTGGATTTGGAAACCGCCCGCGAATTCCTGATCGGCTATGCGCCGGAACGCTGGGACACACTGCTGCTCTGGGCGGCCAAGAAAAAGATCGCGCCCCAGCTACTCGAGGCGGCCGGACTGGTGCTCAAGTCCGACCGGGCCGAGAACCGTTCCCCCTACTACGACCGCTTCCGCCACCGGCTGATGTTTGCGATCCGCGACGAGCTGGGCCGGGTGGTCGCCTTCAGCGGTCGCGTCATGGGCGCAGCCGAGCAAACGGCCAAATACGTCAACAGTCCCGAGACGGCGCTGTTTCGCAAAGGGCGGGTGCTCTACGCCCTGGACAAGGCGCGGCGGAGCATCCTCGACGCCCGCGTGGCGATCTTGTGCGAGGGCCAGATTGACTGCATCCGCTGCCAACGCGCGGGTTTCAGCAACGTGGTGGCTTCCCAGGGCACGGCGCTGACGGAGGAGCACGCGCGCCTGCTGCGGCGCTACGCGGACAGCATCACCCTGGTGCTCGATGCCGACGCGGCCGGCGAGGACGCCGCCCTGCGCGCCGCGGAGGTGTTGCAAGCCGAAGGCTTGAGCATCCGCATTGCGTCGCTGCCGCCGGGTCATGACCCGGACTCGTTAATCCGCCAAGAGGGTCCGGCGGCCTTCCAACGCGTGCTGGACCAGGCCCAATCGGCGCTGGAATTCCAGATCGGTGTATTGCGCCAGCGGGATGATCTCGCATCGGAGGCCGGCCTGGCGCGCGCCACCCGCGCGGTGCTGGGGACCATTGCGCGCACGCCCGGTGCCGTGCAACGCGAGCAACTCCTCCGGCGGGCGGCGGCGCTGCTGCGCATTTCCGAGCAGGCGCTCCGCCAGGATCTGGTCCGGCAGTCCCGCCCGCCCGCCCGCGCTGCGCCGGCCGCCACCGCCCCGCAACCACGGCATGCTGTCGAGGAAGTGGCGCTGCTGGAAGCGCTGGTGCAGCATCCGGAACTGCGCGACCTCATCCGGCAATATCTGGCGCCCCATCATCTGAGCGACCCCGTTTGCCAGACCCTGCTGGGCCTGTTGCTGGAGCCGGAAGCCGCGCCGGGCGCGCTGAACGTCGCGCTGCACGGGGCGAGTGAGGAGTGCCAGCGGCTGGCCGCCCAGGTGCAGATGGCGCCCCAGCGATTGCGCGACGTGGAAGCACCGCCCCTACAGGCGGCGCAGGATTTGATTCTGGTCATCCGGCGCAAAGGGCTGGAGCGCCGCCGCGTGGCGGCACACCAGGAACTGGAACGCGCCACGGGCCATCTGCGGGAACGGCTGCGGGCGGAATGCAACCAGTTGACCGTGGACATCAAACGACTTGAGCGGAAGTGGGATGACGATGCCAAGCTGATCTTGGAACTCTAAAATTTGCTTTTTACTGGCCGCCGGGATAAGATTCTGCTAAAATTAATAATAACACGGCCCCAAGGAGCTTAATGATCATGTCATCGAAGAAAAAAGCCGCTACCCGCCCGTCCACCAAGGTGGCGCCCGCGCGCCCGAAAGCGGCTGCCCATCCCGCGGTTCGCACCCGCGCCGCCGTTCCGGCGGCGGCGCCGGCCCCGACTCATCACGGGGACAGGGAGTTGTCCGTCGCCGGCGCGCTGAAGCTCAAGATCAACCGGGATGAACGCAACACCAAGATCAAGGAACTGATCAAGGTGGCCAACGAAAAGGGCTATCTGACCTATGACGACATCAACGAAATGATGCCGGAAAGCGTCCTGAGCCCCGATGAATTCGAGGGTGTTCTGGTCCTGCTGCGCGGCATGGACGTGGAGGTCATCGAAGACTCCGAGGAGCAGAAATTCAAAACGCAGATGGAGAAGGAGGAGCGCGAGCGCCAGTCGGCCCGGGTGGACGTACTGGACGATCCAGTGCGCATGTACCTCAAACAGATGGGCCAGGTGGCCCTGCTGACCCGCGAGCAGGAAGTGGAGATCTCCAAGCGCATCGAAGAGGCGGAGCAGCACGAACGCAGCCTGCTGAACCGCTTCGGCGGCGCCACGCAGGCGTATGAGGGCATGACCGAACGGTTGGAACAGGGCAAGGAGCGCTTTGACCGCGTCATCAACGACAAGCACGTGGACAGTCGCGATAATTATTTGAAAATGCTCAAGCCGCTGCGGCAGAAGGTGCGTAAAGCTCATCTGCTGGCCGGGCAGCGCTTCGCGGCCACCCTGCGGCAGCGCCAGAGCAAGGTGCAGCTGGAGAAGAACCTCCGGAGCCTGCACCAGGCCCGCGAGCACCTGGCCGCCCTGCTGGATAAATTCTACTTCAAACAGAAGGCGGTGGAGGACCTGGTCGCCGTGCTGGATGAGAGCTACCAACGTTTCATGCAGTGCCACAAGAACATCGCCCGGATGAAAAAATCGCGCGGCAAGAGCGCCGCGGCGCAGTTGCGCAGTGACAGCCGGAAAATCGGCCTGATGGAGGCGGAACAACGCATGTCCTGGCCGGAGTTCGAACAGACCTATCACAGTCTCAAGGCCTGGTTGCGCAAGGGGCTGCGGGCCAAGAGCGAAATGGTCGAAGCCAACCTGCGCCTGGTCATCAGCATCGCCAAGAAATACACCAATCGCGGACTCTCCTTCCTGGACCTGATCCAAGAAGGCAACATGGGGTTGATGAAAGCCGTGGAGAAATTCGAGTATCGCCGCGGCTACAAGTTCAGCACCTATGCCACGTGGTGGATCCGCCAGGCCATCACGCGCTCGATCGCCGACCAGGCCCGGACGATCCGCATTCCGGTGCACATGATCGAAACGATCAACAAGCTGATGCGCGTCCAGAAGCAACTGGTGCAGGAGTTCGGCCGCGAGCCGACGCCCGAGGAGGTCGCCGAGGAAATGGCGGTGCCGGTGGATCGCGTGCGGGCCGTGCTGAAAATGGCCCAGCAGCCCATCTCGCTGCAAAGCCCCGTGGGCGACAGCGATGACACCCATTTCGGGGATTTCATCGAGGACAAGAGCGCGGAAAACCCTTCCGAAATGACCGCCTTCAGCATGCTCAAGGATCGCCTGCAGGAAGTGCTCAAGACCCTGACTGATCGCGAGCAGGAGGTGCTCACGCTGCGCTTTGGCCTGGCCGACGGGTATCCGCGCACCTTGGAGGAGGTCGGCAAACGCTTCATCGTCACGCGCGAGCGCATCCGGCAGATCGAGGCCAAGGCGCTGCGCAAGATGCGCCATCCCACCCGGATCCGCAAGCTGGACGGGTTTATTGACTTTGGCGCGTAAACCAGGAAGCGGCGATGGCCTGCGCTTGTTCCATCCGGCAGATTGTAAAGCGCGACGGCCAGTTGGTGGACTACGACCGGGAGCGCATCGCCACCGCCATTTTCAAGTCCGCGTCGTCCCTGGGCGGCTCCGACCGGCCGCTGGCGGAACGCCTGGCGGCCGAGGTCGAGCAGGCGCTGATCGCCACGTACGGCGCGGGCGCCATACCGACCGTGGAAGAAATCCAGGACCTCGTCGAATCCGTGCTCATCAGCCATGGCCACGTCCGCACGGCCCGCGCGTACATCATCTACCGCCACGAGCGCGCCCAGGCGCGGGCGGCGCGCGCCCGGCAGCCGGTGGAGGCCAGCGACAACATCCCGTACAAAACAATCTACGAGGTGTTGCGCTGGAACATGGACCATGGCTGCGAAACCGTCGCCGGCTTGAACCGGATCATCGCCGCGGGGCGGTTGCCGGAACTCGTCCGCGACAGCGATCAACGCTATCACGATGAGGTCGGCCGGGGCGTCGAGCGGATGCTCGAACGGTTGCCCGCCTTGCGCATCGTGATCGTCGCCGGCCCGTCGTCCTCCGGCAAGACCACGACGACCATCAAAGTCGGCGAACGGCTGCGCGCCGCGGGGCTCGAGCTGGTGGCGATCAATCTGGACCACTATTTCTTCGAGCTCGCCCGGCATCCGCGCGACGAGTTCGGCGACTACGACTACGAGACGCCGCAGGCGCTGGACCTGCCCTTGATCAACCAGCACCTAGTCCAGTTGCTGGAGGGCCGGACCATCCGCACGCCGCATTACGACTTCAAAACCGGCACGCGCCAACTGGAGGTCCATGAACTGCGGCTCGGACCCCGACAGGTGCTGTTGATCGACAGCCTGCACGGGCTGTATGACGGCATGACCGCGCTGATCCCGCCGGAGCAGAAATTTCGACTGTACATTGAGACGCTGGGCCAGTTGCGCCACGCGGACGGCACGTTCATGCGCTGGGCGGACAACCGCCTGCTGCGCCGCATGATCCGCGATAGTTGGCATCGCAACCTGCAGCCGCTGGCGACGCTGACGCACTGGCACTACGTCCGGCGCAGCGAACTCAAATATATCATCCCCTTCATCGGCAGTGTGGATCTGCTGGTCAACAGCGCCCTGCCCTACGAAATGCCGATTCTCAAGGCCCGCCTGTTTCCGTTCCTACCCGAGGCCCTGCAGCGGTACCAGGGGGACGCGCAGCGCCAGGACGCCTATCTCCGGGCCCGGCGCGTGTTCGAACTGCTGCAGCCGCTGACCGCCGTCGCCGACGAGGCCGTCGTACCGCCCCGCTCGCTGCTGCGCGAATTCATCGGCGGCAGCGCCTATATATACTAATGATGCCTTGACATCAAATGGAAGAACCCGTTGCGCTGATAAGGAGTGGCGGCCATGACTGAATCCATCCCGGCGGTGATATCATTACCCGAACTTTTTCGCCGCAACCTCGCGCAGTTCGCCGACCAGCCGGCGATCCATTTCGCGGGGAAAACAACGCTGTTTGCCGAGTTCGATCGGCTCAGCAGCGGCGCGGCGGGGGCGCTGGCGGCGCGCGGCATCGCGCGCGGCGACCGCGTGGGCCTGTATGCGCCCAATTCCGACGCCTTCGCCGAGGCCTACTTCGGCATTATCAAGGCCGGCGCCGTCGTCGTGCCGCTCAATCTGCTGCTCAATCCGAAGGAAGTGGCCTTCATGCTGAACGATGCCGGCGCGCGGGCGCTGATCTATCACGAGGCCTTTGCGCCGGCCGTCAGCGCGCTGCGCGGCAGCGTTCCCGGCCTGGAGTTCGCCGCCTGCATCGGCGCGAACAATCCGCTGGGCGATCCGACTTTTGACGCCTTCACGCAACACGCATCACCCATCACTCATCACTCCTTGAATCCCGCGACGGACCTGGTCGCCATCATCTACACCTCCGGCACCACCGGCCGCCCCAAGGGGGCAATGCTGACGCATCGCAACCTTTTTTATAACACCCTAAGCGTGCAGCAGGCGCTCCAGCTCAGTCCCGGCCAGGAAATTATCATCACCGTGCTGCCGATGTTCCATGCCTTCGCCGCCACGGTGTGCATGCTCACACCGCTGCTCTACGGCAACGCCATTGTGCCGCTGCCCCGGTTCGACCCAGTGCAGGTCGCCGACACCATCGCCGCCACGCGCGCCACGATTTTCTGCGGCGTGCCCAGCATGTTCGTCAGCCTGCTGCGCCTGCCCGAGGCGTATGTGCCGAAGCTTGCCAGCCTGCGCTTCGCGGCTTCCGGCGGGGCGGCGCTGCCGGTCCAGGTGCTGGAGGAGTTCGAGCGGAAATTCGGCAAGGCGATTTATGAGGGCGACGGCCCCACCGAGTGCTCGCCCGTCACCTGCGTCAATCCCATCGGCGGCCGCCGCAAGCCCGGGACCGTGGGCCGGCCCCTGCCCTTCGTGGAGATGAAGATCATGGACGATGCGGGTGGCGAACTGCCGCACGGCCAGATCGGCGAACTGTGTGTCCGCGGACCGAACGTCATGCTGGGTTATTGGAAGCTGCCGGACGAAACCCGCGCGGCGTTTTTCGGCGAATGGTTTCGCACCGGCGACCTGGGCACCGAGGATGACGACGGCTACTTCGCCATCGTGGACCGCAAGAAGGACATGATCATCGTCAACGGCATGAACGTCTATCCGCGCATCATCGAGGAAGTGCTTTACCGGCATCCGGCGGTGCGCGAAGCCGCGGTAGTTGGCGAACCGGACGAGTTGCACGGCGAAATCCCCGTGGCCTTCGTCGCGCTGAAGGAAAACACCGCCGCGACCGGCGCCGCCCTCCGCGCCTGGTGCCGCGAGCACCTCGGCCGGCATGAAATTCCGCGCAAAGTGTTTTTCCGGCCGGACCTGCCCAAGAACGCCGCCGGCAAGATCCTTAAACGCGAGCTGCGGATCGCCGGGGAAATCGAACGCGGCGTGGACCTCCGGCCGGCCGGGTAAATCCGCCAGCGGGCGCCAGCGGAAAAAAAAGAGCGCCACAGCGCTCCTTTTTCCGCAAGAAAAGATGTCTTTTCAAGACAGCGCCTGGCTTACCCCGCGGACTTGCGCAGCCGCAGTCGCACGGCCAGCGCTGAGCCAAAGATCAGCAGCAAGGTCAACGAACCGGGCTCGGGGACCACCGTCAGCGAACTGGTGGTGCTGAAACCGCTCGACAGGCTGAAAGTCCCCGGATCAGATACGGGGCTCGGCCAAGTCGGTGAATTGCCATAATACAATATCGCCCCAACTCCATTGGTCGGGATATCGCCCGTTCCCACAATCGCGGAGGGTAATTCCCAAACCCTGACGAAGAAATTGCTGCCGGCATAGAGGCTGTTGGTATATTGATTTACACCGCTAACGAGCCACCGACCAGGCGATGATCCTGAGGGTTTCCCAAAACCGATCCACTTGTATGCCACCACCACATCGTCCACGGCTTGGCCATTGGTGAACACGCCGGTGCCAATCGTGCCGCTAAACACACCGCCTACCGTACTGCTGGCCGCATAGGCATAATCGGCCGTGCCATTGGCCCCGGCATAGATCAACTGTATCAAGCCGGACAGGCCATCGCCCTTCAGCGCTGAATTGGTCTCTATTTGCGGATTCAGAATGGCGCCCAAGTGGTCGGAAACATAAATAACGTCGTTAGTCCCCGACCGCCAATCTATCGTATTGGCCGCTTGAACACTGCCAGCCGCAGCGAGCATGAGCAGCGTCCATAAGAATATTTTCATTGCCGTTCTCCTGCTTGCTGTTTCGAACAAGTCTTAATAGGGCTTGGTTACCGTCCAGATGAAGTTGGTGCCCTGTTTGGCACAATACCACAAGCCCTGCCCCGGTTTAACGGTATAGTTCGTACTCGTGGAGCACGCCACCGGGTAACCGTCCGCGTCTTGGAAGCACCACTTCCAATCGGCAATGCCGACCGGCGTGGTGTCATTGTGCCAGCCGTCATCATTCAACCATGCCCGACTGTACCCGCCACCGGTCCACAGATAGATTTCGTCGGCGCCGTTGCCCGCATCCGAAGCGGCGCTAACGCCCGGAGTGTTGGTGGAAATGAGCTCATCCAATGTTCGCGCGACGGGATAGGGATTCGCAATCATCGTCAACCCTGCATGCAAAAGCACCGTGGTGGTGGACGCCGACGGCACCTCACCGGCCAAAAAAAGTGCGGTCGTATTCGCCTTATGCTGCAACCACAGCCCCTGGCCCACCGTGATATTAAAGTTGGTGTCGGACGAACAAACTGCCGGGTAACCGTCCGCATCTTGGAAGCACCACTTCCAATCGGCAATGCCGATCGGCGTGGTGTCATTGTGCCAGCTGTCATCATTCAACCACGCCCGACTATAACCGCCACCGGTCCACAGATAAACTTCGTCGGCGCCGTTGCCCGCATCCGACGCCCTATTCAACCCGTTGGTTCCCAGGACCTGGTCGAGCGTCATGGTCGCGTTGCTCGCACCGCTGCCCACCGTGTTCAGCGGCGCCGCGATCAGCACCAGGGCGTTCGCCGGCAAATCCACCTTGACAAACCCGACGGCGTTGGGGCTGTACACGTTGGTATCCGTCTGCGCCAGGGAACCCGCGACGGCCGACAAGCCCATCAAAACAGATACAATGACAGGTTTCATTGATTTACTCCAAACCAGCATTTTTTTGCACCGTCAATAAAAGACTCACTACACGGCCGCGGCCGCATTGCAAGACTTTGTTACCTGCGATATAAATTACATTACACCCGCCCCAGGGGGATGTCAACAATAAAATCGCAAAAAATCGCGGCTTGACCTGAGCATGGTTCTGCATGAATCTCACGTGTCAAGACTCGTTAGAAATGTCCCCATTCTGGACTCATTAGAAATGTCCCCTATTCATGTGGTTGCTGCCGTAGCGTGAGGCTTGGCGGCAGCTCGGTTTTCCGCCCCCCGAGAATGGGCCATATAGCACGTCGGAGG
>JAPLSZ010000046.1 GCA_026398385.1 Kiritimatiellota bacterium | reverse complement strand
GCGCGATCGGTGCCGGCCGCGCCGCCCGTATATTTCAGCGTCGTGCCATTGCCCAGCAGCAGGTTGGCGGCGGCACTGCTGGATTGTCCGATGCTGCTGGCCGTGCCGCCATGGGCGAGGGTCGTCGCTTCCAGCACGCCGGCGTTGAGGGTGGTCACGCCGGTATAGGTGTTCGCGGCGTTGAGGGTCAGCGTGCCGGAGCCGTTCTGAACAAGCGCGCCGGTTCCGCTGATCGCGCTGCTGCTGAAGTGGACGCCCTGGGTCATCGCATCGGAATGATTAAAAACCAGCACGCTGTTGTTGGTGATCGCACTGCTCGCGGACAGCGCGCCGCTGGTCCCCCCCGCACCCAGCTGCAAGGTGCCGGCGCTGATCGTCGTGCCGCCGGTGTAGGTGTTGGCCTGGTCCAGGATCGCCGTGCCCGCCCCGAGCTTGGTGAAGCCGCCCGAGGTCTGGTTGAGCGCCTGATCCACGGTGAAGGTGTGCGCGGCGTTATTGATGTCCAGCCCTACCCCCTGGGCGGCGGTGAAGGCGACCGTGTGGCCGATGCCGGAAAAGTTCGCCAGCGTCGTGCCCGTGATCTGCAGCGTGCCGCCGTTGAAGGTGAGGCCGGAAGCGGCGGCGCCGAGGTTGGCGGTCACTTCCACGCTCAGGGTGCCGTTGCTGATCGTCGTGCCGCCGGTATAGGTGTTCGCGGCGTTGAGGGTCAGCGTGCCGGGGCCGTTCTGAACAAGCGCGCCGGTTCCGCTGATCGCGCTGCTGCTGAAGTGGGCGCCTTGGATAAGCGCATCGGAACGATTAAAGACCAGCACGCTGTTGTTGGTGATCGCACTGCTCGCGGACAGCGCGCCGCTGGTCCCCCCCGCGCCAAGCTGCAAGGTGCCGGCGTTGATGGCGGTGACGCCGGTGTAGGTGTTCGTGCCGGAGAGGATCTGGGTGCCGGCGCCAGACTTGGTCAGCTTCATGCCCGCTGCGCCATTAGCGATAGCGCCGGAATAGCTGGCATTGCCGCTTTGCGGGTTCAGGGTGAGCGCCGTCACGCTGCCATAGCCGCCCGAGGTCGTGGTGAAGACCGAGGCGAGATCCTTGTCGCCCGTCAGACCGCCCAGGGTCAGGGTCGTCACCGTGGTCTTGAGACCGTCGGTCGCGGTGCCAGCGCTGCTGTTGAGCGTATCCAACGCGCTATATTGCAGCGCGGAGGCGTTGCCCAAGGTCAGCAAGCCGCCACTCACCGTGGTCGCGCCGGTGTAGGTGTTGGCCTGGCCGAGTTTCAGCGTGCCGGCGCCGGTCAGGATGATACTTCCCCCCGTGCCTTGAAACAGACCATACGTGGCGTCAATGGTTCGGCCTGAGCCTACGTTGGCCGTCAGGGCATACCCCTGCAGATTGACCCTCTGATAGTTACCGCTATCCTGTTCCTGTTTGAGGAAGATCAGGTTACCGCTCGCGGAGCCGCTGTTCACATTCCATTGCTGATTCTCCGCCAGCGCGAGAATCATGTACCTCGTTGCATTCCAGGATCGTACTGAGAAGTCCACAGTCGCTGCGGACATATCCAGTCCAACTCCTCCGAAACTCGCTGAAGGGGACAAGTACAGAGTTCTATTGCCGCTGGTTCCGAGGTTGTAGTCCCCATGAAGCAGGGCAGTGGTTGCCGGCGAGATGATGCGGAGTTGCCCGACCGTCGTACCAGCGGTGATATTGAAGCGTATTCGCGTCCTGGTACCGTTGTCGCCGTCGACGTCAATAGCCTTACTGTTCGAATTGGGAACGTCCGCAGCAGTCCAGTTATTCGCATCGTTATAAGCGGTGCTGGCGGAACCGTCCCAGCGCCGGTAGGTCTGCCCCTGGACCGCCGTGCCCAGGGCCAGCAGCGTCACCACCGCCAACATCAACCGTAAGGATAAAATGGATGTCTTCAAAGAGGAAAATGGTTGGCCGGCACAGCCGCCTTCCGATCTATGCGCTCTTTGTGATCTTTTGCGGCAAAAATTCATGGGGGACGGAGAAGAGTTTTATCCACCCGGCTTCGTCAGACTACGCCGGGGCACGCAGATTTATGAGATTTGCACAGATTCAGACGACGGATCCGGAGAAGAGTTTTGTCCACAGATTTTCTTCGGCGGGCCTCGGATCTCTGACCTCCGCCCTCAGCCCCCACCCTCCGCCCATTCGCATCCGCGCAGCGGATGATTATGAATTTTTGTTGCAAAAATTCATGCGGCGAAAATTCATTGGGGGCTGCCGCAGCTTCCGGCGCAGGGAGAAGGCCGTGCCGAGGAACATCAGCAACTGCAGCGTCGTCGGCTCGGGGATGACGGTCAGAATGATGTCGTTATGCACCGCGTCGCCGTTCGCCACCGCATCGTAGTTGATCTTGAAAATCGTCGTTCCGGCTGTAAAGGTCGCGTTATTCACCAGTTGCGTGGTGTCATTCAGCCAGAACGTGTCGGTCAAGGTGAGCGCGCCGCTGAACTGGTTGTCGAAAAGAACGAAGATGTCGTTCGGACTGGCCACGAGGCTCGTCGCGCGCACGTCGAGGATCGGCTTGTTCTGCAGGGTCAAGCTGCCGGTGCTCGCTACCACCGTCATGTCGTGATCGCTCGTCGTCACCAGCTCGAAGACGTTCGTATCGCCCTTCAGCGTCAAAACGTTGTTGAACGTGTTCGTACCGGTCGAGTTGCCCGGGCTGAGGGTGGACCCGACATCCAGGATGAGGCCGCCAGTCGTGGCGCCATTCCCCGTCAGCGTCTGTCCGGAACCGAGCGTGTAACTGCCGCCGGTCCGACCCGACACATCAAACGTTGCCCCGGCCGCCACGTTGATGGTCGGGCTGCTCGCCATGCTGCCGGAGCCTGAAAGCGCCAGCGTGCCGCTATTGATCGCCGTATTGCCGCTGTAGGTGTTCACGCCGGAGAGGATCCACTTGCCGATGCCGTCCTTGGTGACCGAGGTCTTGTTCGCGCCGCTGTTATCCTGAACGATGCCCGCCAGCGTGTTGGCGCCGGTGTTCGATCCGGTCAGCGTGAGCGTCTTGCTGCCCGCGCCGGAGACGATGGCCGCCGTGCTCGACAGATTCAAGGCTCCGCTGCCGGAAGCCTCCAAGGTGGCTCCGCCCGTGGTGCCGTCCAGGCTGATGGCGCGGTTGCTGCTGTGG
>JAPLSZ010000260.1 GCA_026398385.1 Kiritimatiellota bacterium | reverse complement strand
GTTGGGGGCCTCTCGGGTTGCCGTCTACCTTGCTGTGCACTGTGAATAGCATGTCGAATAACAACCAAAAAGTGTCAAACGCAAATCAGGACGTGACACCTCCGCCCCTCCCAACAATCCGCAGAATAGCGCCCCACGGCGCAGCCTGTCAACGGCATTCCCGACACGCCGGGAGGTCGGGATGAATGGACAGGATTTTACAGGAAGGTTGTTTCTTATGGACGGATAGGCTGGCGCGGCGACAACGGCTAATCCTGTAGAATCTTGTTAATCCTGTCAAAAATCTTCTCAGGAAAGCACAATTGCGATAGTGATATGCATGTGCGTGAAGCAGGCTCAATCCCCGTAGTGTGTCCGCGCGCGGTGGACAAAGACGGTTCGGCTGTCCGCGTCGATCGAGTAAACCAGCCGGTCCTTGTAGGTTAGCCGCAGAGAAAAGAACCCGGCGAGGTCCCCGACCAGTCGCTGGCCGCAGCGTGGATTGGGCGCCACTTGTTGCAGCAGGATGATCCTGAGTTTGTCCTTCAGCCGAGGCGGTAACAGGGCCACGTCTTTGGCCGCCTCTTTGGTCAGGCGAATCGTGTACGGCGTCACGGTTTGTTCCCGAAGACCTCTTCAAACGACAAGGTGTCTCCTTGGCGCATCTGGTGGACGGACCGTTTCAGGCTTTTGCGAAAGCCGGGCGTGGACAGCAACTCCATCGTCTCGAGCAGGCTGTCGTAATCGGCTTCCGCCATCAAGACCACGGAGCCGCGCCGGTGATGAATGCGATAAATCTGATGCTTGGCCGCGGCCCCCTTGACCACGTCAAAGAACCCACGGCGCGCATCGGTAGCTGTCAGCGTTGTCATCTTTTCTCCAATATGTACGTCTTTCGGTACATGCTGGCGCAACGCGTCCGCCCTGTCAATATCTTCTTCGCGAATGTTCGCCGCTGCCGCAGCCGGGCGCTCCGGTAGGCGGTTCAGCAGCGCACTACGGTAATTGCCGCAAAGAACACAAGGAACGCAAAAGAAATAGGAGGTTTATCCACAGATTTATGGGATTTACACAGATTTAATGTCAGCGGTCAAAAGAAGATCTCGCGCAAAGGCCCCAAGGCGCAAAGAAGCGGACGCGGGACCCCGACCCGGGGTGCGGGGCAGGCCCACAAGAGAATGAGAATGACAGAATCATTGGCGACAGAATCATGAGTCTATGGTGTCAAGAACGCGGGAGCGGGCAGCAGGCGCACTACGGATTATTGCCGCAAAAGAACCTAGCGCAGCAGAGCCGCAACCAAAGAATAGCGGCTGCATTTTAGCCACCCGGCTTCGTCAGACTTCGCCGGGGCACGCGGATCAACACGGATTTACACGGAAGAAGATTTCAGCAACTTGGCGGCCTTGGCGACTTGGCGGTTAAAATTATTCGCCGGAATTGCACAGAAGGCAACGAAGTGGGAATGATTGCGCGGCAAAGCTGGCGCAATTCGTCATTGATTTTTCATGCCGCGGTGCCAGGATGGCGGCCACGCTGTTGCCGCGCGGGTTACGGATGGGCCTTGATGAAGAAGCATGCCGTAGGATGGGGATTGCTGCTGCTCCTGGCGCTACAGCCGGCGGTCGTCGCCACGGAACCGGCCACGCTGTTCCAAACCGCGCCCATCGCCGCCCTGCTGGCGGGCGTGTATGACGATGTCTTCACGCTGGGCGAACTGCGCCGGCACGGGGACTTCGGCCTCGGTACCCTGACCGCGCTGGACGGCGAAATGATCGTCCTCGAGGGCTGCTGCTACCAGGTCCGCGCGGACGGCCAGGTGCGCGTCCTGCCCGACACGAATACCACGCCGTTCGCCGCGGTGACCTTTTTCAAACCCACCCGGACCACGGCGCCCCTGACCGCCACGAATCTGCTGCAGGTCTGCGCAGCCCTCGACCGCACGCTGCCCTCCGCCAATCTGTTCTATGCCGTCTGCATCACCGGCCGGTTCGACGCCGTCACAACCCGCAGCGTCCCGCGCCAGCGCCGGCCTTACCCCCCGCTGGCCACCGCCGCCCGGGAGCAGGCCGTGTTTCATCTCGGCCCGGTCGAAGGCACGCTGCTGGGTTTCCGTTGCCCGGCTTTCGTGAAAGGCCTCAATGTGCCCGGCTATCATTTCCATTTTCTCACCGCGGACCGCCAGGCCGGCGGACACGTGCTGGATGTCCGGTTGGCCGGACTTTGCGCGGCGGTTCAGGAGCTGCGGGACTTCCGCCTGACCCTGCCGGCGACGGCCGATTTCACCGGGGCCGACCTGAGCGCCGACCGGCAGCGGGAACTGCAGGAGGTCGAAAAGTGAAAACGGTTTGCGCCGCCAGCGTCCTCTTCGGCCGCGAGGCGTTCGCCACGCTCGGCGAGGTGGTCGTGATGCCCGACCGCCAGATCGACCGCGTGGCCGTGCGCGACGCCGACGCGCTCATCATCCGCTCTAAAACCGACGTCACTCGCGCGTTGCTCGAAGGCAGCCGGGTCAGCTTTGTCGGCACGGCGACGGCGGGCTTCGATCATCTCGACACCGATGACCTGCAGGCGGCCGAGGTCGCCTGGTACGCCGCGGCGGGCTGCAACGCGAACAGCGTGGCGGAATACATCGTCACGGCGCTGGTCCTGCTGGCCAGTCGATACAGCCGGCCGCTGGCGGGCCTGACCCTCGGCGTCATCGGCTGCGGCCAGGTGGGCCGCCGCGTGGTGCAGCAAGCGCAACGGCTGGGGCTGCGCGTGCTGCCCAACGACCCGCCGCTGGCGCTCCAGACCGCCGACCCGGTGTACCGCCCGCTCGCCGAAATCCTGCCGCAATGCGATATCGTCACGCTGCACGTGCCCTTGACGAGCAAGGGGCCCTTCCCGACCGCCCACATGGTCAACTGCCGGTTTCTCAGCCAGTTAAAACCCGGCGCGCTGTTCATCAACGCCGCGCGGGGCGAAGTGATGGACACCGCCAGCGTCCGGCTGGCGCTGGAAAAGAAGGCCGTGGCGCACGCGGTGCTGGACGTCTGGGAAAACGAGCCGGTGATCTCGCGGGAACTGCTCGCCGCCGCGGACCTGGGCACACCCCACATCGCCGGCTATTCGTTCGAGGGCCTGCTGAACGGCACGGTGCAGGTATATCGGGAGGCCTGCCAGTTCTTCGAGACCGCGCCGCGCTGGACGCCGCCGCGGGCGGTCACGCACCCCGCCCGGCCGGTCCTGGAATTCGACGCCGCCGGACTGACCACGGAAGAGGCTCTGGGCCGGATCATCCCCGCCGCCTACGACCTCGCCGCCGACGACCGCGCGCTGCGCGCCGGCGCCCCACTCGACGACGCCGGCTGGGGCCGGCACTTCGACCACCTGCGGCAGAACTATCCCGAGCGCTGCGAATTCGCCGCGCATACCGTCCGGGTGCGAAACGCCGCGCCCGCCCTGCCGGACCTGCTCCGCGGCTTCGGTTTCCAGATTCTCAACAGCCCCTGAGCCCAGGAATCTGGAAACGATTAGACCACGGTGTCGCGCAACGCATACCGCGGTGACCTTCCTTTATTTGTGATCCTTGCCAACCGCCCCTTTTCGCGCCTTGGCGTCTCCTCTTTCCGCCCTTTGTTGCCTTCGTTACCTTCTGTAAAACGCCGAGTTTCCTTCCTATTTTCTTCGTCGGATTTGAACAAAAGTTAACGAAGAAAACGAAGTTAAGCGCTTGGTCGCCTCCGCTCCTTCATCCTTCATCCGTGTCAATCCGTGTTCATCCGTGGCGAATGATCCTCCTGTCCGACTCTTCCGGCAGGCGGGGCCGGCGAAAAAGGGCGTGCCTTTCCAGCCGCTTTCTATTATGAATCCGGGCGCGGCGCGTGGGATGGCCGCCCCAAGGAGTGGCAATGAGCACGACGAAGAAGCATGCGAAAGAAGAGGAGCCCAAGAATTCCTGGGTCACCTATCGCCCGGAAATCAAGGTGCTGGACTGCACCATCCGCGACGGCGGCCTGATCAACGACCACCAGCTCAGCGACGAACTCGTGCGGGCCGTGTACGACGCCTGCGCGGCGGCCGGCGTGGATTACATGGAGCTGGGCTACAAGGCGTCCAAGCGCGTGTTTGCACGCGCCGCACACGGCACCTGGAAGTTCTGCGACGAGGACGACCTCCGCCGCATCGTCGGCGACCAGCCGCATCCCAACCTCAAACTGTGCGTCATGGCGGACGCCGAGCGGACGGATTATCACGAGGATATTCTGCCCAAGGAGCAGAGCGTGCTGAGCTGCATCCGGGTGGCCACCTACATTCACCAGATCCCCACCGCGGTGGATATGATCCAGGACGCGCATGACAAGGGCTACGAGACCACATGCAACATCATGGCGGTCTCCGCCGTGCGGGAGCACGAGCTGCGCGAGGCCCTCGCGGTGCTGGCGGAAAGTCCCGTGGACGTGATCTACGTGGTGGACAGCTACGGCACGCTCTATTCCGAGCAGGTGCGCGGCTTCGTGCACCTGTACCGGCGGGCCCTCGAGGGCACAGGCAAGCAGCTCGGCATCCACACCCACAACAACCAGCAGCTCGCCTTCGCCAATACCATCGAGGCCTTGATACTCGGCGTCAACCGGCTGGACGCGACGATCAACGGCTTCGGCCGCGGCGCGGGCAACTGCCCCATGGAACTGCTGCTCGGCTTCCTGCGGAACCCGAAGTTCGATCAGCGGCCGGTGATCGAATGCATCGAGAAGCACTTCCTGCCGCTGGCCAAGAAGCTCGACTGGGGCTACAGCATTCCCTACATGATCAGCGGCCAGCTCAACCGGCACCCGCGCGAGGCCATGGAGCTCCGCGAAAGCCACAAGAAGGACGACTACCTCGCCTTCTACGACCGGATGATGGAGTGAGCCTGGCCCGGGCGCAAAACTTCCGGGCCCTTACTGGATGGGCATGTTTTTGGGCAACCGCAACGGTGGAGCCTGCTGTGGTTGCACCTTTCGCTGCTGCTGCGCGTGCTGCTGCTTGAAGAACTTGAACTGCTCGATGGTGCGCGCGATCTGCACGTTGAGGGGATCGAGCTCCCGCAGCCTGGTCAGGGCTTCTATAGCCGGATCAAACAGGCCGAGCTGCAGATACATGTTAGCCAGGCGGAAGCTGGCTTCGGGGCTGGCCGGGTAGAGGCTGATCGCCTGCCGGTAGGCCAGCTCGGCTTTGTCCCACATCCGGCGGTATTCGTAGATGCCCGCGATGGCGGAGCGCAACTTGCTGAAGGCCTTGGGGCCATCGACGTCACGCGCGAATTCGGGCCGGCCTTTGAACTCGGCGCACAACCGGTTCCAGTAGGCGCTGTCCCGGTTCCAGATTTCCTGCCACACCATGGGCTGCTCCTGCGGCGTCGGGAGCGGCTCGTGGTTTATTTTCATGATCACGCCATACGGAGACAGGTGGGGATACATCCAGGGAATGACGTAGCTTTCCTCGATATAGAACTCGTGCTGGTCCTTGTTGCGGTCGAAAATCCATTTGGCCAGGATGCCGTTGACGGCCATGACGCCCTGGACGCCCTGGATGCTGACGCGCCCATTTTCAAACTTCACATCGGCTCCGGCCGGAATGCGGCCGGACTGGATGTCCGCGAGATACTGCTGGAAGGCCTGGTTGCTCTCGGCCGGGCTGGGGATGTGGATGGGCGCGCGCGGGTAGGTGCGGTCGCGGCCCATGCGCTGCCAGCCGAAGGCGAACACACGCCGTTGCCATGATAGGAATTTTTTGATCGTTTCCGGATGCGTAAGATCCGGCCGGCTGAAGTCGTAATGGTCGCGGATGTAACTCATATAGGTGCTGTCCGCGAGGGCATTCTGCGTGACGATGTACACGTCGCGCCGGTCAAAATTCCGGCAGAGTTCGCGGTCCAGATAGGGGCTCTGGTAGCGGTCGGCTGGCAGGGCAAAGCTCTCGCTGAAAATCATGTAGGTCGGCACAAAGCGGCCCGGATCGGTGCCGCCGTACAGGAAGGCGTCCTTTTCCATGGGCGGATAACCACCGCCCGGATAGAACATGCGAAAGCCGAACTGGTAGCCGAATTCATGGTTCCGCTTCTCGCAGCCCTCCCAGTTGCGCCGGTAGGGAATGACCGGCAGCAGCAGCAACAACAGGCAGACGACCCGGAGCCACGTGTATTCCCGACCCCACTGCGCAGCCGCGAAGATCACGAGGCAGGGCACGATGCAGACCGCCGCCTGGAGGCGATAACTCCAGCGCGGCACCAGCGGGAAGAAATACAGCAGCACCGCCGCCAGCAGCACCGCCGCCAGGGCACCATAGCGGATCCAGCGGCGCGCGCTCCGCCACTGCGCCAGCTCGGCCAGCAGCAGCGCCATCCCGCAGCCGATCAGCAGGGCAAAGAAACCATGGGCCGGCGCAAAAAACTTGATGACGATCTCCCAGTTTTGCCGGTCCATGCTGGGATTGATGATGGCCATGAGCAGCAGCCCCGAGGTCAGAAACGCCACCCAGAGGAAGAAGAGCCAACTGCGGCCGCGCGGGCTCAGCCGGCCCCACCACAGCCCCAGAATCACGACGCTGAAGAGCGCAAAGAGGCAGAGCGCGCCCGTGTACTGGTTGAACAGCGACATGACGAACATCGCGATCTGCGTCCAGAAATCCGCGCTGAACGGGCTGACAAAGTTGAGCTGCTGGTACTGGCCGCGGGTGATGTGGTGCAGGAAACCCTCGCGCGTCGCCGTAAAGCCCCAGTTCATGGGCGGATTGGTCGAGGCCGCAATGGGCATGTAGAGATAAACCGCGCCGCCCAGCAGAAAGGCGCCCGTGCAGAGCAAAACCACGCGACGCTGCAGCCACCGCCACTGTCCGAACACGACCAGCAGCCCCAGCCCCGTCAGCACCGCCGCCACACCCAACACCAGATGGGGGGCCGGGGAAGCGTCCCCCGGCTTATTCAGCCAGAGTCGGATCATGCTGCCGATTTGATCCAGCCGCTGCAGCAGGCTGCCGCTCAAATCGGCCTTGTCCAGCCAGAAGCGGATGAGGAAGACGACGCCGGTCGCAAGAAACGCGGTCGCCGTCAGCCCCCACAACGCGTGAAAAGCGGGCATGATCTTCCCCGGGGACATCGGCGACCGCCACGTCCGCAGCAACTGTTGCAAACCGACGGCCAACGCGCCCGCCATGAGCGGCGGCGCCATCACCAAAATTGTCTGGTGGTTGCTGGCCCCGAGCCCGTAGATCAACAGCGTCAAATAAAGCCGCCCGCGCCGCTCCGGCTGCTGCATCCAGTGAAAAAACGCGAACGTGGTCAGCATGAACATGAACACGCTGAGCACGCGCATTTCCGGCACGCTCGCCCAGAGCCAGACGCCGCGGTTGAAGGCAAACATCAGCCCGACAAATAGGCCGACCGTTGCCGCAATCCAGCGGCGCAGCGCTTCGTCCACCTGGGCGGCCCAGTCCGACTCGCGCAGCAGCACCAGAACCGTGCGCTTCATCAACACCGTCGTCAGCGCGACCAGGGCCGCCCCGGTCACCACGGAAAACAAACCAATGCGCCACGCCGGGTTGCCCCAGGGAACCAGGTGCCGCCAGACCCAGCCGAGAAACGCCCACAGCGGGTAGCCCGGCGGATGGGGCACGCCGAACCGGTAGGCCCCCGTGACCAATTCGCCGGAATCCTGCAACGTCACCGTCGGCGACATGTAGTAGAAAAACACGGCGCCCGAGATGAAGAACGTGACCAGCGCCGCCAGCCAGTCTTCCCAGACATAAAACCGCGACGGCAATGTTTCATCCGCGCCGGTATCCGTTCCGTCGCTGTTCACCGCTGATCCCGTGGGCCTGACGTCTTTCATTTTTCCCCGCTTCCCGGCGGCCTGCCTGAAAAGATAACCGCCGCCGGGCGGCCTCAGCGCTGGGCCCGCCCGAGCACGTCCTGCATGCTATACCGCCCCGCCGGCTGGCCGATGATCCACGCCGCGGCGCGCAACGCGCCGAGCGCAAAGGTGTCGCGGCTCGTGGCCCGATGGCTCAGCTCCAGGCATTCGCCCTCCGCGGCAAAAATCACCGTGTGGTCGCCGACGAAATCGCCGCCGCGCACCGCATGGAAACCAATCTGCTGCTCCGGCCGTTCACCGACCAGGCCCGCCCGGCCATGCACAGCCACCTGGTGCACATCCCAGCCCAGCCCTTCTGCCGCCGCCGTGCCGAGCGCGAGCGCCGTGCCGCTGGGCGCATCCTTTTTGCGGCGGTGATGGCGCTCGACAATTTCGACGTCGTAACCCCGACCCCGCAGGGCCTCCGCCGCCTGCCGGACGAGCGCCACGAGCAGGTTGACGCCCAGGCTCATGTTGGGCGCCAGGACGATGGGCACCGCGCGCGCGGCCTGCGCGACGGCCTGCTGCTCTTCCGCCGTCAGCCCGGTGGTGCCGATGATGACGGGCTTGCGCCAGCGGGCGAGCTGTGCGACATGGCCGGCCGTGCCATGATGGGAACTGAAGTCAATGCACACATCGCAGGCGGGCGCCACGGCCGCGAGGTCGGCGGTCAGCCGGACGCCGGACGCCGGCACCCCGGCGGCCAGTCCGGCATCCTGCCCGCTGTCCGGACAGTCCTCCAGATCCACGGCCCCGGCCAGTTGCAGGCCAGGCACGGCCTGGGCCTGCAGGCCGCGGATCAGGGCTTTGCCCATCCGCCCCGCGGCGCCGATAATGACGACTTTGTACACAGCCAACGCCCCTTCGCGATAAAGTGGAGTCAAGTATAGCGGGGTCGGCAGCGGATTTCGAGCAAAATTCATGGTCCGCAGCGGACCATGAATTAACCGATAGGGGCCACCCCTCCCTAATCACCAGCGCGCCGGCGGTCAGGTCAGACTCCAGCCGTTAATCACAACTTGTCTATGACATGGAACGGCCAGGGATCAACGCCGACATACGGCCGCGCAACGCAAGCTTGATTGCACGGGCGGGACGATACTATAATGACTGTTATGACTGTCAAGATTTGGCAATCGGGGTGGCGCGTAGGCTGGGGTCTGGCGCTGTTGTTCCTTTCCGCGATGCTGCTATTGAGCCAGCTTTCTTATCATTGGGAAGACATCGCCCTGTTCCAGATGCCGCCCCATGCGCAGGCGCTGAACATCATCGGGGCGGCCGGCGCCTGGACGGCCTTTGTGGCCTTTATGGCGCTGGGGGTGGGCGCCTATCTGCTGCCGGCGGTCCTGCTGAGCCTGGCCCTGCTGATGATGTTCCAGCGCGAGGGACGGCTCTGGACCAAAGCGCTCTGGCTGCTGCTGCTGCTGCTGGCCGGCGCAATGCTGGTCGAACTGGAGCCGGCGTTTTGGGCGGCCACCACGGCCAAGCTTAATATCGGCAGTCCCGGCGGCAGCCTCGGACGTCTGCTGGCGAAGGACGGGCTGGAGCCCTGGCTGGGCCCGGTGGGCACGGCGATCACGGGCGTGGCCGTCCTGGTGCTGGGCGTGGTGATGGCGGCCAAAATCCATCCGGTGATACTGGCGCGCCAGACCGGTCGCGGCCTGGCTTTTCTCCATGGCCGGTGGCGGGCCTGGCAGGAGACGCGCCGCGATCAGCGCGCGCAGATCGAGCACGAGCAGCGTGATCTCGCCAAGCGCCGGCGCCGCCTGGAAGAGGCGCTGCGCGATAACGAGCGCGCCGGGCCGCAACCGGCGCTGCCGCTGGCCACCGTCGCCCCCGGGGACGGGCACGAGACCGCGCCCTCCGCCGCGGTGATCAAAGCCCATCACGAGGCGGTCGCGCTCCTGGCGGCCGCCGGCGAGAAAACGACGGAGGAGCCGGCGCCGCCGGCCCGCGATAAGCGCAAGGCGAAGCCCGCCGCGGAACCCCAGCCGGTCGCGGTGGCCCCGCCCCTGCCCGTGGCGCAGCCGGGGAAGTTCACGCTGCCGGGCCTCGACCTGTTGGACCCGCTGCCGCCGGAGAAGGAACGCGAACTCCCGTCGGATTTCGCCGCCGGCGGCGTCATCCTCAAGGAGACGCTGGCGGAGTTCGGCATTGACGTGGAGGTGACCAACGTGGAGCGGGGCCCCGTGGTCACGCGGTACGAGCTGCTGCCGCCCGCGGGCGTGCGCGTGGAAAAAATCGTCGGCCTGAGCAACAACATCGCGCTGGCCATGAAAGCCGAAAGCGTCCGCATCCAGGCGCCGATTCCCGGCAAGGGCGTGGTGGGCATCGAGGTGCCCAACCCCAAGACCACCATGGTGTATATGCGCGAAATCCTCGAAAGCCACGCCTGGCGTGAGGGCCAGGCCGCCCTGCCGCTGGTGCTGGGCAAGGATGTCAGCGGCCGCGAAATCATCGCCGACCTCGCCGCCATGCCCCACCTCCTGATCGCCGGTGCGACCGGCTCCGGCAAGACCGTCTGCATGAATTCGATCCTGACGGGCCTGCTCATGGCGCGCACGCCCGACCAGATGAAGTTGATGCTGATCGACCCGAAGATCGTTGAGTTCGCCGCGTATAAGGACCTGCCCCATCTCGTCGTGCCCGTCATCACCGACGCCAAGAAGGTCGCCATCGGCCTGCGCTGGGCGATCACCGAAATGGAGAACCGCTACAAGCTGTTCGCCAAAGTCCGCATGCGCGACATCAAAGGCTTCAACAGCCGGATCATCGCGCAGCAGCCGGAGCTGTTCCCTGCGCTGGCGGCCGCGACGGAACCGCCGCCGCCCCCCGCGGAGGTCATTCCCGAACGCCTGCCCTATATTGTCATCGTGGTGGACGAGCTGGCTGACCTGATGCTGGTGGCGCAGGCGGAAATCGAGGCCTACATCGCGCGCCTGACGCAGATGTCGCGCGCCACGGGCATCCACGTGATCATCGCCACCCAGCGGCCCTCGGTAAACGTCATCACCGGCACCATCAAGGCCAACATCCCCGCGCGCATCTCCTTCCAGGTGGCGCAGAAAAACGACAGCCGCATCATCCTCGACGCCAACGGCGCGGACAAACTGCTCGGCAAGGGCGATATGCTCTTCCTGCCGCCGGGCACCAGCAAGCTGATCCGGGCGCAGGGCACCCTGACGAAGGACGACGAGATCCACCGCGTCGTGGAATGCTACAAGGCGCAGGGCGTGCCAGCCTATGAAGCCGCCATCAAGGATAAGATCGAAAGCCGGTCGTCGGACTTGCCCGACATGGAGGAGAATGACGAGTTGATCGAGCAGGCCATCGAGGTCATCCGCCAGAGCAAGCGCGCCTCGACCTCGTCGCTCCAGCGGCGACTGCGCATCGGTTATACGCGCGCCGCGCGGATCATGGACCTGCTCGAGGAGCGGGGCCTGGTCGGTCCGGCGCAGGGCTCCGACCCGCGGGAAATTCTGATAGATTTGGACGGCGAGATACCGCATAATGCCTCGAACACGTTGGACTGACGCAATGCCATCGCTGGGACCACAACTGAAAGCCGGGCGGGAGCGGAAGGGCGTGACGGCCTCCCAGGCCGCCGCCGCCACGCGGATGAAGGTGCAGACGATCGAAGCGCTGGAGCGCGAGGACTTTGCCCGGATCCCGGCCCCCATGTACGTCAAAGGCTTCATCAAGATCTACGCCGAATATCTGGGACTGGACCCGGCGCCGCTGTTGCTGGATTATCAGCAGCGCCACGCGCCGCAGGAACAGCCCCGCCCCGCCGCGGACGAGGTGCTGCGCTCGCCCTCCGGCGCCAAGGTGCTCGCGCTCAAGGCGGACGCGCAAAAACGGGCGGCGGCCCTCGCCGTCCTGTTGAAGCGGATCCCGCCCCCCCTGATGCGCCGCGCGCCCTTCGCCGCCGGCGTGCTCGTCCTGCTGATCCTGGCGATCGTGGGCCTGCGGCACTGTGCCCGCCGCCCGCCGGAGCCCGCGCGGCCGGCGTCCGTCCCGCCGCCGGCCACCGGACTGCCCTGGGTGGTCGTGCAGGAACCGCCGGAGCCTTATCTGAAGAGAGCCAAGTAATCGCCGCGCGCTCATGAAACTTCCCGACATCCTGACCCTCAGCCGGCTGGCGCTGGCCGCCGTGTTGATCGGCCTGCTGACCGCCACGTTTCCGTACGCCAAGACCATGGCCTTTGCGGTGTTTCTCATCGCCAGCCTGACCGACTATCTGGACGGCGAACTCGCCCGCCGCGTGTATGGCGAAAGCGCGTTCGGCAAACTGATGGATCCCCTGACCGACAAGGTGCTCGTGTGCTCCACTTTCGTGGTCTTCGTGGAACTGCAACTCGTGTCGGCGTGGCTCGTCGTGCTCATCATTTCCCGCGAGTTTCTCGTCACCGGCCTGCGCCTGCTCGCCGCCAGCCGCGGCCAGGTGATCAGCGCCGGCTTCTGGGGCAAACATAAAACCGTCTCGCAACTGCTGACCATCATCGCCCTGCTGGCCGGGCTCAGTTTCCAGGACGATTTCAGCCAGTTCGTCACCGCCGCCCAGCTCCAAACCTACAAAGCCGCGCTCTCGATCGCCTCGCACACCCTGATTTCCATCGTGGCCTTCATCACCATCCTGTCCGGCGCGGTCTATTTCTATCAGCACCGCGACCTCTTGCTGGCCCGCGAACCGCACGCCTGAGACGGGGATGACGATGACGAGCACACACGACGCCCCCGGCCTTCGGCCATCCACGACCAGGCACCTATGAACTCCGACTGGAACATTCAAGCGCCTGGCCACGCCTGCCGCGTCTGCGGCCAGGCCTTCAGCGACGGCACACCGCTGTTTTCCAAGCTGACCTTCGATACCGGCGGCTACACCCGCCACGATTACTGCGCCATCTGCTGGCAGGCGCCGGCCAAGGCCAACGCGCTGAGCATCTGGCGCAGCGTGTTCCGCGCCCCGCCGCCCCCGCCCGCGGAGGCGCTCCGGAAGGAAACCGCCGACACGCTCCTCCGGCAACTGATGGAAACCGAGGACCCGGCCAACGGCAACGCAATCTTCATCCTGGCCGTCATGCTCGAACGCCGGCGCATCCTCGTCGAGCGCGACGTCCAGGTGCGCGACGACGGCGTGAAAATCCGCGTCTACGAGCACCGCAAGACCGGCGAATCCTTCCTCATCCCCGATCCCGAGTTGAAACTCGCCGCCCTGGCCCACGTGCAGGAACAGGTCGTCCGCCTCCTCGGCGGCACGCCGCCCGGCGAGCAAAAAACAGCGGAGCCAGCAACCGCCACGGATCAACCTGAAAGACCTCCGAAAGAAAACGAGGAACGTTAGCCACGGATGAACCTGCAAGTCTTCCGGATGAAGATGAAGAATGGTAGCCACGGATGAACACGGATTGACACGGAAAGGAAAAACAATCCAGCGGCAAGAGGAACGGATTTACACGGATGAAAGAGGATCAGCGAGGCGGGGGCGCGGATTGAACACAGAGGGCGTTTGATGCTCGAGCACGCAGAAATCACGGAGCAGATCATTGGCTCTGCTTTTGAGGTGTATCGCGTCCTCGGATACGGTTTCCTGGAAAAGGTCTATCAGCGGGCCATGCAGGTTGAATTGCAACTGCGTGGGCTCAAAGCCGAGTTGGAACCCCAGCTTAAGATTCACTTTAAGGGCATCTTGGTTGGCGACTATGCCGCCGACCTGTTGGTGGAAGAAGTCGTGATGGTGGAGTTAAAGGTGGCGGCCACTTATAACTCCATCGATGAAGCCCAATTGCTCAACGAGCTTAAAGGTACGGGCATCAAAGTCGGAATGTTGATCAACTTTGGCAGGTCCAAAGTCGAATTCAAGCGTATGGTTTTTTAAGCTCATATCCGTGCTCCATCCGTTTCAATCCGTGGTTGCAAGCTACTTTTCTTATTCCGTGTTTAATCCGTGTTCATCCGTGGCTAACCAATGTTTGACTTCTTAATTCTTGGCGGCGAGGTGCTGGACGGCAGCGGCGCGCCGGCCCGGCGCGCCGACGTGGCCATCGCCGGCGACCGCATCGCCGCCGTCGGCGATCTGGCGCAGGCCGAGGCGCGCACCGTCCTGCCGGCGGCCGGCAGCATCGTCTGCCCCGGCTTCATTGATGTCCATTCGCACTCCGACACGTTCCTGCTGCTCGAGCCTTCGGCCCCGAGTAAGATCTTCCAGGGGGTCACCACGGAGATCGTCGGCAACTGCGGCGCCTCCACCGCGCCGCGCACCGGCGCGTACATGCTGCCCAGCGACTGGCGCGACAAACGCTATCCCGGCGCCTGGAGCAGCGTGGCCGAGTACCGCGCTTTGCTGGAGCAAGTCCGGCCCGCGGTCAACGTCGTCCTGCTCATCGGCCACAACGCCATCCGCGCGGGCATCCTGGGCTACGTGGCGCGACCGGCGCAGGCCGGCGAAGTCCGCGCGATGGAACAGTTGCTCGAACGCGCCCTGGACGAGGGCGGCGCGGGGCTCAGCACGGGACTCATTTACACGCCTGGCCGGTACGCCGCGCCGGAAGAACTCCGCGCGCTGACCGCCGTCGCCGCCCGGCTGGGCAAGATGTACACCAGCCACATGCGCAGCGAGGGCGACCAGTTGCTGGAGGCGCTGGACGAAACCATCGGCCTCGCCCAAGCCACCGGTATCCGTGTGGAAATCTCGCATCTCAAAACCGCCGGCCGGCGCAATTGGGGCAAGGTGGATGCCGCGCTGGACAAGATTCGCGCCGCCCGCGCGGCGGGCCTCGCCATCGCCGCCGACCGCTATCCCTACACCGCCTCCTGCACCGAACTCGACGTCATCCTGCCCGGCTGGGCCGCCGGCGACGGCCGCGCGGCCGTGCTCGCGCGCCTGCGCGAGCCCGCCACGCGCCGGCGCCTCCGCGACGAGTTGCTTTGGAGGGTGGCCTCATATTCGAGCACCAAGGGTACCGAGATGCACACCACAAAATGTTCGTCTCCAAGTTTCGTCAACAGCTTGTGCGCAGCCCCTTGCCGCGAGCGCACGGCTGAGAGCACCACATTTGTGTCAATGACAATTCTCGATCGCCTTTCCATAGCGGTATCATAAGCGATACCGTTATTATGTCAAACGCTTTTTGGCTGGCCGGCTCCGACGCCTCCATCCGCGCGCCCACCGGCCCGCTGAGCGTGGACTTCCCCCACCCCCGCGCCTACGGCACCTTCCCGCGGCTCCTGCGCGCCGCGCTCGACGGCCAGACCGTGCCGCTGCCGGAGATGATCCGCAAAATGACCTCGCTCCCCGCCGACCACTTCCGGCTCCCGGGCCGTGGCCGGCTCGTGCCCGGCTCGTTTGCCGACGTGGTCGTCTTCGATCCGCACACCGTCCGCGACTGCGCCACCTACGCCGACCCGCACCAATTTACCGCCGGCTTCTCCGCCGTCATCGTCAACGGCACGCTCACCCTCCGCGACGGCCAGTTCATCGGCGACCGCGCCGGCCGCTTCCTCGCCTGATGCGCAGCGCTTGGGTATTTTCCTGTCGGCGGAAAACGGTTAAGCTCCGCTGGTGAACATCATCCGGCCAACGCGGGCGGTGCTGCTGGCGGCGGGGCTTGGCACGCGCATGCGGCCGCTGAGCCGCGACCTGCCCAAGCCGCTGATGCCCCTCTGGGGCCGCACGCTGCTCGACCGCGCGCTGGATCGGCTGGCGCGTTGGGGCGTCCGCGACGTGCTGATCAATCTCCACCACGGGGCGGACGAGATCCGGCGGCACGTGGCCGCCACGCCACATCCGGGGTTGCGAATTCAATTTTCCTTCGAGCCGGTGATCCTCGGCACCGGCGGCGCGTTGCGCCGCGCCGCCTGGTTCCTCGACGAGCAGCCGTTCTGGCTGCTCAACGCCGACGTGGCCGCCGAACTCGATCCGCAGCCGCTGCTGCGTGATTTTCAGCGGCATCGTCCGCTGGCCACGCTCTGGTTCGTGCCGGATCGGGGACCGCGCACGGTGGCGCTGCGCGGCGGCCGTATCGTCAATTTTTCCTGCGCGCAGCCCGGCACGCCGGGCACGTTCACCTTCAGCGGCCTACACCTGCTGTCCCCGCGCATCCTGAACTTTCTGCCGCGCCGGGAAGTGTTCGCCTCCATCGTCCCGGCGTACGCCGCGGCTCTGCAAGCCGGAGAACAGGTGCGCGGCGTCTGCGTGCCGCGGGCGTGGTGGGCCGATCTCGGCACGCCGGAACAGTATCTCGCCGCGCACCGCGATTTTCCGGGACGCCCGGCGCGGGCGACACGCCGGCCCGGCGTCACCATCCGGGGCTTTGCCGCCCTCGGCCAGAATGTCCGCCTCCGGCCGGGCGTGCGGCTGCGCGACTGCGTGATCTGGGACGGCGCGGTCATCCAGGGCAACGCCTGCGTGGAGGAAGCCGTTGTCGGACGCGGCGTAACTGTGGCAGGCCCAGTCCGCGGCACCGTCGTCCGGGCGGAACATGCACTGGACGCGGCGGAGCAAGCCGCGTTGGGCGACCTCGGCTGGCCCGTGAAGCGAACAACGGCGCTGCCGCTCGGCGCGCGGGGCTCGGAACGGACGTTCACGCGGCTGTGCTGCGGCGCCAAGAGCGCCATACTGATCCGCTACAACCCGGCGCGGCCGGAAAACAATCTCTTCGCGCGCCAGGCGCGCTGGCTGAAAGCCATCGGTCTGCACGTGCCGGCGATTCTGCTGGACCGGCCGCGTCAGCGGCTGTGTGTGGCGGAGGACCTGGGCGACGCGGACCTGCAACGCCTCGCCCGGATCTTGCCGCCGACGGAGCTCAAGGCGCTGTATCGGCGGGTTCTGCTGGCGGTGCTCAAGCTGCACGCCCGGGGCGCCGTCGCGGCGCGCCGTGCGCGGCTGCCGCTGATGCCGGCGTTCGACGCGAAGCTCTACCGTTGGGAGCGCGATTATTTCGCCGAGCATATGCTGGTCAACCGGGCCGGCCTGCCCCCGGCGGCGGTCATGCGCATCCAGCGCGAACTCGCCGGCATCGCCCGGAAGCTTGCACGGCCAGAGCAGGTGCTGGTTCACCGCGACCTGCAATCGAGCAACATCCTGGTGAAGCGGGGCCAGCCGTACCTGATCGATTTTCAAGGCATGCGGCTGGGGTCGGCGGCTTATGACCTGGCGTCATTGCTGTGCGATCCGTACGCGGAATTGCCCGAGGCGTTGCAGCAGGAGCTGCTGGCGTTCTACGCCCGTCGGGCCGACCCGGCTTGGGCGGGTGCGGAACTCTTCGGGTGGGCGGCGATCCAGCGGCTGGCGCAGGCGCTGGGCGCGTACGCGCGGCTCGCCGCGCAGACCGGCCTGACGCATTTCGCACAGTACATTCCTCCGGCTCTGCGGATGATGGAGCGCGCCTTGAATCAGACCCCCGGCTTCCCCGCATTGCGCGCCTGGGTGACGGCACAGCAGATAAAGGAGATTATTCAATGAGGAAATAGGGAATGAAGGAACGGAGAGGACCTTTTCTTTTCCTGCTTTCCTCATTCACAAAAATATGATCGCTGCATAGTCACGCGTATTTTATCTTACCCCTCCCATGTCACCCTTCCGCCCCATACCGCCGCTGCCAACAAAACGGGCCTTCCGCCTGGGCGTCACCTCATACGTTTTTCCGGCGGATATTCTGCCCAATGCCGAGGCGTTGGCGGGCGGCGTGGATGACATCGAGTTGGTGCTGTTCGAGTCCAAGGCGGCCTCCAATCTGCCCACGCCGGCGGTGATGGAGCGTCTGGCGGAACTCGGCCGGCGACACCGCCTGACCTATACCGTGCACTTCCCCTTGGACTGTCATGTGGGCAGCCCCGACGCCGAGGAACGCGCGGCCGCCGTGCGGCAGATTGGCGCACTCCGACGCCTTACG
Source organism: Kiritimatiellota bacterium (assembly GCA_026398385.1). GTDB lineage: Bacteria > Verrucomicrobiota > Kiritimatiellia > CAIQIC01 > CAIQIC01 > CAIQIC01. The sequence goes on along the minus strand of JAPLSZ010000260.1, from coordinate 3,133 downwards.
CTGCCCATCGAACCCTACGGCTATGTCCTGCACCTCGAAGGCATCAACCCCGGTGATTCCGCCGGACGCGTACAACAGTGGCAGCGCGACACCGCCGCCGCGTTGCAGCAGATCTTTGACGAAGGGCCCAATCCGCGCCTGTTTTGCGTGGAAAACCTGGCCTACCCGTTTACCTGGTGCGAGCCGCTGCTGGAGCGATTCGGGCTGAGCGTCTGCCTGGACGTCGGCCACCTCTGGCGCGGCGGCGCGGACGTGGACGCCTTTCTGGAACGCCATCTGCCGCGCACGCGCATCATCCATCTGCACGGCGTCCGCGACGGCCAGGACCACCTGCCGTTGACCGCGCTGGACCCGCAACGCCTGCGGGCCTTCCTGCGGGCCATCCGCGAGTTTTCCGGGGTGGTCACGCTGGAGGTCTTCGAGTACGATGCGCTCCGGCTTTCCATCGAAAGGCTGACGGCATGTCTGGAAAACGAAGCGGCCGGATAATCCTGGTCCTCGGCGGCGCGCGGAGCGGCAAGAGCCGTTTCGCACAGCAGTTGGCTGAGCGGTTGTGGCCGAAGCCCGTCTATCTCGCCACGGCTAAAATCACCGACGCCGAGATGGCCGACCGCATCGCCCGGCACCGCGCCGCACGCGACGGACGCTGGACGTGCGTCGAGGAGCCGTTGGATCTCGCCGGCGCGCTGGCGCGGGCGGCGGTCCAGGGCGACGGGGTGCTGCTGGAATGCGTCACCGTCTGGCTGAGCAACGTACTGGTGCAGGAGGGCCCGGCGGCCGTGGACGCGCGGCAGCAGGCGTTGCTCGCGGCGTTGCAGGCGGGCCGCGGCGACGTCATCCTCGTCAGCAACGAGGTCGGATGGGGCCTCGTGCCGGAGCATGCGCTCGGCCGCCAGTTCCGCGATCTCGCCGGCTGGCTCAACCAGGCGCTGGCGGCCGCAGCCGACACGGTCGTATTCGTCGCCGCCGGCCTGCCGCTAACCTTGAAGGGGCATTACTAGCCAGGTAACCAGGGGTCCGTTGGAGTGACTTCGTTATCTTCGTTAACTTTTGTTAGGATCCGGTGCATGAGTTCATTACGTACACAGGCCGGGCGGGGCTTCGTCACGGCCATGCGGACGCTGACGGTTTTGCCGTGGCCCGGCCGTGACGCAGACGAGCCGGCCTCCGCCCTGCCCTGGTTTCCGCTCATCGGCGCCATCATCGGGGGTTTCGTCGCCATGATCTTCACCGTGTTTTACGAGATGCTGATGTGGCCGAGCGGCGGAACGGCGTTGGCACTGGCCGTCTCGGCCGTACTGACCGGCGGGTTGCACCTCGATGGACTGGCGGACACCGTGGATGGCTGGCGCGGCGGCCACACGCGGGAACAACGGCTGGCCATCATGAAGGATTCACGGATTGGCGCGATGGGCGCCATGGCGCTGGTGCTGGTCTTGCTGCTGCAATTCGTCGCGCTGTCGCGGCTGGGCCTCAGCCGGCCGGTATCGTGGATTGCCCTGCCCTATATTCTGGCGCGCTTGGCCCAGGTCCAGTTGGCCGTCAGTCTGCCCTACGCGCGCGCCGGGGGCGGCACGGCGGAACGCTTCGTCACCGGCGCGCGGAGCGGGCACTTCCTGGCCGCCTTGCTGTTGGCGGCCGCGCTATGCTACGCCATCGCCGAAGGATGGGGCCTGGGCTTCTTGCTGCTCAGCCTGGTCTTGACGTCGGGGCTGCGGCGCTGGATGCGGCTGGCGTTCGGCGGCATCACCGGCGACTTGCTCGGCGGCGCCTGCGTCGTGCTGGAAACCGTCGGGCTGTTCCTGCTGGCGCTCATCGGACCCTACGTGACGCTCTTACTGTACTTCCAACCCTGAAGATTCCGGGGGCTGGCCCTCACGCGCCCGGCGCAATGCCGGCCTCGGCGAAGGTCGCCATGTCATTGTAGATTGCGAGGGCATCCTCGATGATCTGCATGGCGATGGCGGCGCCGGTGCCTTCGCCAAGCCGCAGGCCCAGATCCACGATGGGCCGCAGACCCTCGCTGGCAAAGAATTTCCGGTGACCCGGCTCGGCACTCAGGTGCGCAAAGAACATATAATCCTTCGCCGCCGGACTCAGCCGCAGGGCCGCCAGCGCCGCGGCGCTGGCGATGAAGCCATCCACGACCACGGCGGTCCGGTGCGCCGCCGCGCCGAGACAGAGGCCCGCCAGCCCGGCGATTTCCAGTCCGCCCAGCGCGGCCAGGGTCTCCAGCGCGCCGGTGCAGCGCGCGCGATTCACGGCCAGCGCCCGCTCCAGCACCGCCGCTTTGCGCGCGACGCCGGCCTCGTCCAGTCCGGTGCCGGGACCGACCACGTCCCGAACCGGCAAGTCCAGATAGGTGGCCAGCAGGGCCGCCGCCGGCGTGGTATTGCCGATGCCCATTTCGCCGGTGCCCAGCAGCGTCACGCCCTGGCCGACCGCCTTGGCCGCCAGCCGGATGCCCACCTCCAAAGCCTGGCGCGCTTCGTCTGGCGTCATCGCCGGACCACGGGCGATGTTATCCGCGCCGCGCTTGACGTTGCTGCGCACCAAGCCCGGCAGCGCGCCGACGTCCTCCGCCACGCCGAGGTCCACCACCTCCACCTCCGCCCCGGCGCGCCGCGCCAGCACGTTGATCGCCGCGCCGCCGCCGAGGAAATTCTTCACCATCAACTGCGTGACGACGGACGGATAGGCGCTGACCACCTCTGCCGTGACTTTGTGGTCGCCCGCCAGAACGCAGATCCGCTTGCCGCCCATGACCGGCCGCTCCCGGCCGCTGATGGCGACATAGCGCGCGGCCAGTTCCTCCAGATACCCGAGGCTGCGGCGCGGTTTAGTCAGGCTATCCAGCCGCGCGTACGCCCGTGCGATCCGCTCCGCCGGCACCGGGTGAATCCCCGCCAGCGTTGTATTCAACAGATTCAGTGACCACCTCGCAGGAGGTATGCAGCCCGCGTCCCCGATTACAGCGGCGGGACCGCCACGGATTCGCACCGTGTTCCGGATTGTCGGCGCGTTTTCCGATCAATCACGACGCGCGAACAACTACCAGCCCACTCCCGCCGCGTCAAGCACAACGCCATGCTTGTTGCGCTCCGCATAAATCTGATCAACGCTGACCACATGC
>JAPLSZ010000250.1 GCA_026398385.1 Kiritimatiellota bacterium | reverse complement strand
TGCGCATGAAATGGCTCATGTGCAGGAGCGGTTCCTCGCCGGTCAGGCGGTAGAGTTCCGTCTGCGCGTAACAGCGCGCGAGCATGACATACACGTGGCAGGGGCGGCGGCTGAAATCCTGATCCCAGGTGCGCAGCGATGCGAGTTGGACCTCGCCGCGGTTGTTGCCGTGCGGCACGTCGGCAGCGAAGTCGAGATACCGTTTATCGCCCGTCACGCGGTAGAGTTCGAGCATGCCTTCCGGCAGGCCCGCCGTGCAGATCAGGCCCGCGTCGTAGCACGGGTTTTGCGGTGTGGGAAAGGTCTTGAGGATGTAGTCGCCCATGATTTTCGCGTCGGCCAGCGATTGGCGATTGCCCGTGCAGCGGTAGTTCCGCACGAACGCCAGGTTGATGTATTCCTGTTCGTGGAGAATCCAGTTGATATGGTCCTGCCGGTTCTCCGGCTCGACCTTCCAGAACCCGAGATAGCCGTCGGGGTCGCGGGATTTCACCAGTTCGTCGATGATGTACTGCGTGCGCGCGGCGACTTGCGGGTCGCCCGTGTAGGCGGCGAACAGGCTACCGGCGTCCAACACCTTGCCGATGCCGTAGTAAACGTGGCTCGCGCCACCGCGGTCCGTGCGCTGGCGAAAATGATTGAGCCAGCCGCCGTCCAGATCGATCACCATGAAGTTCTTATAGATCAGGTTCTGGATGCGGCGGTCGATCTCCCCGCCGAGCTCCTGCCGGTTGAGCGTCACGCGGCAAAGCTTGTCCGGCACCTTGGGCGTGACGACATCGAACGGTGCCTGGCACCACTGGCCGGCCGCGACGGATGCCGCCATGAACGGGCCGCATAACAGCATGAGCATGGTCGTTTTCATGGTTGGACTCCTGCTTGATCCGAGAGCGATGATGGTATTCATGGCTCGGCCTTGGCCTCAAGCCGGGTGGCCGGCTCATTCCGCAGAAACTGCTCATAGACCGGCTGGTTCAGGTCGTTGCTCTTGGTATAGAGAGCGACGACGTGCGCAAAAGACCAGCGAGTTTTCTGGGGTTCCCGCGTCACAACGTCCACGCCTCCGATCCGTTTTGTCAGCGGGCGCGATTTGGGCAGGTAGAGCACGATCCGCTTCGGCGGAGTGCGCAAGGGCTTGATCAGTTGCACCTCGACCCCGGCGGGCGTGCCGCGAGCGATGAAAAACAACTCGCCAAAGTGCGTGGGCGCCCGCTCCACGCGAATTTCCCGGCCATCCTCAAGCCACCAATCCGGCACGGCGCTCAGCAAATGCAATTCGTCGCCCCGCTCGTCTGCCAGCATATGACGGAGTTCGAGCGCGTAATTGCACCCTCCCCACGTGTGCGGAATCGTGTCGCTGTTAGCCCTCCGCTCCTTGAATGAAATCACTTCGGCGAAGGCGTTAGCTGGCGTCGAGTGCAGCAGGTACCAGTAAAAGTCTTCGACGGTTTGCTCGTGGTCGCCCTGGCGCATGGTGCAGAGGGTGGTGAACGAGCCCAAGTAACTGTGAATGATGTCCCGTTTGCCGCCCCACTGCATGGTGCCTTCGATGAACCCGCCGCCGAACTCCTCGCGGAGGTGCTTGATCGTGGCGGTAACGCGCGGGTCCTTGAGGTCGAAGATCGGCACCGGCCAGAGCGATTCGGTGTTGCCCCAGTGGGTGCCGGCCTTTTCCCAGCTTGGCGGGAAGTAGGCCAGGCCCGTCCGTTTCTGGGCTTGATCAATAGCCTCACGGTAGGCGGCGACTTCCTTCATCATTTCTTCGGCCTCGGCGATCCTGCCCAGCGAACGCGCCACGTCGGCCGCGCAGATCAGGCCGCGCAGGTTCCAGAAGTCGTAGCCGACAATGTGATATCGGTGGGTGCCCATGAGGTTCTCGCCGTCGGCTTGACACCCCGGCAGCAGACCCGGGGCCTCGGTGTCCGACCGCTTGAGGGCCTGGACGATCCAATCCGCCGCCCGGCGCATCTGCGGGTAGTGTTCCGTCATCCATGCCGTGTCGCTAGAGATTTTGTAGTATTGCCAAAACGCCCAAAGGGCTTGGCCGTTGCCGTCGAATTCCGGCGACTGAATACCGTCGAAGGCACAGTCGAAACGCCCGTCGTCGCGCTGCCAGCGGAAGAACTCGTCGAATCCCTTGCGGACCACATCCCACAGGCCCACTTCTTCATACTGCATCGCGATGCCGGCTCCGTCGCGTATCCAGAAGTTATCCCAAAACCCTTCACCCGGCCGGTATTTGCCTTGGTCGTTCGCGATCAGTTGATAGCAGAGCGAAGCCCAAAACGCGTCTGTGGCTTTGCGTTCGGGAACTTCGATGCGTGCGCACCTGTTCCGAACGCTTTGCCAATACTGCACCGTCCGCCCGAGCCAAACGTCTGGATCGGCGGAGTCGAAGTCGCCGCTGTCCCCCGTGGGTTTTCGCAGCACCCCTCGGGCGCTTTGTCCTGGCGCCAGTGTCCACGTGAACTCCTTGCTGCCAATGCTTGCTCTGGCCGCAGCGGGCGCGCCACCCTTGTTAGTCGCTTCGACGACCGCCCAGAGCAGGTATTTCTCTCCCTCGGTCGGCCAATCGAAGGCCTTCCGCCAATCCTTGGCTGTCGGTAGCGGCGAAACCCAGATGAGCGTGTCGTAGGCCACGCCGCTGTCTTCAGCCTTGATGACCACGATCGGCATCCAGCCGTTGAGCAGCGTTTTCTTGTGCTCCGCAGCCAGCGGCTTTAGCGCCGGGCCAATCTTGACCTGGAGGCCCGCAAACGAGTTGTCCGGCAGAATGCGGACTCCAGTGTCGTAATCCTTCAGCCCCACAACCGAATAGGAATTGGCGAAATAATCAAATGGCTGTGCGGACCGCGCCGACGAAACCAGCGCCAGCCAACCAAGGACGGCCCACGCGACGTGGTTGAATGACGGCAGCAGCCCGATCTTACATTCGCGCATGATGCTAAGCGTTGATTTCATGGTGGGGCTACTTGGTAGTTAGATTAACAATGCTCTGTTTGTGTTAGATAACGAACTCGCCTTGGCGGCAGCCATTCACGGCCCGCCGAACACCGACAGATCCCATGAGTCGCACCAGCGGATTTCCATCCCGGCCTTACCTGTCAGGGTGACCGGCAACCAGACGGTGCGGGCGTTGGGCGGCATGTTGTCACGGATGCTGTCGCCAATCCAGATGAAGGCATCCTTCTTGCCGAGCACCGGGACCACGTCCGTCGTCTGCGTCATGAAGGTCAAGGCCCTGTGGGGGCCTTGGGCGATTTTCCCCTTGCTTTCCCAAGGTCCCCACAGGTTAGTGGCCGTGTGGTAGAAGTTGTCATTGGGCCCAAGCCCGGAAAGCTGCGAATGCAGGAAGTAATACACGCCGTCATGCTTGAACAGCGCCGGCGCCTCGCCGCCCGTGCCGAGGCGCTTGAACTTGACGGTGCTGAGACAATCCGGCGCGAGTTGATAGAGAACGTCGGACACGTTGAACCCTGAGCCGTCGGGATTCATGAACCCCGAGAGGAAATATTGCGTGCCATCGTCGTCGGTGAAGACCGCGGTATCGGAGCCTTGCACCGGCTGGCCATCGCACTGGAGGAAACCATGCCAACGGTACGGTCCTTCCGGCTGGTCGGCGACCGCGACGGCCGTCACGTTGAGCCTCCGGGGGACCATGGGTTGGACCAATTCGAACAGAACGACGAATTTCCCGGTCCCGCGGGCGCGGATCAGCTTGGGCCGCGCCGTAATGGCCGTCTGGTCATACAGCGGGTGCGCGGGATCATCGACGGGACGGCAGTAGGTCCCGTGATACGTCCAGTTCATCAAGTCCGGGGAGGAATACACCGCGAAGCCCGCGTTTTTGAACCAGTCGTACGCCGCTCCCGGCAGGCGGTTTTCGGCACCCGTCGGCCAGACGTTCCCCACGAGGTAATACCTGCCATCGTGGACCATGATGCCGCCCATGTGGCACTGGATCGGTTCGCCCCGGTCGTCCAGCCACAGCGGCACATTGGGATCGAACCGTGTCCGCCGGACCGGCACGAACCGTTCCGGGTGTGCTCCGGCCGCATACTCGACGTGCGACCAACGGATGGCTGTGCCGGAGGACTCGGGCCGCTTGGTTTCGCGAGCCAACAGACCCAACAGGTGCTTGCTGTCTGTAAGGCCCTCCGCGGCGAACACGGTCACGCCCTCCTTCGCCGATGGGCTGTGGAAATCGGCCGTTTTCTGATAGATGCCGTCAATGAAGACATCCGCCATTCCGCCGTCGGGGCCGGTGCTGCCAATCAGCTTCACGCGGGTTCCGGAAAAAGGGCACCACATGGCGCCGCCCCACTTGCCCTCGCGGACGCCATCGATGGCCGTGATCTCCGGTTTCCAGATCGACGCATACGGGTTGCCCTCGGCGCTGATGGTCACCACCGTCCCCGGTTTGGGATAAAGGACCTTGGGGGCCGCCGTCAACGTGATATGGTCCAATGTTTTGCCGCCAGGTTGCGCAGCATGCTGCGGAACCTGGCTTGGCGCGGTTTCGCCCCGCGCCATGAGCGCCGCAAAAAGAAGGGTCCCGACGATCCAGCGAACAGCATCAGCCTTTCCTCTCATTCCTTCTTTCCTCCCGTTTTGCTCCTTCATTCTATCCTTCTTTTCTCATGTCACTTTACCCGACATCCCCCCTCGAAACCGTACAATCATCCTTCACGGGCCGCGGCATCAACCCGTTGTCTCATACTTTCCGTCAGGCCCGGCTACTTTGTTGCGCCTCCAACGCAATCGGCTGGAACCTCCACATCGATATCGTAATAGACCGCGGACATCGGCTTGCCCGAGACCGGCTCGGTGTTGTCGAGTCTCACGACGGCATGATAGAGGCCCTTTTTCAGGCCGGACGTGGAAACCGTATTCATGACCGTCTGGGTCTTTCCTTTTTTCGCCACGGACACCCCAAGCCACGCCGGGAGGTCCTGCCGCACCTTCCATCGAGGCAGCTCCGAGCTGCCCTTGTTCGTGAGATTGATCGTTCCCGTGAGCTTTTCAGGCGAGGCGCCGCTCGCCCGCAGCGAGATGAGATAGGTGTCGGCAACAATAACCGGCGGCAGCGGGAGGTCCTTCGATTTGGATATCCTTAAGAACTGAACATCGTTGGGTTCGACTTGGAAGGACATGGCGCCTTCCGGGCCGATGGAGCGCTCCGCGGTTGTGTGTCTCCATAGATCACGCACAAAGAGGACTGTCTCCGGGCCGATTCCGATCTCCGACAACTTGATTTCCACGGCTTTCAACGACGATCCATGGTTGAAGATCAGCACGGCCCGGCTGCCGTCGAAAAGGGGCTTGCCGGCCCAAATCTCGACCTCTCCAGCCTTGCGGACGATATGCCCCTGGACGCCCAGGGGGTCCTGGTTGATCGCGATGACCTCCGGGTTGGTTAAGATCCGAATCGTCGTCTCCGACATGTTCCGCAGATCGTTCCCGGCCATGAGCGGCGCGGCCATCATGCACCAGAGACTGAAGAAGGCGCGATTCCGGGCCTCACTCAGACCGGGCATTCCGGCGATGAGCATGTCGGGGTCGTTCCAATGGCCCGGTCCTGCCCACGGGTACAATTTCTCGTTTTCTGCAGTGATCTTCATGGCGAGATTCCAGTCCGCATTGCCGGGGACGCAGATATCAACCCCCATCCTCCAGAGGTGACCGACGTGAGCGGCCCACTTCCATGGTTCTCCCATGCCCCAGGAGCAAAGACTATGGACGATGGGGCGCCCGGCGGCATGCTGGGCGTCGTGGAGTGTCGTGTACGTCCTGACGATGTCCTGCCCTTCGGTGTTGCACCAGTCAATCTTGACGTAGTCCGCCCGCCATTCGGCGAAGCACTGCATATCCTCTAACTCGCGGCCCTTCGTGCCGGGCATGGCCCTGCTGCAGGTGAGGGTTCCGGCATCCGTGTAGAGGGCGTACTTGAGGCCTTTGCGGTGGATGTCATCGCCGAGGCCGCGCAGGCCGCTGGGGTAGCGCTTCAGGTTTGTCGTGAGCTTGCCGTCGCTCCCGCGCGAGAAACAAATGCCTTCGTCGGGTCCCATGTAGGAATAGCCGGCATCCTTCATGCCGCTGGCGATCATGGCGTCGACCATGTCCCGGATGAGCTTCTCGTTCTGAGGCTCCTGGCCGAAGGTGTTCCAGGGATACCAGCCCATGGGCGGCGTGAGAGCCAGGCCGTCGTCAAAGGCATGGGCCTTCGGGGCCTGCGCCTGGGCGCAGCAGACCGGCAACGCCAGGGCGATGGTTAGCAGAACAAAGCCGATTCTCTTCATGGCGAGGTTTGACTCCTTTGGGCTGCAGCTATTCAACTCACATAGTTGCTTCATCGTTTTCCCATCCACTCCAATAGCCATTTCCAGGTGGAGTCCAACGATCTTTCCTTCGGTGGCGGTAACACGGACGCACTCTTGGCCGTGACCGGTTTGCCCCGGTATTGATCCGCAATCGCCTTGAACATCCGGCCCCGCTCCTTGACCTTGTTGTCCAGCGTGATCAGGCCCAGTTCATATTCAAAGGAGGACATCGCGATCCGGCGGTCCACGTCATGACTGGCCCACCAGGTGAACCAGGCCACGCCTTCGGCGATGGCGGCCTGGGTCGTGGCCTCCATAAAGCGGGGAATCGTTTTTTCGTCCATCCATTCAGCCGATGCCCCGTACTCCTGCAACCAGAGCGGCTTGGCCGGATCGCCGGCAAAGGCCCGCGCCAGCGCGGCCATCCCCGCCGCCAGCTTGACGCAGGGTGGCTCCAGCGGACCACCGTGCCGGGTCGCCCCCGTGAAGAGGATCCAGGAATGCAGGGCAACCAGCGGCGGCCGCCGGGCCAGCAGCTCCGCTGAAAAGGTCTCCGGATAGAACCACGGCTGATGATCCACGCCCATCACATGGGTTTGCCGCGGGCACAACGTCTCGGCCAGCGTGATGATCCGGTCCAGCCAGGCATCCCCCGCCGCCGTGTCTCTGCCGGCGCTCCAGCAGCAGTTCATTTCATTGCCGATGTCAAAGCCGAGGAAGTTGGCATGCCCGCGCACCACCTTCGACACTTCCGTAAAGTACAGCGTCTGGGCCTCGAACAGGGTTGCCGAGGTGTAGAACTTCCCGGGCTCGTCGTATTCCGGCAGCTGTTTGTTCGCAATCCAGCCGTTGAGCATGGAGAGGCACACGTCGAGCTTGCGCTGCGCGGCCAACCGCATGAGTTGTTCGAGGCGCTTCAGGTGCTCCGGGCTGACCCAAGCCCG
>JAPLSZ010000064.1 GCA_026398385.1 Kiritimatiellota bacterium | reverse complement strand
GCAGGGGCAGCGCGCAGCCGAGAAATACGGTTTCCTCGGCTTGGCCCGCGGCCAACGCCAGCGTCGCGGCGGCGGCGCCGGCCGCGCCGCCCAAAGACTCCCAGATATAGACCCGGGCGACCGGCAAGTCCGCGCCGGCCAGCGGCGGCCAGCGGCAGGCCAGCGTAAAAAGAAAACCAGTCAGCAGGCTGACCGGCGCATTGGCCGGCACGGCCACGGCCAGCATGCGCAGCCAGGGGAACAGTTCGTAGGCCGGCACGGCGGTCAGCGCGCGCGCCGACTGCAGCAGTTCCTGCTGGAGGGCAAAAACGGGCAGATAGGCCAGCAGCAGCAGGTCCAGATGGCGGAGGCCCCCTTCCACCCACGCCGCGCGCGAACGGCCGGCCCAGGCGCCCACGGCCAGCCAGGCCAGCCACGAGCTGAAGAACAGGCCCAGCACCAACTCGTGCCCCTCGAAGGCCGCCAGGAAATCGCGGAACAGCAGCGTTTGCGCCGCCAGCGCGAAGAAGCCCAGCGCCAAGGGCACGGCCGCGTTTTTCCAAGCCGGGGTAGATTCCGCGGTCATACGCTGGAGATGCTATCAGAAACCGCGGTGGGCTTCAGCCAGCAATGTGGCGCAGAGATCAGATCCCTCTTTGATACAAACGCATGCGCCTTGGAGGTGTTGAAGGAGGAGCACGAAAAATGTCGTTTGCGCCAAGTCTGTTGCCGCCCCTGTCCACCATGAATAATCCGGATCAACGATTTAATTATTTCACCTTTTCCGTCTCAACGGATCCCCATGAGGCCATGGCTTTTTCAAGTAGAGGCACCATATCCGCTAGATCAATGGCCGTCTTTTGCCCCAGATCACGGTCCATTTTGCGCAATTCATCAAAATTACTGAACAGGCAATCTATAATTGCCCAATGCCGATCCACCTCAACTTTTTTCTCTGCGAAATACCCTCTGTGCCATGCCATTATCACTATGTTGGCCATCGCCTGTTTATCTTCTCGGCTCATTACCGCCGGCCGTCGCAGAATTTTGATTGCCTTCAGAAAGCCGGCTGGGTCTGTTAACATAAGCGCTGTGTCTGGCATCCATATATCTGTGCTGTTAGTACTTGTTTGGGCGCGTACGTACGGTGCCGCATACGATGGACCCCATCTTTTCACCAGGCCTTGTCGCACAAACAAAGTGAAACCGATTACACGTGGTTGAGTAAGTCTCAGATGCACCATGTCGCCTCGTTGATAGCTCCAGCACAAAACACCCTTCTCCAACGCAGCATCTACCGAATCGGGCTGTCCAAATAAGCGAACTACTTCATTAGTGCTCATACCTACGGTTATCAGTTTATTCAATGCCGCTTCGGTGAAATAGCCCTCGCCTGCCGATGCTTCCATCTGTCGCCCGATCATCAAATATACAACAATTGAGACAATTCCAAACAGCCAAATCCTGAGAATTCTTCTCACATTCAAATTCATTTGAGCGTGTCCATTTCTCAAAGAAATCATTGCGAGACAGAATAGGGCTTCACTCAACCGCCCGCCAAGACTTTAACACGCCGGCCCGCTGTCAGATCTTCGTGCTCAGGCTCAAGCCCACCATGTGGGCGTTACCGTTCGAGAAATCCGACTCCAACACGCCGTCGTTGGGCCGCGCCGTGATATGACGGTCCTTGATCAACACATACGTGTAGGACACGTCCAGCATCCAACGCGACCAGCGATAGCCGGCGCCGACGCTGAACAATTGACGGTCGTTCGCCGGCACCAGGTAGTCCGCGGTCGCCTGCGGAATAGGCTCCTCGTCATAGACGTAACCCGCGCGCAGCATCAACGCCTTGGTCGCCGCATATTCCACGCCCGCCTGATAGCGCCACACATTGGCCCAGTTCTTGGGAATCACCGCCTGCGGGCCCAGCACCTGCGGATTTGCGAATTTCACATCCAATTGATCATAGGTGCTCCAGCCGGTATAGGTCGCGCCCACTTCCACGGTGACCTTGGGCGACGGCTTGACCGCGACGCCGACGGAGAATTCGTCCGGCAGTTCGACATTGCTGGACGCATCCGTTTTGGCCACGCCCAGATCCGCGGAACCCGTCACGCCTTCGCGCACCTTGCTCACATAGGACGCGCCCAGCGCCAGCCACTCGCTCGGCGCGTAGCGCAGGCCGAGGTTGTAGCCAAAGGCGATGTCGTTGCCGGTCAACTTGAGGTTCAGATCCTGACCCGCCATGCCCGGAGTTTTCCGCTCCAGCCGGATGTCGAGCCAGGTCGCCTGGATGCCGGCGGCCAGCGAAAGTTGATCCGTCAGCTTCACGGCCAGGTCCGGGTTCAAGGTCAAGCTCTGGATAACCGCGTTATAGCTGTTATAGCGGCCCGGCCAGTTGTCCGGAAACTCCGTGCCCAACCCGAACCGCGAGAACAGGCCCGCGCCCATCCATAGCTGGTCGTTGAATTGATGCGTGGCATACACATGCGGCGGCAGCCAGGTATTGCGCGCGGTGCTGGTCTTGACGTTGCCCTGCGGGGTCAGCGTCGTCACGTCCGTCATCGGCATGGTGGCCGTCGCGCCGAACATGAGCTGATCGCCCGGCAACTGCGTGATCCCCGCCGGGTTGTAATAGATGGCCGAGGCATCATCGGCGCGCCCCACCAGTGTTCCGCCCAGCGCGTTGCCGCGCGCGCTGCCCTCGTAGCTGGCAAAGCCGGCGCCCCGGGCCCCCGGCGCCCACGTTCCCGCCATCAGCACGGCCATGATCCCAGCCAGACCTAACTTCATGCGCTGCATACCGCCCCCTTTCCCATTACTGCTCCCGACCCCTCGCGTCATCCCCGCAACGCCATCCGAATCTTGCGTAGATTAACTATTCCGTCATCCCTTTTCAACCACGATATCGCCTGCTGTAGAAGCGGCGTCCCGCCGCTTTCGAACGCGGCCAGCGGCCGCGTCTACGGGTTAAGCTATCGGATGATCATAAGAAGGTTGGTAACCGCCACCCTACCTCTTCGGCGCCACGTCGGCCACCGCCCCGGCGAGGGCCTCGGCCAGCAATTCCGCCGGCGTCGGCTTGATGAACCCTGCCCCCGTCAGGTCCTCGTGCAGGCGGCGCGCCTGCTGAATGTCCGCGCGCGCCCGGTCATAAATCGCCGCGTGCCCGGCCGGGGCGCGGGCGACGCCATCGGCGATGGCCTGCATCGCCACGTCCGCCGCCTCCTGCGGGAACATGTCCGCCTCGTCCATCGTCGGAATGATGTAGTCCGGATGGATGCCCTTCTTCTCCGCGAAGGCGGCCAACGAACGCGCTGCCGTGATGGCCATGGCGTCGGTGATCTTCCGCGCGCGCACCAGCAAGGCGCCCTTGAGAATCCCGGGAAACCCGACGGAGTTATTGACCTGGTTGGGAAAATCGCCCCGGCCCGTGGCCACAATATACGCGCCAGCCGGTTTCGCGGCGTAGGGGTAGATCTCCGGCACGGGGTTGGCGCAGGCGAAGACAATGGCTTTCGACGCCATGCGGCGGATCCATTCCGGCTTGATCTCCTCCGGACCGGGCTTCGACAGCGCGATCAGCACGTCGGCGCCGGTCATGGCCGTCTCCATGTCGCGGATTCCGTCCGGATTGGTCTGGGTGCAGATTTCCCACTTGCGGTAGAAGCGGGGGTCGGCCTGGATGTCGTCGCGGTGCCGGCCGAGCGCGTCCCGGCTGTCGAACATGACGATGCGCCCGGGGTCGCCGCCGGCCTGCATGATCAGCCGGACAATGGTGGTGTTCGAGGCGCCCGCGCCGTAGAACACCATGCGCGCCCGGGCGATGTCCTTGCCGGCGACCTTGAGGGCGTTGAGCAGGCCGGCGAGCGTGACGCAACCGGTCCCCTGCGCGTCGTCATGCCAGACGGGAATATCGCAGGACTCGCGCAGGGCATCCAACACACGGAAGCAATTGGGCTGGGAGATATCCTCGAGGTTCACCGCCCCGAAGCTGGGTTGGAGCCGTTGGACAAACTCGATGATCGCCTCGGGATCGTTCGCGCCCTGCGCGTTGCGGCTATCCATGCACAACGCCACGGCGTCCACCCCACCCAGGACCTTCATCAGAAAGGCCTTGCCTTCCATAACCCCCAGCCCGCCGGCGGGGCTGCAGTTGCCGTCGCCGAGCACACGGGTGGAATCGCTGACAATCGCGACCAAGTTGCCGCGATTGGCCAGCTCGAAGGCGGCGTCGCTGTCCGCGCGGATGGCGCGCGAAACCGAGGAAACCCCGGGGGTGTACCAGACATTGAACCAGTTAAAGCCGAACGCGCCGACCTTGGGCACGGTCTGCATTTTGCCGCCGTAGAAGCGATGCGCGGTCAGCGAGAGTCGCTGCAAAAACAGCGTCTTGGCCTGCGCCACCTGGGCTTCGGAGAAGGTGTCCGGAAAACAGCGGTCCAGATTATCCAGCGTAATGTTCAGTTGCTCGGTCACAAAGCACCCCTCAGGTTGAAAAAGCCGGCGGATGCGCCCGCCATGTAAAATCCGCCGGCACAGCCACCCCCGCGGCGAAAAATCATTTCACGGTCGAGAAGCGATAGATCGTGGTCTGCTGATAGGTCTGGCCCGGGCGCAGCACACAGGCTGGGAAATTCGCATGGTTCGGCGAATCCGGGAAGTGCTGCGGCTCCAGGCAGAATCCGTAGCGATGCTTGTACACTTGGCCACCCTTGCCGGTGATCGTGCCGTCCAGGAAATTGCCGCAGTAGAACTGGACGCCGGGCTCGGTGGTAAGCACCTCCAGCACGCGCCCGCTCTTCGGCTCGGCCACGCGCACGGCTGCCGTGAGTTCGCCCGCCTGTTTCTGATTGATCACCCAGTTGTGGTCGTAACCGCCGCCGAATTTCAACTGCTCGTCAGTCTGGTTGACGCGCGCGCCGATCGCCAGGGGCTTGGTGAAATCCATCGGCGTGTCCTTGACCGGGCGCAGCTCGCCGGTCGGAATCAGCGTGACGTCCACCGGCGTGAACCGGTCGGCGTTGATCATCATTTCATGCCCCAGAATATCGCCGTGACCGGCGCCGGCCAGGTTGAAATAAGAATGATGCGTGATATTGACGACGGTGGGCTTGTCCGTGGTCGCCGTGTACTGGATCTTGAATTCGTTCTTGTCCGTCAGCGTGTAAACCATCTTAACCGCCAGCTTACCCGGATAGCCTTCCTCGCCGTCCTTGCTCGCATAGGTGAATTCCACCGCGGGCTCCGCACTGGTCTGGAGCGCCTTCGCCTTCCACACCACCTTGTCGAAGCCCTTGAGACCGCCGTGCAAAGCATTGGGCCCGTTGTTGGTGGCCAAGGTATAGGTCTGACCATCCAAGGTGAACTGGCCCTTGGCGATACGGTTGCCGTAGCGACCCACCACCGCGCCGAAATAGGGCGTTTTGGTTTCATAATCCGACAACTGGTCGCAGCCCAGCACCACGTCCGCCAGTTGGCCATGGCGATCGGGAACCTTCAGCGACAGCACAATCGCGCCGAAATTCATGACCTGCATTTCCGCGCCGTTCTTGTTCTTCAGCGTGAAACGTTCCACCGCCTGGCCATCTTTGGTCGTACCGAATGATTTGTTCATACTGTCTTCCTTTGTGCCTGGGCCCGAGCAACCCACCAGACCCAACCTCGCCACCATCAACCCGGCCAATACAGCGCGCTTTCCGTTCATAGCTCCTCCTCGTGCGCTGCAACCAGCGCGGCCAACAAGCGGGCAGTTTGTCAAAAACTGCTGTTTTGGCCAGCCTTTATTTTGATCCGCCCCCTTCCCATTGGACAGCCCCCTCCACTCTGTCATGCAAAGTTGACATCACACTGGACTATCCGGCCGGATAGTCCAGTGTGATGTCGCGATAGCGCTGGGCCGGCGTTTTTCTTGATGGTTTCGCGGGCCGGAAAGATCCGGCTTGACGCTTGTGGTCACCTATGTGACCATGTTCCTCGGAGATTGACCTTATGAAGGACATCGGAATTCGTGAATTGAAGAAGCGCGCCTCGGAGTTGGTTCGCCATGTGGCCGAGGAACACGCCACCTACATGATTACGCGGCGCGGCCGTCCGGTGGGCGTCCTGGTGCCGCCGGATTTCGTTCAGCCCAAGCGCTCGCAGGCTGGTGACGCAGCCTGGACCCGACTGGAGGAGCTGTGGACCCGTGTTGACCAGAGCAGCCGGCCACGCAAGTCGGCGTTAAGCGAACTCGCGAAGATGAGGCGTTACGGCGCGCGTCTGGTCACGTTGGATGCCGAGCAACTGGAGCGCGCCCCGGAACCTGTCGGCGCCTGCAAGCCAGAGGCGGCAATCAGTCTGCTCCGGACGACGGTGTGTTGAGATCGTATACCACCGCCCGCGCCATCCGCAGCAACGGTGCTCGCCCTACCCTTTTCCGTTATGGACAATCAAGGCACGGAATAAACGGTTACAAGCGGTGGTTGTTAGTTGCCGTTTCTCGCCGAAGCTATCTTTAGTAAAGCATTAACCAACGGGATTCGAACCCGTGTTACCAGGATGAAAACCTGAGGTCCTAGGCCTCTAGACGATGGGGTCTCGATCACGGCGGCGGATAAAATAGCACAGTCACCGCCGGGCGCAATGAAATTCCGGCCCCCGGCCGCCACCTCAGTATTTCTTGTGGAACTTGGGCTGCTTGTCGTCGCCCGCCGGTGGCGTCTGGATATCGCCGGGAGCCGCCGCCGGGGCGGAAGCCGGCGGCTCGGCGGGCGCCGGTTCCGGCGCCGGTGGTGCACCCGCCGCCTGCTGGGTTTCGACGTAATTCAACTGCAACTGGGTCAGCGATTCCTTCAGCAGGCGAGCCTCGTCCGGCTTGAGGTTGCCGCGCGTCTTGACCTCCAGCATGGCCAGCATGTCAATGCTGGCCTGGGCCGCCTCCAGGTTGATCTCCGCCTTGTGGGTCGCCGGATTCACCAGCTTGCCCAGATGCTGCAGGGTCGCCGAGGTGAACATCATCACCAGTTGCGCGAACATCGCGGAGTGCACGTCTTCCATCGAAAACTCAGGATCATTGGCCATGGTTTTTCTCCTTATCCGCTTCCGCTGCAGCCGCCGCGGGCAGGACCACCACGCGCGCGCGGTTGTTGGAACGAAACAGTTCCGCTGCCACCTGCCGGACCTGGTCCGCCGGCCAGGGAGGCGCAGGCTGTAATCGTACCCCAGGCCATACAGCTCGTTCAAAACGCACGCCTGGGCCAGACCAGCGTTATATTGCAAACTCAACTGGCTTTCGGCGAGCAACTGCTCGCGGGCGCGCTGCATTTCGTCGGCGCGGGGCCCCTGCTCCGCCAGACGCCGCAACTGCTCATCCATCAGCCGCACCACCTCCGCCTCCTGGCCCGCGCGCGTGCCCGCATAGAGCATGAACATCCCGGGCGCGAGGCCCGGCCGGTGGGAGGCGCCCACGTAATATACCAGGCCGCGTTTTTCCCGCACCTCGTTGCCCAGGTCGGACGACAGTCCGCTCAGCGCCTCCTCGATCAGGGCCAGGGCGTCCGTCCGCGGATCGGTCAAGCGCAGGCCGGGAAAGCCCAGCAAGACGATCGTCTGCTGCCGCGGCTCGTGCAGGGTCAGGCTGGCCGGCAGCGTGGGGCTGGCCGGCGGCAGGGGGCCGACGGGCGATTCGCCCGGCGGCAGGTCCCGGAGGCTGCGTTCCGCCAGGGCGCGCGCCTGCGCCGGCGTGACGTCCCCGAAGATCGCCAGCGCCAGGTTGCCGCGCACGATGTGCCGCTGCAGGTGACGGCGCAGCGCCGCCCGGGTGAGGGCCTGAACGCTCTCCGTCCGCCCTTCCAGCGCGCCCTGGTAGGGATGGCCGCGGTACAAGGTTTGACGCAGAGCCTCCTCGGCGATAAAGAACGGCTGCTCGCGCTGCTGCTGAATCGCCGCCAGTTGGAGGGCGCGCTGTTTTTCCACTTCGTCCGCCGGACAAATCGAGTTAAGCAGGGCATCGGAAAACAGGTCCAGCAGTTCCCCGGCGTCCTGCGCCAGGCAGTGGCCCTGCAGGCCGAAGCTGTTCCGGCCGGCAAAGGGCGACAGGGCCGCGCCCATTTGCTCCACCTGGCGCGCCAGCGCCGCCGCGGAGCGTTTTTCCGTGCCGCGCACCAGCAGGTCCGACGCCAACTGGGTGATGCCGCTGGTGGCTGTGGTTTCCGTCAGCAGCCCGCCGCGCACCGCCGCGCAGACATACACCAGCGGCAGGCGATGATCCTCGCGCACGATCAGCGGCACGCCGGATTTGAGCTGCAGCTTGACCGGGGCCTTGACCACTGCGGCGGACGCCGCGGCCTCGGGTGGCGCGGCCGTTTCCGGCGCCAGCACGACGACGCTGCGGTTCTCCGGCTTCAGGTAGCGGCGCGCGACGGCCTGCAACTGCGCGGCGGTCACCTCGTTGATGGCGCGCAAATACTGTTCCGAAAAGCGCGCGTTGCCGGCATAGAATTCGCCGGAGGCCAGGCTGGCGGCTTGGCCCTCCATGCCTTGCAGCTCGGCCAGTTGCGCGAGCAGCACCTGGCGGCGTACTTTCTCGATATCCTTTTTCGGGAACGGCCGCGCCGCCCACGTGTCCAGTTCCGCTTGCACGGCCCGGAGCACCGCCGCTTCCTTCGCGGAGTCGAAGCCGGCGTTGATGCCGAACAAGCCGGGATCCTTGGGACAAAAGGACCAGGCGTCAATCTCGTACACCAGTTTCTGTTTTTCTTTCAGTTCCTGCACCAGGCGCGAACTGCGCCCGCTGCCCGCCAGCGCGGCCAGAACGTCGAGCGCGGGCGCATCGGGATGGCTCAGCGGCACCGTGTGGTAGGCCCAGGCCAGGCGGGAAATATTATAGTGACCGGTTTGACGCGCGCTGCGGGCCGCCATCTGCGGCGGCTCGGCCGGCAGCAGCACCGGCCGGCGGGCGCGGCGCTCGAACGGGGCGAACACCTGGCGCAGCCGCGCGGCGACTGCCCGCGCCGGGACGTCGCCGGTGACCACGACGATCATATTGTCCGGCGTGTAGTTCCGGTGAAAATAGTTCAGCAGGTCCGCGCGCGTGCGGGCCTTGAAGACGGACTCGTAGCCGATCACCGGCACGCGATAGGGATGCACGCGGTACGCCGTGCCCCAGAGCATTTCCGACAACTCGCGGTCCGGGTTGTCCCGGCCCATGGCCATCTCGCGGAGGATGACCTCGCGCTCGCGCGCCCATTCGTCGGCGGGGAAGGCGGCCTGCATCACGGCATCGGACAGGATATCCAGCGCCGCGCTCCAATGCCGGGCGGGCAGGGTAAGATGGAACACCGTGCGATCCTGCGCCGTGTAGGCATTGATTTTTCCGCCCAGGTCGCTGGCCTCGCGCATGATGGCCCCCGGCGGGCGCGCGGGCGTGCCCTTGAAAATCATGTGCTCGACGAAATGCGACAGCCCGCCGCCGAGAAATTCATCCTCGTGCACGGCGCCGGAGCCCACCCAGATTTGCACCGCGGCCACCGGCGCGCTGTGGTCCTCCTTCACCAGGCAGAGCAGGCCGTTAGCCAGTACGAAGCGCTGCACCTGCGCATTGGATTGTTCCAGCACCTGCAAAGGGTTCAAGGGCGTTCCTCCTTCCACCGGGGTCCACAGGCCGGCGATCAAACATAGCGTGGCGGCGGTCTTCTTCATCGCGGACAGCTTCAAGGCCCTGCTCCTGAGCCAAGTGCTGCTCAGCGTTCAGCTCCCCATCACCATCCTCCTCAATATCCTGTCCATGCTCCTGAT
>JAPLSZ010000298.1 GCA_026398385.1 Kiritimatiellota bacterium | reverse complement strand
GCGGCGGGTATTGGGCCAACGCCCGGTTCAGGAAGTGAACCAGCGCATGCGCAGCCTTACACATCGCGACGGCGCGCGGCAGGAAGTCGGGCTTCAGCACCTCCGCGTCGGTAAACTCGTGCCAGACCGCGAAGCTGGTGTAACGCAGCAGATCGATTTGCGGATGGTCCTTGGGATAGTCCCGCGGAGCGGTCTTGAGCCGCGGTCCCGGCAGTTGCGGGCCGAAATACCGGGTAGAAGTGCGGGCGCTAATGATCCGCCGGAGCCGGTCCCCATCGGCCTCGATGGCGCGGCGCACGGCCTTCAACTCGGGCGTCGGCGGCCGATACAGGCCGGCGGCCACCAGCGATTCGCCGGGCTGAACGTGGAGATAATAGCCGGCGCGATCCACGCGGCGGCCGCGGTCGGTGACAAAAGCGCCCCAATGGATCTTGTAGGGCGTCTTATCGCGCGCAAACCGGGCATCCCGCAAGATCCGGAAAATGCAGTCCCCCGGATCCTGCTCCATGATCGGCCGGTCGAAGGCGGCGAGCCCGCCGATGAATTTATCCACCAGTTCTACAAACTCGGCCCGCGCCGCGGCGTAGTCCGCGCGGTGCGTCTCGAACCACGGACGTTCATTGTGCGCCTTCAGGCCCCGGAGATACTTCAAGGTGGCTGCGGAGATCATCGTGCCCGTCAGCATACCGCCGGCGGCGGAACATGCAATGCAGAAACGGACTAATCAGCCGGCGTAATGACGGCCACGACTTAAACATTGCGGCATGGACGATTGAAGATAAGGTACCCGTATGCAGGACCGCGGCATGGGCGCACTCGTGCTTGCGGCGGCGGGGTTGTCGCTTTCCTTACCTTAATGGAACGACTGCATTACCCCGGCTGCGGTTTCGATCCTCATCATGCCGCTACCTTGCCAAAGCATACCGGCTCGTGCAACTAATTAAATTATTAATGACCCCAATCGGCCCAGTCCAGCGGCCGGAAACTCGCATTGCCTTGTTTCAGCGCAAGGAAGTCCGTCGCATCATCCATAACAACGAATGGTGGTTCTCCGTGGTGGATGTCGTTGCTGTGCTTACCGACAGCGCGAATCCACGCGATTACTGGTTCAAAATGAAAACCAGAGAGAAAGATGAGGTCAAAATTGAGTTGTCGACAGTTTGTCGACAACTGAAAACCCCGCAAGAAGGCGTGAACGAGGGATCCGGCAACAATTGAATGTCAATTTCTTCATCCAGAAGACGTTGGATTTGAACGATATTAGCGAGTTTATAAAAAGCTTGTAATTCGGCTAATTTAGCTATAAATATCTGCGCATGAATCCAGTCACCAATCCATTTGCTCCAGGGGCGGGTTCCCAACCGCCAGAGTTAGCTGGCCGCGATGAGCTGCGTGAGACCATTCGCATCGCCTTGGAGCGGATACGCCGCGGAATGCCCACCAAGAGTGTCCTGTTGGTCGGGCTTAGAGGAGTGGGCAAGACGGTGTTGCTCGACCGCATGCGCGATGACGCTGAAGCGGCCGGGATCCACACCATGCGGATCGAAGCCCCGGAAAGCCGAGCGGACACTTGATGTCGCTGTATGATGTGGACTTGGGTCCGTCCCCGCAGATTTGGGATGTCTCGGATACAAGAGATCCAATAAACGCATTGGATGGAAAACAAGCCTTGGGCTCGGAATTATCCGCCGACTATGTGGTTACAGATCAGATACTCAAATATTGTGCGCGTCGTTTTGATGGCCGGGCGTATGCGCGTAAACGCCACCTGACGCCCTCCGAAATTTTCCAACAATGGCTGGACAAGCGTGCCGAGCCCCAATCACCGGCCATCATCGCCTTTGCCGGTTTCTATGCCTTGGAACGTTTGCTCAGTTCGCCCGCCGGCGGCTTGGATTATTGGTCCACCAGCCGGCACGGCATTCTGTCGCTGGAACTATTTTTAAAGCTGTGCGACCAAGCGCCGCCGGCGGCGTTCACCGACCCCGACTACACGCGCGTCTGGAACAACCGTTTCGCCCCGATTTTGGACCTTTGCCGCACCATGCTGCGAAAGCGCCATGACGCCATCTTGAACTTGTGCTGCCGCACCGACACATTTGAAAGCCGTTTGACGGAGAGCGGCGCGCTCCACGTTCAGCGTGGGGATGAGGAGTTTTTCTATGGCCAGGATGCATCGGAAGAGGGGATTGCAGACGAACGCTTGAAGACCATTGTGAAAATATTCCGTTGGCTGATCAGCATCCAGGGTGGCGTTGACGACCCGCACAGCCTAACGGCAAAGAAAGCGATCCCCAAAGAGTTGGAAGACCTAAACCGGTATATCTCCGAGCCGCCCTACTAGCGGCGATTTGCTCGCGTCTGCCCTGTGTGTTGCCGGACGATAGCGGCGTTCAGAGACCGCCGCTACAGTGCGTTGACCGCGCCGCTTGATTGGCATAAACTGAACGGCATGAAACGACCACGCAAGGTAAAGGAAGAGGCCGCCGGCTACACCACCGCCGCATCTGGACGGGCATCCGTCAGTGGAATGACGCCACAAATGGCGGGCGACGGCGCTTCCGCCCTACCACGTGCATCCGCGTTGCTCGATACCCGCGTCATCTATTGCGGCGACAACCTGGAGCAGCTCAAGAAACTCCCCGCCGCCTGCGTGGACCTGATTTACATAGACCCGCCCTTTAACTCCAACCGCAATTACGAAGTCTTCTGGGGCGAGACCAAGGAAAAGCGCGCCTTCGATGACCGCCACGCCAACACCCAGGCTTACATCGAATACATGCGCCCCCGCTGCGTCGAACTCGCCCGTGTCCTGAAAAAGACCGGCTCCTTTTATTACCACTGCGACTGGCACGCCTCCCACTACGTCAAGGTCATGCTCGACCAGATTTTCGGGGAGAACAACTTTCAAAGTGAAGTGATTTGGAAACGGACGCACGCGCATGGTTCGGCCGATAGATGGGCGCCTATTCACGACGCCATTTTCTTCTATACCGGAGGCAAAGAATACACGTGGACTCATCCAACAATCCCCCATGACCCGGATTATGTGACGAAGCATTTCAAACAGACGGATGCGCACGGGCGGACATTTCAGGCAATTTCGCTGACAGGATCGGGGAAACGGAATGGCGAAAGTGGAAAACCTTGGCGTGGAATTGACCCTACGCTTGTGAACCGGCATTGGGCTCTGCCCGGAAAAGTCATGGAACGCTACAAACTCCGTGGCGATACGGTTCAAGAGCGCCTTGATGCACTCGATTCTGCTGGAATGGTTTACTGGCCGCGAGAGGGCGACGGAACGCCGCGTCTAAAATGGTATGCTGACGAACTAGAGGGAATGTCCATGAGTACTGTCTGGACAGATATTCCTCCGATTGCTGCGAATGCCGCTGAGCGCCTCGGTTATCCCACTCAAAAGCCCCTCTCTTTGCTGGAGCGCATTATCAGAGCAAGCAGCAACGAAAACGACATCGTGCTCGATGCATTCTGCGGCTGTGGCACAGCGCTGGTCGCCGCGCAAAAATTAAAACGGCAGTGGATTGGGATTGATATATCGCCGACCGCCTGTCGCGTCATGGCCAAACGGATGCGCGATGTCTGTGGCGTGAAAGAAGACGAGGCGCTGTGGAGGGCCGGCCGCGGCTTCGTTGTGCGCGATCTGCCGTGGACGGAAGAAAAGCTGCGCGAGATTCCGCCGTTCGAGTTCGAAAACTGGGCCGTCATCGCGCTCGGCGGCATCCCGAACAAGGTCCAGGTGGGCGATCACGGCATAGACGGTCGTATTTTCCCTGTCAGCGCCGCCCCGGAACGCAAAGGCAAGGAAACCGGCCACCTCGAATTCATGGACGATTGGTATCCGATCCAGGTGAAACAAAAAGACAAAACCGGCCGCCCCGACATCCAGCAATTCGCCGGCGTGATGATGACGCACGAGCGGAAGAAGGGCTTCTTCGTGTCCTTCGACTTCTCCGACGAATCGCTTGCCGAAATTCAGCAATTCTTCACGAAAACCGGCAATATCATCATCCCGCTAACCGTGAAGGAAATCTTGGACGAGCAAATTGCGCGGAAGCTGGCGTGAGAATACGGCGCTGCCATGCTCGCTCATTTCAAAGATTTTGCGCTGTGTTTGGTACTGGGTTTCGTGCTGGTGCCGCTGCTGGTGCAAGTAATGGATTGGTTTGCCTGGCTGCGTCAAGGCGAAGCGCGGCTTTTGCTGTTCCTCGGCTGGGCCTTGGTTCTCGTCTACAGCGTCACCGCTTTGTTTTAATTTGTAGCGACGCCGCGTGCGGTCACGCGGCCTACAACGGTGTCATGGCTGTATGGATTTTCTTTTATCCTGCGGCTCAATGCAGTCGCTGCCGCCGCGCGCGAATAATATGCGTTCACGCGCCAAGATAGGTTCCAGACCCAATTGGTCAAGCTGTCGGATGGCTTCGGCATCAGTAAGCTCCCCGGCTGCCGCGCGCTGCGCTACAGCGGAACGGCGCAGCTCCAAATCCAATTGCTCCGGTGTTGGCTTCATAACCATCCTCGCTTTTTGAAAAGATCTTTCAGGGCCGCTTGAATGGGCGAAAACTCATCGCGGATGCAGGTGATTTTTATGAAGTCGCTCATCACACCCGCTCTTTCAATTGTTCTTCGGAAGCTTGCTCGAACTGGATACCGTGGTCGTCGGGGAGCGGCCGATCGTGCTGCCACTCGCCGGAGACGATGAGGAAGGGGATGCCGTCCGGATAGGCGGCGCAGACGTCGCCATCGCCCTGCTTCATCGGCGGGATCCAGTGTTTGCAAAAGAAACAGTTCACTTCCTCGGTGGTCATGCTTGCTGGCCTTTGTCGATTTCAAACCCTCCATAACTCCAGCGCAGAAAACCGCGTACTTTTTCCAGTTCCCCTTTCTCGGTAGACGTCAACTCCCGATTCTTCGATTGCTGGATCAGTTCATTGGCGCGTTCCAAAATCGCAGCCCATTCAGCTTCAGCGATCGTGCCTGTATCGATCTTTTCGCCCAGTATGTTCAGATCATCGGTGGTCTTGGTTGTTTTTCCTCTTCGTAAGGCGGCAGGTTCAGATCGCGGCGGATCTCGTCGCAGGTTTCCTTCGTGCGCCGGTCCAATTCTTCGGGCGTCAGGTTGAGTGCTTCCGGCGGTGTGTTGTACTGCATGATCCTGGCAACCTCTTCCGGCGTTGGCGGGCGATCATGATTGTACGGCGGCTTCATATTTGAGCACTCCCCTTTTTCAAGATCCCTAAGATGTCGTTCCAAGCAGCCGCCGACAATTTACCGGCCGCCTGCCGCCTCGTCAAGTCGCGCATTAAGCGCGCCGAGATGCCGGCGGGCTGCGGGGGTGGCGCCGGCCGTCATCAACGTGGTAGCCGCGCGGTTCTGAAGTCCAGCGCTCATGATTTTTATGAAGTCGCTCATCACGCCCGCTCTTTCAATTGTTCTTCGGAAGCTTGCTCGAACTGGATGCCGTGATCGCCCGGAAGCGGATGATCGTGCTGCCACTCGCCGGCGACGATGAGGAAGGGGATGCCGTTGCCGTCGGGATAGGCGGCGCAGACGTCGCCGTCGCCCTGCTTCGTCGGCGGGATCCAGTGCTTGCAAAAACAGCAGTTCACTTCGAGTTTCATACCTTAAAAAAGGAGGAACAAGAGGATGAAAATGAAAAAGATAAGAAGGAGGCACAAGCGGCTGAAAAGATAAACTGCGGCTATCACGATGCCCAAGAAACTGACCTTCGAATTGCTCTGTTGCGCCTGCGCAGCCTCGGTGCGACAGACTTCCTCATAGAACTGCTTCTCTATCCGCTGCACCTCCGCAATCATTTTCCCCGCCTGCCAGGCGCCGAAGCTGCGGATGTTTTCGAATCTTTCATTCGGGCAGTAGCGCGCCAGTTCCACGGCTTGTTCCGGCGTGCAGGGCGCTTCGTCCGGCTCTCGCGGTGGCATATCAAGCGGCCCGGTCTTGGTATAGTGCATGGCTGGCCTCTTCTTCTTTAGCTCTCAACCGCAGTGAATCAAACTACGCTCGGGCGATGGTGTCAATACCGATCCGAACAGGATTTTCCCCGGTTTTCGGCGGCCTTCTTCGCCACAGCATCTTGGCCAGAATCTTCCGCGCTCATGAGGGGATACCGTAGACGCCATGGCCGCCAGTTTTATAGCGTTCCCTGGAATCCGGCTAATTTGCTTTGGAACGCGGATAGGCCGGTCACGTCTATTCAGGGAAATCGTACAGAAGGTACTGTCGCACAGAAAGTACTTGACATGGCGGTGCCCCGGTTTATACTTTCCTCATGATTTTGGGAATGCTCATCCTTTTTTTGGTCGTCGTGTACACCTGGGAATTGATCGCCACGGTGCTCAACGCGCCGGCGCTTATTTTCCATGCGGGGAATGCCATCTGGGTTTCACTTTGGCTCGGTTTGTTCATCACGTCTTTTTTCCTATGAGCTTTTTTTGGCGTTTGCCGTGGGGCCGATTGGGGTCTTCAATAATTTAATAAGTTTCCCAGCCTCAAGCCGCTGCCGCAACCGCGGCTTCGCGGCCAAGCGCTCCCGCACCCGCTTGGCCGCCAAACTCACCGCCGCCCCCTTGATCCCGAGCACTTGCCCAATCTCCCTGAGGGTCTTCCCGCCATGCCGGTTTCCGCCCGCGGCTGCCATCCTTCATCTGCGCGTGCCCGCGCGCCGCCGCCGGAAAAGCCAGAAGCTCCATGTTGGTTTAGAGATCGTGGGCCTGGTCGTGGATGCAACGGGTTTCGTCGCGCCGCGGATCGGCCTCGGTCTGACGGGCGATGTTGGCAAGTACGCCGACCATGGCGAACGTGACCACCAGACTGGAACCGCCGAAGCTGATAAAGGGCAGGGCCAGCCCCTTGGTCGGCAGACAGCCGGTCACCACGCCGATGTTGATTGCCGCCTGCAACGTGATCAGCAGGGTGATGCCGAAGGCCAGCAGCCGGCCGAACTGATCGGCCGCGCGAAAGGCGATGCGCATGCCGCACACGCAGAGGCCGAAGAACAGCAGGAGCACCCCGAGGGCGGCGGGCAGGCCAAGTTCCTCGCCGAGGATCGCGAAGATGAAATCCGTGTGCGCCTCGGGAAGATAGAATTGCTTTTGCAGACTCTGGCCGAAGCCCACGCCCCCGGCGCCGCCCATCACGAAAGCGTGCAGCGATTGCGTCAACTGGAAGGCAAAACCCTTCGCGTGCTTCTCCGGGTTGATGAACGCCAGAAAGCGATTCATCCGGTTGGCATCATGCGCGATGGCGAGGGCCATGAACACCAAGCCCGCCACGGAGGCCAAAGCGAGGTGGCCGAACCGGGCACCGCCAAGATACATCATCGCCAGCCCGACCACGCCGAGCAGCATCGTCGTGCCGAAGTCCGGCTCGAAGAAGACCAGCCCCAGCACCAGGCCCAGCCCGGCCAGCGGGACCAGCAGCCCGAGTTTGACGTCCTCCGCCCGGCGGCGGACGCGCGTCATCCACCACGCCAGCCAGCAGATGACCCCGAACTTGGCCAGCTCCGACGGCTGAAAGTTCAGCGGCCCGAGGTGCAGCCAGCGGTGGCTGCCCTTGGTCAAACCCCGGCCCACGTGCGGCAACCACACGGCCAGGAGCAACGCCACGCACGCCAGCATCAGCGGGATCGCCAGCGGCCGCCAGACGTGGTAATTCACCCGGGACGCCAGCGCGCCGACGAACAAGGCGGCCAGCAGCCAGACCGCCTGACGCTTGAGAAAATAAGCGGCATCCTGATGCAGCAGTTCGCCCTGCGCGGCGCTGGTGCTGGCCAGCATGACGATGCCCAGCACGGACAGGAGCAGCACGATCCCGCCCAGTATCTAGGTTGTCTTTCGCATGACGCCAGCCTGGTTGCCCGCCCCATCCGGGCCGGTCACGCCGGCCAGCCCGCCGGGCCAGGGGTGGCCAACGGCCGCGGCCGATCCGCTCTGCCGTAAAAAGAACGCGGCGGCGGATCCACATCCGCCGCCACACCGAACCCGGACGGCGCTGCGTTACAGCGTCACAGGGGGATTTGCAGCTTGTCGCCGGCCCTGACGCTCGCCGGATCTGTGATGCCATTGACGCGCATGATATCTTCCTTCTTGATGAGGAACATCTTGGCGATGTCATCCAGCGTTTTGCCGCTCTCCACTTCGTAGGGCACCAGGGTGGACGGGGCGGCCGGCGCCGCCGGGACCAGGTCGGCCGCCGCCGGAGCGGCCGGCGCCTCGACGACCGCCGGGGCGGCGCCCTCGCTCTTGCCCGGAATCACCAGCTTCTGGCCGATGCGAATCCGGTCGCCGCTGAGCTTGTTGGCCGCGCGCAGGTCGCTGATTTTGACGCCATTGCGATGGGCAATGCGGGATAGGCTGTCGCCGCTCTGGACCACATACGCGGGGCCGCCGGCGGTCGCCGCCGGATGCTCAACACCGGGGGCCGTGTGCGCCGCGGGGGCCTTGTGCGGCTTGCCCGCCGGCAGTTCCTTGGCGTACACCGGCAGCACGAGCTTTTTGCCGATGCGCAACTTGTTGGCATCCTTGATGCCGTTCAGTTCCATCAGTTCGCGGGCCGACACGCCGCAGCGCCGGGCAATGCGGTCGAGCGAATCGCCGGACTGCACCACGTACGTCTTGCCCTCGCCCGGCTCCTTCATGGTCGGCGCCGGCTCGATCGGCAGCGGCGGCGTGATGATCGGCCTGCCCGCCAGCGGCGGTACGGGCTCCGTCGTCGGCGGCAACACCGGCGCCGGGGGCGCTTCGACCTTCTTGGCCTGCGTGGTTCCGCAGCCGCTGGCCAGCAGCACGCCTCCGATAATCAACGCATGCACGCCCAGGACCGTCGCGCCAATCAGGGCCGGGGTTTTCCATAGCCGTTTATTTTCCTTGATCGTTTGCATTTTCGCACTCCTCCTGTTGTTTTCCGGTTGTTGTTCGTTCAATCTCCACACCCAGAGCCGCGACCAATTCCATGAACCGGTCGCCGCGCTCCTCAAAATTCTTGAACTGATCGAAGCTGGCGCACGCCGGGGCGAGCAACACCGTCTCGCCCGCGCGCGCGTCGGCCCCAGCCTGGCGCACTGCCGCCGCCAGCGTGCCGCACGCCGTGCACGGCACGGCATCGGCCCAAGCCGCCGCCAGCGCCTCGGCCGCCTGACCGATAAGATAGACCCTGGCCGCCTTTTCGGCCAGCATTTCTTTCACCCCCCCAAAATCTTTTTCCTTGACAAGTCCTCCGGCAATCAGCCGCACCGGGCCGGGCGTCATGCTCAGCGCCGCGCCGAGGGCGGCGAGGTTGGTGGCCTTGGAGTCGTTCACGTAGCGCACGCCGCGCAGTTCCGCCACGGTCTGCAGGCGGTGCGGCAGCGGCACAAACTGCCGCGCCGCGCGCACCGCGCACTCCGGCGGCAGGCCGGCGCCGTCCAGCGCGGCCACCACGGCCGCGCCGGCCACGCCCAGCACCTCGTTGGCGAACCGCGTGCCCCGCAGGTCGGCCAGCGGCCGGCCGCGCCGCCAAATCCAGCCGTCCCGGTAGCGGAAGTCGGCCTGGTCCGTCAAGCCGAAGGTCCGCCATTGCCCCCGTCCGCCGGAGAGCGCCCGCACCAAATCCAGCAGCGCCGCGGGCGCCAGGCAGAGATCGTCGCCCGTCGCGCGGGCGAACAAGCGCGCCTTGAGCGCCGTGTACGCGGCCAGGTCGCCGTGCCGGTCGAGATGGTTCGGATGGATGTTCAGCAGCAGCCCGATGTCCGGGCGGAACGCCCGGCAGGTTTCAAGTTGAAAGGTGCTGACCTCCAGCACCAGCCAGTCCAGGTCCGGCTGCTCGGCCACCACGCGCGAGACGGGCGGCCCGTAGTTGCCGGCCGGCGCCGCACGCCGGCCGGCCTGCTGCAGCGACTCGGCCAGCCACTTGACCGCCGTGCTCTTGCCGTTGGAGCCGGTGACGGCGATGGTGCGGCCCCGCTGCCGGCTCCAGCCGAACTCCAGCTCGGCGAGCAGCGGCACGCCGCGGCGGCGCAATTCCACCAGCCACGGCGACGACAGCGCCAGGCTGGGGCTGACAATCGCGACGTCCGCGCCGCCCGCCGGGAGGGCCTGGGCGCCGAGCAGCACGCGCACGCCCGCGGCCGCCAGCGGCGCCGCGCGCGCGCGCAGCTCCGGCGTGTCGTCCCCGTCGAGCGCCGTCACCGCCGACCCCTCGGCGCGCAGCAGCCGCGCGGCGGCGACGCCGCTGCTCCCCAGCCCGCAGACCAACGCCTGACGATAGGCCTTCATCACCGGATCTTCAGCATGGCCAGGCCCAGCAGGGCGCAGATGATGGAGAGGATCCAGCAACGGATGGTGATCTTCGTCTCCATGGTCCGCTCCCGGCGCTGCTCGCGCTGCGCCAGCAGCCGCTCCTCCCATTGGAAATGGTGATGGATGGGCGAGCAGAGAAAGATGCGCCGGCCGGTGAGTTTGAAGCTGGCCACCTGCAGCACGACGCTCAGCGCCTCCAGCACAAACACGCCGCCGACGATGACCAGCGCCAGCTCCTGCTTGATGAGGACCGCGACCATGCCGATGGCGCCACCGAGCGCCAGGCTGCCGGTGTCGCCCATAAAGACCTGCGCCGGGTGGCAGTTATACCAGAGGAACCCCAGCCCCGCGCCGAGCAGGCAGGCGCAAAAGACCGTCAGCTCGCCCACGCCGGGCAGATACGGCACCTGGAGGTAATGCGCAAACTTCACGTTGCCGGCGACGTAGGCCATCGCGAGGTAGGCCGCCGCCGCGGAATTGCTGCAGCCGATCGCCAGGCCGTCGAGGCCGTCGGTCAGGTTCACCGCGTTAGTGCAACCGACCACCACCAGCAGCAGAAACAGCAGCGTGCAGATCAGGCCCATGTCGCGGATGACCGGGTCCTTGAAGAAGGGCACGAACAGTTGCCGGACCAGCGCGCGCGTCTCCGGCCAGGCCAGCAGCATGCCCAGCACGGCGGCCACCCAGCCCGCCTGCCACAGCAGCTTGTAGCGCGCCGGGAGCCCGCGAGGATTTTTCCGGGCGACCTTGAGGTAATCGTCCCAGAACCCGAGCGCGCCCATGTACACCATCGTCCCCAGCGTCAGCAGCACGTACCCGTTGGTCGGAATCGCCCACAGCAGCGTCGCGCTGACGGCGGCAAAAACGATCAGCAGCCCGCCCATCGTCGGCGTGCCCCGCTTGGAGTTGAAGAAGTCGGCGATGCCCGGCACGTCCGCCTGCCGGCTCTGTTCGCCGAAATTCATCCGCCGCAGCAGCCGGATCACCAGCGGCCCCAGCAGCAGCGCGAGCAGGAAGGCCGTGGCGGCCCCGCCGAAGGCGCGCACCGAGATGTAGCGGAACACCCGCAGCGGCGAAAATTCGTCCGTCAGCCAATGCAAATAATAAAACATGCGTAACTACTCCGGTAGACAGAATTCAGCAGACAGAATCCAGAATTGCTAATCGTCCAAATCGTGCTTTCCAGAGAATATTTTTGACAGGATTAACAAGATTCTGCAGCATGGAGTGTTGTCGCCACGCCAGCCTATCCGTCCTCAAATTAACAACCTTCCTGTAAGATCCTGTTAATCCTGTCAAGTATTCTTTGGCTGCGGCTCTGCCGCGCTAGACCTTGGCGTGAAAAATCTTCATCTGTGAAATCTGCGAAATCTGTGGATAAAACTCTTCCTCATTCTGACTCCTGAATGGCCAAGTGACAGCACTCGTTATACACGCAAATCGTATTTTTGTGGCAGGTGTGAAATGGCCGAACTACTCGACAAAGGGATGCTTGGGCGGATGATAGACAAGCGTTTTGAGCAGGGGTTGGGCAGACGGATCGCGGCGG
>JAPLSZ010000259.1 GCA_026398385.1 Kiritimatiellota bacterium | reverse complement strand
GCGCGGCGGGCGCCGGCGCCGCCGGATCGAAAAACACCTTGCTCAACGCCGCCTTGAGTTCCGCAACGCCCAACCCGGTCGCGGCGGACAGGCGCAGCGGCTTCTGGCGGGTGCGGCGCTTGAATTCCTTGAGGCGCAGCACCGCCTCCGGCAGGTCCATCTTGTTGGCGACCACCAGCCGCGGCCGGTCCAACAGGTCCGCGCGGTAGAGCTTCAACTCCTTCAGCAGGTTCCGGTAATCGTCCACCGGGTCGCGGTTGTCGCTGCCGGCCATGTCGAGCACGATCAGCAGAAAGCGCGTGCGCTCGATGTGGCGGAGAAAATCGTGGCCGAGGCCGACGCCCGCGTGCGCGCCGTCGATCAGGCCGGGGATGTCCGCGACGCGCAGCTTGGCGTAATCGGTGTACACCACGGTGCCGATGACCGGGTGGAGCGTGGTGAAGGGATACGCACCCACCTTGGGCCGGGCCGCGCTGATCGCGCGCAGCAGGCTGGATTTGCCGGCGTTGGGGTAGCCGACCAGGCCGACGTCGGCGACGGTCTTCATTTCGAGGAGCAGCTTTTTCTGCTCGCCCCGCTGGCCGGGGGTGGTCTCCGTCGGCGCGCGGTGCGACGACGTGGCGAAATGCCGGTTGCCCAGGCCGCCTTTGCCGCCGCGCGCGATCAGCCGCTGCTCGCCGTCCGCGAGCACCTCGGCCAGCAGCACCCCGCTGGCCGCGTCGCGCACCTCGGTGCCCTGCGGCACGCGGATGACGCGGTCCGCGCCGTGGCGGCCATACTGGTCCTTGCCGCGGCCGGGCTCGCCGTGCTCGGCGCGCTGGAGCGGCTGGAAGTACAGATCCAGCAGCGAATCCACGTCCTTGTCGCCGCGCAGGAAGACGCTGCCGCCGCGCCCGCCGTCGCCGCCGGCCGGGCCGCCGTGCGGCTCGTACTTTTCGCGGCGGAAGGCCTTGCACCCGTCGCCGCCGTTGCCGGCCAGCGCCTGAATCCGCACGCGATCCATGAAGGTGATCGCTTTCATCTTAAAATAAACCGGGCGAGCCGTGTGGCTCGCCCGGCCTGCCCTTGTCGCGCGCCAGCCAATCAGGCCGTCGCGGCCGCGGCCCGCACGTTGACGCGCCGGCCGTCCCGGTCGAACTCCACCACGCCATGAATCAGCGCGAAGAGCGTGCAATCCTTGCCCATGCCGACATTTTGTCCGGCATGAAACTTGGTGCCGACCTGGCGGACGATGATGCTGCCGGACGTGACGCGCTCGCCGCCGAAGCATTTTACGCCGCGCCGCTGGCCTTGACTATCGCGCCCGTTACGGGCGCTGCTGGCTTTTTTATGTGCCATGACTTCTGCCCTTTCCTTCCGCTGGCCGGAGGCGCCCGCCGGGCGCGCCGCGGCGTTCTTCCGCTGCAGAACGCCGGGCTGACCATCTTCAGCCGATCTGAATGTCCTTGATGCACAGGCAGGTCAGGGACTGCCGATGCCCGATTTTCTTGTGATAGCCTTTGCGTTTCTTCTTCTTGAAGGAAATGGTTTTCGGGCCGCGGATTTGATCCACGACGTCGGCGAGCACCGCCGCACCGCCGACCACCGGGGCGCCGATCTTCAGCGTCTGCCCGTCGGACACGGCCAGCACGCGCTCCAGCGTTACCGTCGCGCCCTTGTCGGCCGGCAATTTTTCCACTTCCAGCTTGTCGTTCTTATGAACCAGGTACTGCTTGCCCCCGGTTTCCACCACGGCATACGCTTCCATAAAGCCCCCGGTTTCCGCCTGCCCTCCGTGCCTGCCACGGCCGGCAAGGTGGGGGACCCTAGGCCAATCCGCGCCGCTTGTCAACACCGGGCTGCATTTCGGGGTAATGGGGGGCGCATGGCACTTCTGCGGGGCGGGTGCCGAAAGGGTGCTTCTCGCGACGTTGGGCCATTAAAACCGCAATGGCCGGGATCACCGATTCCGGCTACAGCGAAGCAAATGCGGCCTCCTGTAGCCGGGGTCGATGACCCCGGAGAATGCCCCCGCAGAAGTGCCATGCGCCCGTAATGGGTCATGTAGGGGCGCCGCTGGCGCTAAGATTATTGTAGGCCGGGTCTCCGCCCCGGCGCCAAGCGACATCCTCCCGCCCGTCGAGCAGAACGCCGGTCAGCCGATGAGCTGCCGCACGATAGCCAGCAGTTGCGCGGAAGGATAGGGCTTGGGAATGAAGCCGTAGTTATTCCGGGCGATTTCCGGCCAGCGGGTTTTGTCGTCGGTATACCCGCTGGTGAGCAGGATCTT
This sequence comes from Kiritimatiellota bacterium, assembly GCA_026398385.1. GTDB lineage: Bacteria > Verrucomicrobiota > Kiritimatiellia > CAIQIC01 > CAIQIC01 > CAIQIC01. Next base: position 25,132 of record JAPLSZ010000259.1, on the reverse strand, counting down.
CAAAGCGGGCTGGCGGGCGCGGAATTGCTCAGCCAGGGCCAGTCCGCTGCGGTCGGGCAGAACGATGTCGCTGAACAACAGCGCAAAGCTGCCCGGCTCGCGTTCGAAGGCCTGCTGCGCCTCGGCGGCCGTCATGGCGCTGCAGAGCTCGAAGCCGTGCGCCCGGAGCACCCGCGCGGCGAAGCCGGCGATGGAGGGCTCGTCTTCCACCAGCAGGATCTTCTTTCCGGTCCGCGCCCCGCCGTCGGCCGCGGGGACGGGCTCGGGCGCCGCCGGCGGCAGGGCGGAGAAGGCCGGCAAATAGGTTTTGAAGACCGTGCCCTGGCCGGCCTCGCTATAGACGTTGATCCAGCCGTCATGCTGCTTGATCACCCCGTAGGCCATGGCCAGGCCCATGCCGGTGCCCTTGCCGAGACCCTTGGTGCTGAAGAACGGTTCGAACACATGTTGCAGCACCTCGTGGGGCATGCCCTGCCCAGTGTCGGAGATCGCCAGGCGCACGTAACGGCCCTCGCGGCCGTCGCTGATGATGTCCGCGTCGGTCGGCTGCAGGACCAGGTTGGCGGTGGAGATGGTGAACTGCCCGCCCCGGGGCATGGCCTCGCGCGCGTTGACAGCCATGGTTTTGATGACCTGCTCCAGGTGGACGGGATCGGCCTTGATGCGGCTGAGGCGCGGCTCCAGGTTCACGTGCAGGGTGATCCGGGGCCCCAGCAGTTGGCGCAGCGGATCGCCCAGCGCTTGAATCAAAGCGTTGAGCTCCAGAATGCGCGGCGCGATCATTTGCTTCTGGCCATACGCCAGGAGCTGGCTGGTCAGCAGCGCGGCGCGCGTGGCCGCCTTCTTGATTTCCAGCAGGTCGCGGCGCTGCGGGTCGGACGCGTCCAGACCATCAATGAGAATATCGCTGAAGCCGAGGATGGTCTGCAAGACGTTGTTGAAGTCGTGGGCGATGCCGCCGGCCAGCCGGCCGATGCTTTCCATCTTTTCCGCCGCCAGCAGATTCTTCTCCATCTGCTTGCGCTCGGTGATATCGCGCACGAACGAAAAGTTATATTCGCGCCCCTCGAACAACAGATAGTTGGCGTTGATTTCGACGGGGAACAGACGGCCGGAGGCCGCGCGGTACTGGCTCTCGAAGAGCAGAACGCCAGTTTCGCGGAGCCGGCGCCAGTACTCACCCCATAGTTCCCTGGTCAGCAGCGGATCCATTTCATACAGGCGCTTGGCCAGCAATTCGGCGCGCGGATAGCCGAGCAGGCGGCAGGCGGCCTCGTTGACGTAGCTGAGCCGGGCGTCGGGCTCGACCCAGAACACCGCATCCGCGGCATGATCCACCGCGAACTGAATGAGCCGCAGTTGGCGGGTGCGCTGCTCCAGCAGTTCCTCCATGCACAGAAACGCCCGTTGGCGGCGGACCTGCTGGCAGAGACGCACCAGATGGGCCGGCTCGAACGGCTTGCGGACATACCCGTCCGCGCCGGCGCGCAGGATGCGCACCGCCGCCTGCGGGTCGGGATCGCCGGTCACAACCACCACGGCCGCCGGACTGCCCGGCGGAGAAAATTCCGCGATCAGCTCCTCGCCCGTGACATCCGGCAAATGATAATCCACGACCACCAGCTCCGGCGGGCTCTGCCGGAAACAGACGCGGGCCGCGGCGCCGCTGGCCGCGCCCACGCAGGTATACCCCCGCGCCGTGAACAGGCGTGTGAGCAATTGCAGCATTTCCGGCTCATCCTCCACCAGCAGCACGCGCTGGGGCTGCATCGGGTTCTGCCCCTGCAGCAAGGCGGCGGCCACCTTGCGGACCAGGGCGGGATCGCCGGGCCAGGACAAAAACGCGTTCGCGCCGAGTTCCATCGTGATGGCCTCGATGTCGGCGCCGGCAAACGTCCCCGACGTGACCAGCAGCGGGACGCGGTTGAGCTGGGGGAACTCCGGCGAGCGCAGCAGGCGGCTTAATTGCCAGCCGTCAATCTCCGGCAGATGCAGGTCGGTCAGGACCAGATCCACCGGATCGTTCTTCATCAGGTAATTCAGCGCCTGGGCGGCGTCGGCAAAGTCGAACACCTGCACATCCAGGCCGGCCAGCAGATCCGCCAGGCTGCGCCGTTCCGCGGCGGTGCTGTGGATGATGACGGCCACCTTTTTCATAACCGCCCAAATCTTCCGCTTCGAACCGTGCCAACGAATTCAAAATGAAGCAAAACAGCGGGCAAGACAACCTTTTTTTTGCCCCGCTTGCGCAATACCCTTGACCTCACTCCGCCAGCCGCTACAGTGTGGCCTTTTCATGAGGCCTGACTTGCCACCCTCGCATGCACGCGCCGCACTTTGTTTGACGGCCGCGCTGGCCCTGGCCGGGCGGTTGGGCGCCAGCCCGCCCGCCGGCGCGGCGGCGATCACCGTGCTGGATCCCTGCACCTATGCTTCCGCCCCGGCGGCGGCGGCGGCGTGGATCCCGAAGGAACACACCCCGGCGGTCGGCCTGCCGGCGGATGGCGGCGGGGTGGAGTTTCCGTGTCCGTCCACCGGGACCGCTGACCGGCTTTATTGGGATCATCCGGTGCGGGTCAATCTGGAAGCCTGCACCAGCGTGGAGGTGGAGCTGTACTGCGACCATCCGGAGGCGCTCGCCACGCTCGACCTCTACCTGAAAAGCGGGGCCGGCTGGTATCTCGCCACGGTGCCTCTCCCCGCGCCCGGCCGCCACCGGCTCGTGGTGCTGAAGGACGAATTCCGGGCCGAGGGTGCGCCGCGCGGCTGGGCGCAGGTCGAAGCCGTGCGCCTCTCGCTCCGGCGCGGCGCCGGTTCAGCCGCGCGGCTGATTTGCTACCGCCTGGCGGCGCGCGTTGACACCCTGTTAGTGGTCCAGGGCACGGCGTCGGTGGCCGGCGCCGGCGAACAAGGCGTGGCCCGCAAGACCGCCCGGCAGGTCAGCGCCTGGCTCCGGCGCGGCGGCGTCGCCCACGGCTTCGTCACCGACGAAGCCGTCAGCGCCGGAGCCCTCGAGTCCGCGCGGGTCGCCGTGCTGCCCTACAACCCGGCGCCGCCGGCCCGGGAGCTGAAGGCCTTGGGCGCCTTCCTGCAAAGAGGCGGCCGGTTGCTCGTCTGCTACGGCAACAGCCCGGAGCTGGCGCAGATGATGCACTTCAAATTGGGACCCTACCAGCGCGCCGCAACGCCCGGGCGCTGGAGCTCCTGGGTCTTCCCGGAACCCGCGGCCTGGCCGGTGCCCGAGCGGGTGCTGCAGGAATCCGACAACCTGCTCCCGGTCTACCCGGCGGACGACACCGCCCGCGTCATCGCGTGGTGGGAAAACCGGTTCGGCACGCGCCAGAGTCAGCCGGCCTGGGTCGCTTCGGCGCAGGGCGCCTGGATGTCGCACATCCTGCTGCCCGATGACGCCCTGCGCAAGCAGAGTATGTTGCTGGGCCTGCTCGGCCGCTACGATCCGGACGTCTGGTCGCAGGCGGCGCGCCAGGCGTTGTTCCGCGCCGGTTGCATCGCCTCGGCGCCCGATTACCGCTCGGCCCGCGCCCTCGTGGCCGCCCCGGACGCGGCCGCGCGCGTGCCGGAGCTGCTGGCCAGCGCGGACCGGCTGTACGCCGAACTGCCCAGGCTCTTCGCAGCCGGCCGCTATGCCGAGGTCGTCAGCGGGCGCCACGAACTCGATCGGACGCTGACCGAGGCCTATGCCCTCGGCCAGCAGCCCCGGCCCGGCGAATTCCGTGGGGTCTGGGAACACGACGGCTTGGGCTGGTATCCCGGCGACTGGGAGCGCACCTGCCGGGAGCTCGCCGCGGCCGGCATCAACGCGCTCTTCCCCAACATGCTCTGGGCCGGCCTGGCCCACTATCCCAGCGACGTGCTGCCGCGCTCCACCACCTTTCTCCATTACGGCGACCAGCTCGCCGCCGCGCTCAAGGCCGCGCGCCAGCAGGGTCTGCAATGCCACGCCTGGTTCGTCTGCTGGAACCTCGGCAACGCGCCGGCGGACTTCGTGGCGCAGATGAAAAAAGCCGGCCGGCTGCAGCAGACGTCCGAGGGCCAGACCATCCCGTGGCTCAGCCCGTCGCATCCCGACAATGTGGCGCTGGCGCTGGCCGCCCTCGAGGAAGTCGCCCGCCGTTACCCCGTGGACGGGCTGCACCTCGATTACATCCGCTATTCCAACGGCCACGTGGATTTCTCGCCCGCCGCCCGACGCGCCTTCGAGCGCCGGCTCGGCCATGCCGCCGCGGGCTGGCCCCAGTCCGCCCGCCCGGGCGGCCCGCTGGCGGACGACTTCCAGCGCTTCCGCGCGGAGCAGATCACCGCCTTCGTGCGCGCCGCCCGCGAGCGGCTGAACCGCGTCCGGCCCGGCCTCAAACTTTCGGCCGCCGTCTATGCCGGCTATCCCGAGTGCGTCGCCGGCGTGGGCCAGGACTGGGCGGCGTGGCTGAAGGGCGGCTTGGTGGATTTCGTTTGCCCCATGAACTACACCGCCGACCTGCCGCTCTTCGCCGGACGCACCGCCGCCCACGTGCAGCTCCCCGGCGCGGCCGGCCGCGTCTATCCCGGCCTCGGCATCTCCGCCGATGAAAGTCAGTTGCGCCCCGACCAGGCCATCGAACAAATCGTCGCCTTGCGGAAACTCGGCGCCGCGGGCTTCATGCTCTTCGATTGCAGCCGCCCGCTCCGCGACGAGATTCTGCCCCTCCTCCGCCTCGGCGTGACGCGGAAGGATTGACCGCGAAATCAACGGCCACGATCAGAATGAGGCCATTGCGAATCTGGTAGAGCAGTGCGTACGGAAAGCGCTTCAGGCGGCAGCGACGGGTGCGCAGCGACAAGGGTGTCCAAGCCGTCGGGTACTGGATGATGCGATCGCGTGCGCGTTTGACTTCTGCTGCCCATGCCAAGCCCAAGCCTGCGCTCTGAAGGTTGTAGTAGGCTATAGCCTCGGCGGTTTGAAGGAATTCCACCTTCACTTGGAGTACTTCTTCTCGATCTTCTCGAAGACCATGGCCGCCGGAATCGCAGCGATTTCGCCGCGGCCATACGCGTCAATCCGATCCTCGGCCTTGCGCCCACGCGGCGTCGCATTCCACACGGGACGGGAAGTCGAAGCTGGACAGAATCCCTTTCCAAAAGTTCGGCGCGCTCCATCGGGGGCAAACCCAGCGCCTCCGCCAGAACATGCTTAGTCGCTGTCGTCACGGTGCACCTCGTGTTAAAACCGACCACTGATCACCCTTGCCTTATTCCGCGTCGAGCATCGAGAAGACGTCGGCGGACGCAGTAAGCAGAAGTTGGTGCTCCTCGATCCACCGCGCCCATTCGGTTACGTCAGGCGCCGAAAGGCCTTCAAGGGCGTGCTCGATTTCAGCGACTGTTGTCAGGAGCGGAGCTAGCACAAAACGGGTGTGCCGACAACTCCCTTTTCCGCGACAGGCGGCAAGATAGCAGATAGCGGCCTATAACAAATATCTATCCGGCCGGATAGATTTTTGTTATAGTGCTATTAGCTATGGCAAACCGCGCTCGATCAGGGCAAGGACACCCGCGTTCGTGACGGTATAGCAATACAACCGCGCCTGGCAATATGCCACAGACGCCGCGGGCGTAGCGGCGCATTTGTCCGTGTCTCCCAGCGCCCCTGTGTCGCTGAAGACAGAATTCAGACCTCGCCCACACAAAGTGGCTGGGAGCCTGGAATTCGGAGATGTGCCCGGCCGCCCAGGTAGTACCTTTCGTAGTTGAAAAATGGCTAAGGTTTCACTATTATGTAACGTGGTTTTGATAGAGCTTCAGACGCCCGGGTCGGGCGTGAACAACCGAGCCGAATATGCAACCAGCCGCAAGGAGCAACACATGAACGTATTCGTCAACCGATCTGCGGGATTCGCCCTGTTCGTGACCGCCCTGAGCAGCGGCCTGATGCTGGCGCACGCGCCAGCCGGAGACTGGCCGCAGTGGCGCGGACCGGGCCGGGATGCACGGGTGACCGGCTTTGTCGCGCCCAAGACCTGGCCGACCGAAATGTCGCAGAAATGGAAGGTTACCGTGGGCCGGGGCGACGCCACGCCGGCTTGGGTGGGCGATAAAATATACGTCTTCGTAAATGACGCCAGCGGGGACATCACTCTGTGCTGCGAGGCCAGCACCGGGAAGGAACTCTGGCGGAACAAGTACGATGCGCAAGCCGCGACGGAGCCCATGGGCCAACATCCGGGACCGCGCAGTTCACCAGCGGTGGCCGGGGGCAAGATCGTTGCGTATGGCGCGCGTGGAACGCTCTCCTGCCTGGACGTCGCCACCGGCAAGGTGGCGTGGCGCAAAGATGACTTCCCCGGCGTCTGGCCCAGGTTCTTCACGTCCGCATCGCCCCTGATCGCGGACCACGTGGTCATCGCGCAACTCGGCAGCGAGCGCCAGGGCGGCGTAGTCGCTTATGACCTCGCTACCGGCGACCAGAAGTGGAAATGGACGGCGGCCGGCACGGCGTACGCCTCGCCGGCCCTGCTGACGGTTGGCACGACTCGGATGGTGGTGGCCTTGACGGCGCAGAACATCGTCGGGCTGGCGCTGGCCGACGGCAAGCTGCTCTGGGAACTGCCGTTTGCCGCCCAGGAGCGGGCCTATAACGCGGCCACCCCCATCGTGGCTGGTCAGACGGTCATCTATTCCGGCGCAGGCCGCGGCACCCGGGCGGCGAAGATCGAGAAAGCTGGCGATGGTTTTTCAGCCAAGGAACTCTGGAGCAATTCCGCCAACGCCGTCCAGTACAACACACCCGTGATCAAGGATGGCCAGCTGTATGGGATCACCCAGAAAGGCGAACTCTTCTGCCTCGACGCACAAAAGGGCGACACGCTCTGGACCGCCCCATTGGGCGGCCGCGGCTTCGGCTCCATCGTGGATGCCGGGCCGGCCCTGTTCGCGCTCACGCCGCAGGGCGAACTCGTCGCCTTCGAACCCAGCGACAAGGAATTCAAGAAGCTGGGCGGCTACAAGGTCGGCACGGACACCTATGCCTACCCCGTCATCGCCGGCGCCGGCATCTGCATCAAGGATAAAGATTCCCTCACGCTCTGGACGTTTTGACAGATGATATTGTGCATCGTGGGCGGAGCCTACCGGTCTTCCGCCGCAGCGGCAAGCCGCGGTGGAAGGACGGGCACCGCAAGATCCGGCGCCCGTGGGCGCAGGACCAAGCTCGCCGGGCGCCCCGTCCTCAACCTGAGGACGGGACGCGGCGGATCGCGGCGTGATGCGATCGGCCAGCGGGAGCGGCAGGCGTATGTTTCAAAAGAGCGCCGCTGCTCGGCAGCGCAGCCGGTTACGTGACGTTCTTGGAGACCAGCTTGGTCATCTCGAACATGCTCACCTGCTTCTTGCCGCGGAACACCGCCAGCAAGGCGGCATCCGCATTGATCTGGGTCTTCACCTTCGTGTCCTGCAGCTTGTGCTTCTTGATATACTGCCAGAGCTTCTTGGTGAGCTCCGTGCGGGGCAACGGTTGCGCGCCGACCACCAACGCGAGTTTCTCGTTGGGTTGGACGGGCTTCATGAATGCGGCACTGGGTTTGCGTTTAGCGGCCATGTCTCTGCTCCTGTTTAGGTTGAACCGGTTGGATCCACCTCTTGGCAGGAATTATGGAAAGGGGCTGACATAGATGCAAGTAAATACTGGCTTCATTATCTGGCCGCAGCACACCCACCGCCAGGCCCTGACGCCCGCTGCGACCCTGGGCCGCGCCATCGCCCTCTGGCGGCAGCGCAGCACAGGAGCGCCCGGCGCGCTCCACGGCCGGCAATTGTTGGTTGCGCGGGACGCCGTCTGCGGTAGACTGTGCGGCCGATGACCACTGCGCCACAAAACGAGCCGACCCTAGTCGTCCGCGACGAGGCCACCGTGCCGCCGCCCGACGAAACCACGCTGGCCGACGTCCGGCAACTCGGCTTGTGGTCCGCCATCGCTAGCCTCGGCTATGTCTTCTGGATCGCCGGCGGCATGGAGATGATCGAGCGGCTGGCCTACTACGGCGTGCGCGCGGTGGCCACGCTCTACGCCACGCGGCCGGCCGCGGACGGCGGGCTCGGCGTGACGATGACGACGTTCGGCACACTGCTGCTGTTCTGGAACTTGGCGCAGTCACTGATCCCGATCTTCACCGGCGGCCTCTCCGACCGCTACGGCTACAAGCTGACCATCGGCGTGTCTACGGCGATCAAGGCGTTCGGCTACCTGTTGATGGCGTGGTTGCCCACCTACGGGGGCTTTTTCCTCGGCGCGATGTTCCTCGCCGCGGGCACCGCGGTGTTCAAGCCCGGCATCCAGGGCACGCTGATCCGCGCCACCAGCCGCCGCAACAGCTCGATGGCGTGGGGCATCTTTTACCAGACGGTGAACATCGGCGGCTGGATCGGACCGCTGATCGCGCTGCACATGCGGACCATGGCGTGGAAATATGTCTTCTACACCAACGCCGCGTTCATCTGCCTCAACTTCCTACTGCTGCTGACCTATCGCGAGCCCGGCCAGGCGGAGCGCCTCGCGCGGCAGCAGCGCATCCGCGCCGGCCACGAGAAGCAGCGCCACCTCGCCGCCGAGGCTTTCGCCGAACTCCGCAAGCCGCACCTCGCGCTGTACTTGCTGATCTTCTCCGTCTGGTGGCTGATGTTCCCGATGCTCTGGGACGTGCTGCCGAAATACATCGAGGACTGGGTGAACACCGCGCCGCTGATCCAGCGCCTCTTTGGCCCGGCGGGCACCGCCAGCCCGGTGTGGCACTTTCTGCTCGGCATGGACGCCAGCGGCCAGACCATCCAGCCGGAAGGCATTGTCAACATCAACGCCGGCATGATCATGCTGACGTGCTTCCTGTTCGCGGGCCTGGGCGCCAAGCTGCGTGCGACCACGAGCATGCTGATCGGCACGGTGTTCGTGATCGGCGCGCTCGTTTTGTTCGGCGCAAGCAACGGCGTCGGCGCGGCCCTGCTCGCGATGGTCATCTTCAGCATCGGCGAGATGCTCGCCAGCCCCAAGTTCAGCGAATTCCTCGGCAACATCGCGCCGGCCGACAAGAAGGCCATGTGGATCGGTTTCTCGCAGGCGCCGATCCTGATCGGCTGGACGATCGAGGGCAAACTCGGCCCCTACCTCTACGACGTGTTTTCGTCGAAGGACATCTTCGCGCGTCAACTGCTGGTCGAGCGCGGGTTGTCACCCCAGCTTGTCACCGAGCAGGCGCTGCCCATCGGCGAGGCCTTCAAGAAGCTGGTCGCCTACACCGGTCAAAGCCCGGAATTGCTCACGCAGCAGCTCTACCACGCGCACCACGTCGGCCTGACGTGGTACATCTTCGCCGCCATCGGCGTGGCTGCGGCCGTGATGATCTGGCTCTATGGCCGCTGGATTCTAAAACTCGCCCGCCGCGCGGCCTAGCCGCAACCAAATTTGCGGGCGGCAATTTCCCGAGGCTTTTCAAGCGACTCGATCAACGATTGCTTCCCCGCGTCCAAGGTTTATACTTGCCGCACGTGGGTAAAAACGCTGTTCCGTCGGCATAAGGAGGGGGCTATGCAGGAGCGATCATCTCAACGGCTTGGACTGGCTGGGGCGCTGCGGCACCCGGATCGCCAGCTCGTGCGAGCACTCGCATCTGTGTGGCGCGGCCAGGCGGAGAGCTCCCGCGTCCTGTGCCTGGCCCTGAGCGGACTATTGCTGATGGCCGGCCCTTTGGCGGCGTTCGAGGCCGCCGGCACAATCCGGAGTATCGATATCGAGCACGGCGTTCTGCATATCCAGGCCAACGGCCACGACCATGTGGCGGCCCTCGCCCAGGACATCCGGGTGCTGGGGACGGATGGCCAGCCCCTGGCGGACGGACTGAAAACCGCCGAGCTCAAGCCATGCGCCGAGGTGGCCATCACGCTCGAAAGAGCGGGCGGCGGACCCGTTGTCCGGACGCTCCGGCTCAGCCGGCAGGCCGGCGGCAACGGTTTGCGGAACAGCGGCCAAGCTTCGCTCGGCCTGAAGCCGCTTAACGAGATGACGGCCGCAGACCGATACAAGGGCGAAGACGGCGGCCTTTACGGCGGCGGCCGGAACGAACCGCCCCCCGCCCTCCTGGCAGCGGCCAAAAAGCAGACGGAGAAAATCGTCCCCCTCGATGCGGAGGGCCACCCGTCCCAGGGCGGCCAAATCGGCTTGGTTTCGATCAGTATGTCCAATGCCACGCAGGAGTACGCGCTGTTCAAAGAAATCGCCGACCATGATCCGCAGAAGTCGCTGCGGGTGACCATCGTGGACTGCGCGCAGGGCGGCCAGGCCATGGCGGAGTGGGTTGAGCCCAACGCCCAGGCCTGGGCGGAAGCGGATCGGCGGCTGGCGCAGGCCCGGGTCAGCGCCCAACAGGTGCAGGTCGTCTGGGTCAAACTCGCCAACAGGGGTCCGCGCGGCGACCTGACGGAACACGGCCGGAAACTCCAGCAAGACACCCTGGCCGTACTACACAACGCCAAAGTACGCTTCCCCAATTTGCGCATCGCCTATCTCGGCAGCCGCATCTACGGCGGGTATGCCGGCTCCCCGCTGAATCCCGAGCCGTATGCCTACGAGGGGGCGTTTGCCGTCCGCTGGCTGATTCAAGACCAGCTCAAAGGCGATCCGGGCCTTTCGAACGACGAAGCGCGCGGCCAGACGAAGGCCCCGCTGTTGCTGTGGGGTCCCTATTTCTGGGCGAATGGCACCACGCCGCGCCAGAGCGACGGCTTGGTCTGGGAGCGCAAGGACCTTGGGCCTGACGGCACCCACCCCAGCGGCAGCGGCCGTCAGAAAGTGGCCGAGATATTGTTGAAGTTCTTCAAGGAGGATGCCCTTGCTTCCCAGTGGTTCATGAAGACAGCGGACTGATCCATGCCTAGAAGAAGTTTTGTACTCGCCGTACGCGGGATGATCTCTATTCGTAAGCCGGCGAAGCCGGAGCTGGGAAGAAATCAGGATGTTTTATCCACAGATTTATGGAATTTACACGGATTTCATGCCGGAGGAAATCTTTTTAAGTTCTGGAACTTTGCGGAATCAAAAACCCGGATTGTTAGCCACAAAAGAGCAATACAAAGAACGCAAAAATCGAGAGGCCGGTCGCGGAAATCTTTCTGAATTCTGAAAATCTGCGTCAATCGGTGTAAATCTGTGGAAGAAAGTCCGGAATATTTTTCCGCAGATGAACACGGATGGATGAAGACGAAAAGGGCAAGGAGACGGAAACGAGGCCGAAGCCAGAGCGATTCTGTTGACATTCCGGCTAAGCTGGGGTTAACGCCGCCCGCGGCGGCGGTCCCGGGAGACCCTCACGGCCCCTTGACCATGGGCACAAACTGAACCGGCAGGTCGTTCGCCTGTTCAATGCGGCCCTGGACTTTCCGCAAGATGACCAGCCGCTGCGACAGCCAGGCGCCCACGGGCAGGATAAAACGGCCGCCCTCCTTCAGTTGCGCCACGAGCGCGGGGGGCACATCGGTCGGCGCGCAGGTGACGATGATCGCATCGAAGGGGGCGTGTTCAGGCCAGCCCCGGTAGCCGTCGCCGGTCAACACCTGCACCGCCGCGGCATAGCCTTCCTGGGCCAGAATCGCGCGCGCATGCTGCGCCAGTTCGGGGACGATCTCGATGGAGTACACCCGCGCGCCCAGTTCCGCCAGCACCGCCGCCTGGTAGCCGGAGCCGGTGCCCACCTCCAGCACCGTCTCGCCCGGCTGCAGCGCCAGTTTCTCCGTCATGTAGGCCACAATGTACGGCTGGGAGATGGTTTGCCCGTGGCCGATGGGGACAGGATGATCCCCATAAGCCTCGTTGTGGCGGCGGAAGGCGGTGGGGATAAACACATGGCGGCGGATCTTCGCCATGGCTTGCAGGATGCGCTCATCGCGCACCTGATGCCGCCGGAGCACCGCCATCATTTCGCCCCGCTCGCGCGACCAGACGTCTTCCCCGTTTTTTACATCCCGCTTGTCGGAACAGGATGTATGGCCGATACCCAGCACCATAATCGTCCCCATCATCAAAATGGTCTTCATGGACCAAATGCCGGATGTGGCATGTGCCTCATCTGCGCGTACGGCACGGCTGATTTTATTTGTTACGATACGCCCCCGATGGCCTTATCAAACCTGATGAGCTGCTTTTTCAGTCCCTCGGCAATGAGATTCATAGGATGCCCCTTTTGCGTTCATCTCTTCATCCGTGCGATCTGTTGATCCGTGGCTAAATTCCGCTTCTCCGTTCCCCGCCTTCATCTGTGTAATCTGCGAAATCTGTGGATAAAACTCTTCCTCATTCTGCCGCCAGAATGCTGACTTCTGACTACTGAACCCTCTCTATCGGTCCACATCCGCCAGCACAAAATCCAGACTACCCAGGATGGCGATGAGGTCCGGAATCATCAGGCCCCGGCTCAGCCGCGGCAGCATCTGCAGGTGCGCAAAGGACGGCGTGCGGATGCGGGTGCGGTAGGCCGAGGCGCCGCCGTCGCTGATCAGATAATAGCTGTTGCAGCCCTTGGCGGCCTCGACCCGGACGGCGGCTTCGCCCGGCGGGATGACGGGGCCCCAGCTCACGCCCAGAAAATGGTCAATCATGGTCTCGATGTCGTGCAGCATGCGCTCGCGGGGCGGCGGCGTGGTCAGCGGATGCTCGGCCTTGTACGGACCCGGCGGCATGTGTGCGAGGCATTGCTCGATGATGCGCAGGCTCTGGCGCATTTCTGCGACGTGGACCGTGGCGCGGTCATACGAGTCCCCCTGTTGGCCGGTGGGGACCTCGAAGTCGAACTGGTCATAGCCGCCGTACGGCGTCTGCTTGCGGAAATCCCACGCCAGGCCGCACGCGCGCAGCAGCGGCCCCGTGGCGCCCCAGGCGAGCGCTTCGTCCGCCGAGATTGCGCCGATCCCGCGCGTGCGGTCCTGGAAGATCCGGTTGCGCAGCACGACCCGGTCGTATTCGTCCAGCCGCGGCGGCAGGTAGTCGAGAAAATCCCGCACCAGCCGTTCCCAGCCCGCCGGCAGGTCCTGGGCCACGCCGCCGATGCGGAACCAGCCCGGATGCATGCGCGCGCCGGTGATGGCCGCGACGACATCCAGGGCGCGCTCGCGGTCGGTGAACATGTAAAAAACCGGCGACATCGCGCCGAGGTCCTGGCAGAACGTGCCGTAGTACACCAGATGGCTGATGATGCGGAACAATTCCGCCAGCATGATGCGAATGACCTTGGCCCGGTCGGGCGCCTTGATCCCGGCCAGTTGCTCCACCGCGAGCACGTAGGGGAAGTTGTTCATCACGCCGCCCACGTAATCAATGCGGTCGGTGTACGGGATATAGGTGTGCCAGGTCTGCCGCTCGCCCATTTTCTCGGCCCCGCGGTGATGGAAGCCGATGTCGCACGCCAGATCCACAATCCGCTGGCCGTCCAACTGCAGCGCGACGCGCAGCACACCGTGCGTGCCGGGATGGTTGGGGCCCATGTTCATGAACATGAACTCGGCGTCTGCGCCCTGCCGCGCCAGGCCCCACTCCTCCGGACGGAATTCGAGGCGATCCTCCAGCTCGGCCTGCTTCGCTGCCGACATGCGGAACGGACCCATCTCGGTGGCGCGCGTGGGATGCTCCTTGCGCAGCGGGTGCCCCTCCCACCAGGGGGGCATCAGGATCCGCGCCATACGCGGATGGCCTTCGATCGCGATGCCGAACATGTCCCACACTTCGCGCTCGTACCAGTTCGCGGCGGGCCACAGATCGGTCACCGTGCGCACGCCGGGCCGTTCGCCCGGCAGCGCCACCTTGAGGCGGAGGTCCGCCTTCCGTTCGAAGGAGTACAGGTGGTACACCACCGTGAAAGCGCCCGGCGGCTGGTCGGCACGGTGGCTGCGCCGGCGTTCGTCAATGGCCGTGAGGTCGTAGAGCATCCGGTAGGGCCGGTCCGCCTCCGCCTGGAGATAGCGCAACACGTCGTGCGCCCGAGCGGCGGCGACCCAGACCGTCGGCAGGCCGTCGCACGTGGCTTGCGGCCGGATGTGCGCCTCCGCAAACCGGCGGGGCAACTCTTGTAATATGTCTTGCTCCGGATTCATGCAAATTTCGCGGATCACCGCGCGTCACACACGATCGGGCGGTGTCAGGAAGGTTTGCTGTTGCCGCACCGGCCGTTTCGCATCCCGCTGGATCGGCAGCTCCGGCCGTGTCACCGTCTGCGCGCCTACCACCCAGCTCAGCGGGCGCCGTTCCCGGCCGATGGCGGTGGACAGCAACCCCAGCCCTTCCATGAAAGCCTCGGGGCTCGGCGGACAGCCCGGGATATACACGTCCACCGGCAGGAATTTATCCACGCCCTGCACCACGCTGTAGATATCGTACATGCCGCCCGAATTGGCGCAGGAGCCCATGGAGATCACCCAGCGCGGCTCCATCATTTGTTCGTACAACTGCTGCACCACAGGCGCCATTTTGATGAACACCGTGCCGGCGACCACCATCAGGTCCGCCTCGCGCGGCGTGGCCCGGATGACCTCCGCGCCGAAGCGCGCGATGTCGTAGCGGCTGGTGAGGCTCGTGGCCATTTCCACGAAGCAGCACGACAGCCCGAAATTGAACGGCCAGATGGAGTTCTTGCGGCCCCAGGCCAGCGCACTCTGGAGGCTGGTCAGGAGCACGTTCTGGCGGACGTATTCCAACGGCGCGGCGTGCGCCGCCGGTGCGCGCGGCCGGGCCGGCGCGTCAGGAGTCGGTGTCATGGCGCACCTGCCTTTCCGCGGAACGCGCCGCCCTGGGCGCGGCCGGAGGTCCCCCAGTTCAACGCGCCCACCCGCCAGAGGTAGGCCAGGGCGGCCGCCAGCAGGCCCATGAAGACCAGCGCTTCCGCGTAGCCGGCCCAGCCCAGCTCGCGCGCGGCGACAGCCCAGGCGACGATGAAAATAAACTCCAGGTCGAAAATGACGGAGAACATCGCGATGAGATAGAATTCGGCCACAAAGCGCGGCTGCGCGCTTCCGGTGGGCGGCATGCCCGACTCGAACGGAATGCCGGTTGCACGTCCCCGGTGCCGCTGGCCGATGACCGCGGAGATCACAATGATGGCGACCGTCATACCGACGACGACCAAGCCGTAGAGCGCCAGAGGCCAGGTTTCCGCTGTTTGCGCCGTCATAAGTTCCTTCCGCTTCCCCGCAACCCCACCCGGCCGCGTCCCGGAAACCGCCGGGCAGCACGGACCTCGCATCGAAACGTGCTGGACTTTTTATCATGGATCACAGGATAAATACAGAAAAAGACGGAGGCTTTAAGCAAGGCCTCCGTCACACAGGTTGCTTTCGGGCGGCGGGGCCGCTACAATGGGGCGGATGAAAACCATGTCCTGCTTCCGGGGCGCCGGACTGGCGCTGGCGTGCGCCGCGGTGACCGCGACGGGCGCCGCCGCACCCGTGGCGCTATTCGACGGCAAAACGCTCAACGGCTGGACGGTGCTGAAGTGCGAGGCGGTCGTGGACCACGGCGAGATCCTCATCAAGGCCGGCAATGGGCTGGTCCAGACCGAGCGCCAATACGGGAACTTCATTCTGGAATTCGACTGGCAGGCGCTCAAAACCGTGCAGTGGGACAGCGGCATCTATTTCCGGTATACCGTCGTGCCGCCCGACCAGCCCTGGCCGCCGCATTACCAGGCGAACTTGCGGCAGGGCGACGAGGGCAATGTGGCGGGTTTGAGGGGCGCCCGGAGCACGGGGCTCATCCAGCCCGGCGCGTGGAACCACTTCAAGCTGACCGTACGCGGCGCGCAGGCGGAGCTGGAAATCAACGGCCGGCCGGCGTGGAAAGCCGACGGGCTGCGCGGTCCCCCGAAGGGCTACATCGCCCTGCAGGCCGAGGTGCCCAACGGCGGCCAGCACCGCTTTCGCAACCTCTATCTCACGACGCTGCCGTAGCGCTGCCGTTCCACATACGCGCCGAGGAGCGGCGCGATAAGATCATTTTGATCCGCCGGGGGCGGCGGTGGATTCGCTACGAAGCACGTGCGGCCCGGCGCGCGCGGGCGCCGCCGCCGGCGGCGCTGGGTTTTCCGTTTTGCTTGGGCGATAATGTCCGGTAATGGTGAAACGGAAGAGGAGGTCTTCTTCCCGGGCGCCACGGCCGATATTGTGGATCACGAGCGGCGTGGCCTGGACGCTCTGCCGGTCCGACACGATGCCGATGTGGGTCAATCCGTGCCCGAGATCCCACGTGACGATGTCCCCCGGCAGATATGCGGCGGGCTGGGTGCTGATGCCGACCGACCAGCCTTGCCGCTGGAAATAGCACGCCAGATTGAGGCCCCGGCGGTGATCAATGTTGGCATCCGGTTTCTGCAACCCCCACTTTTGCGGATAGAGCACAAAATGTTTGCGCATGTCTTCGTGCACCAACTGTTGCAGGTCGCGGCCCTGCTTCCGCAACGCACGGATCACGACGTCGCAGCAGACCCCCGTTTTCAAGGGGACATCGCCGCCGGGATACGCGAGTTTGGTGTAAGCCGGATCGTACTCCACTGTGACACCAATCTGCGCGCGCGCGGCGGCTACCCGTTGTGTGGCGTCGGCATCCGCCCACGCGCGGCCCGTCATTCCAAGGAATATAGCAACGATGACGGCGCGCGTTCTCATCGTGTTGCCGAACGTTGCCTGACACCCTTTGGGCATGGGCCGAAGAAGCCTGCGCACCGCGGCTCCCATCGCCACGGCGTCGCACTCATAGGAACCACAGCAGCGGCACGTGCAGCAGGCCCCAGAGCGCGTAGCGCAGGAGCGCGCCGCGCCAGAGGGTCCGCGCCTGCGCGCTGAAATACACGCCCTTCACCAGCGTGTTGCTCAACACGGCCACGAGAATCGCCTGCAGCACCAACGGCGTGCCGCCGCCCGGATCCTGGGCCAGCGAGAGGATGAAGGGGTCCACATCCACCAGCCCGGTGAAGCCCGCCAGCGAGAGCACGCCCGCCTGGCCAAAGCGTGTGTTTCTTATAAATTCGGTCAGTATTTTCAGCGCCACGAACAGCAGGGCGAAGATCAGGGCGGGGCGGATTTCGAACGGGTTGCGCACGTCCGGCTGCGCGGGCGCCGCGAGCTCGACCGCCGGACGATGCCACGCGCTGAGGGCCAGCAGCACGCCCGCGCCGGCCAGGAGGGCGAACTTCCAGCCCAGCGTGACGGCGAGGTCGTAGTTCAGGACGCCGATCAGCACCAGCACGCGCACGTACATCACGCTGCCGGCCAGCAGCGCGGCTTGCAGCGCCTCCGGCGCGCGCGCGGGGTGGTTCCGCGCCATGCGCCCGGCGGCGATGCTCATCGCCGTGCTGGAGACGATCCCGCCCATCAGGCCCGACAGCCAGAGGCCGACCCGCTGGCCGAACTGCTTGACCAGGAAATAGCCGACGAAGCCGATGGCGGACACCAGGATGACCAGGCGCCAGATATTCGCCGGATTGAGGTGATAGGCGGTGAAGTCACGGTTGGGCAGGACGGGGTAGATGATGAACGTGACCAGCAGGAAGCGCAGCGTGGCCAGGAACTCCACCTTGTCCACCCGCTCGACGAAGGACTCCAGCGCCGCCTTTTCGGAAAGCAGGAGCGTGCTGATCACGCCCAGGGCCATGGCCAGCCGGAGATCCGTCAGCAGCGTCATCGCGCCCACGACGAAGATCAGCAGCGCGGCGATTTCGCTCGTTGCGCCCACCAGGCCGCGGCGGAGTTTGTCGGCGTAGGAGAGGCTGGCGAGCGCGAGCACGGAGAGCAGGCCGGCGGGCAAAAGCCAGGCGACGCCGAGCTGGTGCAGCCAGCCGCAGGCAAAGCCGTACAGGCTCAGAATGGGGAAGGTCCGCACGCCGCCAAAGATCACCTTCCGCTGCCCGATGTAGGCGCTTTCGCGTTCCAAGCCGAGGAGAAACCCCAGGGCCAGCGCCAACAGGAAGCGCACGACCATATCACCATCCATGGCGCCCGTGAGTGCGTGCATTGCGTCCTCCGGCGGATGGCGGCCCATCCGCCCGCGGCAGTATAGACATACTCGCGGCGGCCGCGCAAGGCGCCGCCGACAGGGCCGCCTATTCAAATTCACACGTTGCCCAGGGAAGCACAGGCTTTCCTGGCGCCAAAGCTATGGTTTGGCAGGCGGCTCAATGCTGGCTGCTTTCGCCATCCTATGTGTCGGTTTTTCAGATGCCGATGCCCAGGGTACCCCTCACATTTCATTATCCGGCCGGATAGTGAAATGTGAGGGGTGGATTATAGTCGGGTGGGTGTATGGCGTCTGTCCCTTCCGCATTGGTATTGACGTCGGCGGGAATTCCCCTAGCATGGCGTCCGGTTTTGGCGGGATAGCTCAGCTGGTAGAGCAAAGGACTCATAAGCCTTGGGTCGGGAGTTCGACTCTCCCTCCCGCCACCATCTTTTCCCATAATGAAATCAGTATAAACCGCGTGTTTATTGATTGGAAAGCTCGTCACCCCGTAATGCCAAAAGAGACAGGATAAGACACGTTTTGCCATTTTGGGCGTCACTTTGGCGTCACTTGGAAAACCCGGCGTCCGGCCCGGTATGCAGAATTGAACGCGACAAGCCCCGGCACCCTCCCCCCGTGCGCCGCATACGCCGGCGCCTGGCCCGGTTTCCACTGATGTTGCAGCCCAGGCTCTGTTTCTGCTCCCGCGCGCCCGCCTTGCCCAGCAGGCCGCCGCTCCCTTCGAGGTTCGAAAACTCTGCGGGGGAAACTTGGGCCGGGCGCGCCCCAATCCGGAAGCATGGCTTGCTTTCGGGCCGGGGCGGGGGTATAAGCAGCGGCTGTTTTCGATCGCTGGGAGCAATGGCATGCGCAAACCGATCGTGGCCGGTAACTGGAAGATGAATAAAACCGTCGCGGAGGCGCGGGCCCTCGTGGCGGAATTGCAGCCGGCGCTGGCCGGCGTCAGCGGCGTCGAGGTGGTGTTGTGCCCGCCGTTCACGGCGCTGGCGGCCGTGGGCGCCGCACTCCACGGCACGGACCTCGGGCTGGGCGCGCAGAACATGCACGCCGAAAAGTCCGGCGCCTACACCGGCGAAATCTCCGCCGGCATGCTCAGGGAACTCGGCTGCAGCTATGTGATCCTCGGCCACAGCGAGCGGCGCACGCTGTTCCACGAGACCGACGAGCTGGTGAACAAAAAGGCCAAGGCGGCGCTGGCCGCCGGCCTGCGTCCGATCGTGTGCGTGGGCGAAACGCTGGCGGAACGCGAGGCCGGTCAAACGGAGGCCGTGGTGACCGCGCAGGTCGGCGGCAGCCTGGCCCACCTGGGCGCGGAAGGGCTGCTGCGGACGGTCGTCGCCTACGAGCCGGTCTGGGCGATCGGCACGGGCCGGACCGCCACGACCGCGCAGGCACAGGCCGTCCACGCCCTGATCCGGCGCCTGTTGCTGAACATGGCCGGCGGCAGCGTGGCGGAAGCCGTGCGCATCCAGTATGGCGGCAGTATGAAGCCGGGGAACGCGCGGGAGTTGATGAGCCAGCCGGACATTGACGGCGGACTGATTGGCGGCGCCAGCCTGGAGGCCGGATCATTCGCCGGCATTGTCCGCGGCGCAGTCAAGTAAACGGAGTTCAGTGAATAGGGTTCAGGCCGGAGAAAATATGCTTGTTCACGGGCCAGTCCCCAGCCACCATCATCCCTAAGCGAGGAGCGATATTATGTATGTGCTGAAAATGCTGATGTTGATCGTCGAGGTGCTTTGTTCCTTGCTGCTGGTGGTGGTCATCCTCCTCCAGAAATCCAAAAGCCAGGGGCTCGGCATGGCGTTCGGGGCCGGCATGGGCGAGTCGCTCTTCGGCTCGCGCGCGGGCAACGTACTGAGCAAGATCACCATTATTCTCGGCATTGTGTTCCTGGTGAACACCTTGTTCCTGGGGATTCTCTTTGCGCACGCGCAGGACGCGCGGCAGCAGCAGGGCCGCGGCCTGATGAGCAAGCCGGCGCAAGTCCCGCTCGCGACGCCGCTGCGCGCGCAGACCGGGCTGCCCCCCACGAGGATCGATCTGCCGGTCACCCCACCGGTTTCCGTGCCGGTGAACCCTGCGCCCGCAGTCCCGGCCCCGGCGCCCGCAGTCCCAGTTCCAGCCCCGGCTCCGGCTCCGGCCAAATAGTGATCCCACTCTGTGCTTCCAGATAATTTAAACAGAAGCTAACAAAGGTAACAAAGTCAGAAACCAGGAAACCTGGTTGGTGGAATATTATCTTCGTTTTCTTCGTTGCCTTCTGTTCAAGTTGATTTTCTTCGTGCTTAGGACGGGCTTTTGATAAAAAGCGCCCGTGTGCCATCCGTGTCATCCGTGTCCCTCCGCGGCCAGGCGGCCTTGGTCCCAGACGCCCCTGTTCCGCGCGGCAGCCGCTCTCGGCAGCGTGCTCATGCTGCTGACCGGCTGCGGGCGCGGCCGGCTTGAGCCGGAGAGCCATCCGGGCGAGATGGTCTGGCACGCCGAAACCGTTCGCATCCGCGGTTTCGATCCGGCGCGGATCAGCGACGTGGCCTCGGCCCTGGCCGTCCAGAAAGTCTACGAAGGCCTGCTGCAATACGCCTATCTCGACCGCCCCTATCACGTCGAGCCGCTGCTGGCGGCGGCCATGCCGCAGATTTCCCCGGACGGCCTGACCTATCTGTTTCCTGTCCGGCGCGGCCTTTTCTTCCAGGATGACCCCTGCTTCACCGCCACGGGCGGCCGGGGCCGGGAGCTGACCGCGGCGGACTTCGTCTACGCCATCCGGCGCGTGATGGATCTGAAAATCGCCTCCCCCGGCGCCTGGGCGTTCACCGACCGGATCGTCGGGCTCGACGCCTGGCGCGCGACCACCGGCGGCGACCAGCCCAGCGATTACGACCGGCCCATCGCCGGCCTGGACGCGCCCGACCGGTACACGCTGCGCCTCCAGCTCAAGCGGGCCGACCCGCGGCTGTTGTGGATTCTGACCCTGCCCTACGGCGTCGCCCTGCCGCGCGAGGCCGTGTCGTTCTACGGCCGCGAGTTCGCCAACCATCCCGTCGGCACCGGACCGTTCATCCTCAAAGCCTGCCGGCCCAATTACCGTTACGAGTTTATCCGCAACCCGCAATGGCAGAAGACCGGCCGCGTGGATCGCTTCCCCGCCTCCAACGACCCGTCCGATCCGCCCGCGCTGCGTGCCGACGCCGGCCGGCCGCTTCCGTTCCTGGACCGCATCGTGCAGTACGTCGTCGAGGACGCGACGACCGCGTGGCTGATGTTCCTCACCGGCCAGCTCGACACCGTGGGCGGCAACGAAGCCCGCTCCCTGTCCCGCGATACCTTGAGCGCCGTCTTCGATCAGGCGCAGCAGTTGCAGCCCAGCCTGGCCCACCAGGGCCTCGCCGTCAGCTCGGCGCCGATGATGCAAATCGTTTACGCGGGTTTCAACATGGACGACCCGGTGGTCGGCCCGAACCGGAAACTGCGTCAGGCCCTGAGCCACGCCTTCGACGAAGCGGCCTACATCCGTTTCTTCAACCGGCGCATCACGCGGCCCGCGGGTCCGATTCCGCCGGCCGTGGCCGGTTATGCGCCGCGGCCGCAGCCGTATCCGGTCGCTCTGATCCGCGCCCGACTGCCGCTGGCCGAAGCCGGTTACCCCGGCGGCCGGGACCCGCAGACCGGCCGCCGTTTGCAACTCACGCTGGAAGTCGGCAGTGCGGAGAATCCCGAGCACCGCCAGGCCACGGAACTCATCTGCGCTTTCATGAACCAGCTCGGTGTGAGCATCGCGCCCAGTTACAACAACTGGCCGGCCTTCATGGCCAAACTGGAGCGACGCCAGGCGCAGCTGTTCCTCACCAGTTGGGTGGCCGACTATCCGGACGCCGAGAATTTCCTCCAGCTTTTCTACAGCCCCAATGCTTCGCCGGGCTGCAATCGCAGCAACTACAGCAACCCGGCGTTCGACCGTCTTTATGAACAGGCGCGCGTCCTGCCGGACGGCCCCACGCGCACGGCGCTTTACCAGCGGATGGCCGACCTGGTCGTCGCGGACTGCCCGTGGATCAACATCTCGATGCCGCTGGATTTCGTCCTGCGCCACGCCTGGGTCGGCAACTACAAGTACCACGACTTCCCCTACGGCATGATGAAGTATTACAAGATCGAGCGCACAGCCGCACGATGAGCATCGGCTCTGCGCTCGTCGGCGGCTGAGGCCAGCCGCCCCCTTTATTGGACTGGATGGAACGCCTGACGTAGAAGCGGCGTCCCGCCGCTTTCTCACGCGGCCAGCGGCCGCGTCTACTCATTATAGGATTCTTCCAAGCCGTCGGCGAACACCGGAGAAAAGATCAGCCGGATCAAAACGGTTCACTAGCGAAAAGTGTGGCTGTCGTGCTGATCAGGGCCTGCCCTGCGGCGGTCCTGTTGTGGACTGCGGCGGCTTGACGCCGCTTTAACCGGATGTGGGCGGGGCTTCCAGCCCCGCGAACCGACGAAAGCACAACCACGGGGCTGGAAGCCCCGCCCACAAAGAGGCCCGCGCTCTTCCATGATACGCGACGATCCCCGACAATCCCGACCTCTCCGGGAGAGTCAGGACAGACGGACGGAAATCACGCGTGACCGGTGTCGCCCGATGCACGGCGCTTTTCTGCTCTTTGGTAACCTGCGCGGCCCGATCCGCGCCACTTCTCCGTTCCTCACCACCGCCACACCACACGGCCCGATGCCGCCCATCAGCCCAGCGGGAACAGCAGGAAGACGGTCAGATCCCAAGCCGTGTGGCTGACGACCACGAGCACGAGGGAGCGGTAGCGCAGGTAGAGCCAGCCCCAGTACAGTCCGCACACCAGCGCCGCCAGCAGGAGCATCGGATTGCCGCTGGCGAGATGGATGCCGGTATAGAGCGCCGTCGCCAGCAGCCAGCCGGCCGCCGCCCCGTACCGTTCGCCCAGCGCGCGCTGCAGCCACCCGCGCCAGAAGAGCTCTTCGCCGGGCCCGATGAGCAAGCCGATGAGCAGGGCCACGCGCAGCGTGGAGGCGCCGCTCCGGAATCCGTACACGGCCTCAATCCCGCCCGCCGCAAAGGGCAGCAGCCGGCGCGAAAGGAGGTTGCCCGCCCAGAATACCGCATAGAGCAGCACCGCCGACAGCAGGCCGAGCAGCAGTTTCTTCAACAGACCGGACCGGACGTCGTCCGCCAGCGCGCGGCGGGCGCCGGCATCCGTGCCATAGGCCAGCGCCAGCAGCCCGGCCAGCGTCGCGCTCATCCACCACCAGAAATCCAGCGGACCGATCCGCTGGAATCGGAAGAGCGGCACGAACAACGCCGCCGCGAGCGCCAGGATCGGCCACAGCCACCGCGCGCCAACGCCCACCTCAGAATTGCTCGCGGTCATGTCAGAAGCTCTCTCCTCGTTGGGATACCCCGTTCGATTTCGAGTGGTGCCGGAGCATCAGATCGCGCACTTCGTCCAAGATGGTCTATCCCGATTTTGCTGTTGACTGCCCATGCCACGGGCCTATGGTACACCCGTGTAGGCTGATAATGCAATCGGTCAAAATGACCTGATAATCAATGGTTGGGGGAGAAGGAGAATATGACCAGCACAGAAAAAGTGATTGAGAAAGCCGTCGAACTGGTGGACTTGTCCCCCAGCGGCAAGCGGTATTCGGAACTCGTGAAGGAAATCACAACAACCTTCCCGGATATACCAGTCAATACGGTCCACGGTTCACTGCACAAGTTCAGGACCGAACTACCCGCAACTGTGTATCAACCCAACCGAGGTCTCTATCGCGCAGTCAAGTACCGGGAGGAAGGGGAGAAGCAGGAAGCGGAGATCGCGAAGAAACCGAAACACGAGAAGATCCGAGAGGAGGATTTCCACGACGCCTTTGGCGATTGGCTCATCAATGAACTGGAGGAATGCACCAAAGTCATCAGCGTCGGCGGCAACCGATTCAAAGACAAATGGGGCACGCCGGACGTTGTCGGCGTGCGGGAAGCCAAACGTTCCGACATCATCAAACCGCCAACGGAGATCGTATCTGCCGAGATCAAACTCGATCCCGCCAACCTAATCACCGCTTTTGGTCAGGCATGTTCATACAGATTGTTCTCGCACAAGTCCTACATCGTCGTTCCCGATAGTTCGTCGGAGGATGACATCGCCCGTCTTGATGCTCTTTCCCGCATATTTGGTGTCGGTCTCGTCATCTTCAATCCACTCGATCCAAAAAATCCGGATTTCCGGATTCGGTCGCGAGCAGCCCGTGAGGAGCCGGACATGTTCTACGTCAACAAATACCTGAAACTGGTCGAAGACGAACTATTCACATAGGACCCCCAACAACACCTCGCACCGTATTTTCATCCCGCGCGGATGCGGTCTGAAAACCGGTGAAGGTGAATGTTGGCTCAGGAAAAGAACGATATGAACAGACATAGAGAACACCCATTTGAGAAGGTCTTGTCCGTCTCGATGGAAGACATTCGAATGACTTTCCAGGCGATGGGCAACGCGCCTTGGGCAGATTTCCTGCTCAACCCGCGACGCCTTCGCGGAAGCGACTTTCTCATGCGCTGGTCTCAAGGTGTGTGGAGCGAAGAACGATTGACCCATGCGGTAAACGCGACCGGAAAATATTTTGCCCTGCCATACGGTCCGAGCGGAACGGCTCCCGACAACGATGTACGCGCCTTTGAACTCTATTTTGAGCGTCTTGAAAAAGCCGGACTTGGTGATATCAAACGGCCCGACTTGTTGATTTATCGAGTACAGGATAGAGCCAAGGTTGACTCTGCTGTCAAGGAGTTGAACGGGCTGAGTGAATTGCCCTTCACAACGGAAGATGACCCGAAGATGCAAGACCTGCTGGAACATGCCGTGATTGCCGTTGAATGTGAGACCAGTCTCTGGCGGGCCAAGCAGATGCCAAATTACGCAACACCGCTTAGCCCACAGAAACGTCTGGGCGGGCGTAACGGTCTAAAGAAAGCGGCTGTCCTCCCAACGATTATCATTAAGGAGGAAGACAGAGTGCCCTTGAAGAACTGGCAGCGCAAAAGAAAGATAGCGATTCACGTTTGGCACGCGTTTT
>JAPLSZ010000067.1 GCA_026398385.1 Kiritimatiellota bacterium | reverse complement strand
TCCACCTGCAAGCACCCCTGTTCCAGATAGGTGCGGTTGAGGTCCGTGATTTCCAATTCGCCGCGTGCCGACGGCTTCAAGGCCGCGGCCCGCGACACGACCTCTGGTCCGTAAAAATACAGGCCCGGCACGGCGAAGCGTGATTTGGGCCGAGTGGGTTTCTCCTCAAGACTGAGCGCACGGCCGGCGGCGTCGAATTCCACAACGCCATACCGCTCGGGATCTTTGACCGGGTAGCGGTTAGCGGCCCGAGGACCGAGGGCAGGCTGAAGGCCTGAGGCCTACGACTTAAGGCCCGAGGACCGAGGTCGGAGGTCGGCACGAAACCGAGGTCAGATGTCCGAAGTCAGAGATCCGAGGTCAGTAGTCAGAGGTCAGTTGGCCCATCATTTTCGCTTCTTCTTTATCGTATGCTTGAACTTCAAAATCGCAAAGTTCAGTTCAATCGAGGTGCAAGCCTTTTTCAGAAAGGATGCGCGGGTCGTGTTCGATATCCACATCGCTCTCGAGACGCACCTTCCCGGTCGCCAAGGAACCATAGAGCAGCGCCAGCCTGATGTTGGATTCCGCGCGCAGGAGCGCCCGGCTGCGCCTGACAAGCTCTTGGGAAAAATTTGCGCGCATGCGAAAGGGCGTGGTGATCCGTTCTTCCAGTTCCTTCTGCCGCGCCGCACGGGCCTGATCGCCGGCGCGGAGCGAGGCTTCCACAAAATCGGCATACTCGTCCATGGATAGCCGGGGCGGCAGCGAACTCGAACGGGGCGGTGAAGGGCTCATGCCGTCCTCAGCGCCTCCACCTGGCTGCGGATCAGATCGTAGGTCTTGAGCGTTCCGAACCGGTCGCACAGCGGCCGGATGTCGGATTCCAAATCCAGGTTGTGGAGCACGCTCAAATAGGCGATGTCGGGCAAATCCTTGCCCATACGCCGCGCGACGTCCTGGGATAAGGCAAAGATTTTCATCGCCAGCAGGTCCCTGAGCGCCGGGACCTTGAGCGCGCAGCCGTGCACGACGGCCCGGATGGCGTGGGCGAGGAGTTTGCTCAGGGTGTCCCGATCCACACGCAGAAAATCCACGCGCAACGGCGAATCCGGGGCGCTGAAAAAGGCGACGTTGTGCTCGATGGCGATGTTCGTGAACCCCGCTTGCGCCATTACCTGTTGCACAACCTCGAGTTGTTCGGAGACGATCATGAAGTCCACGTCCAGGGTGTTGCGCGTATAGCCGTGATAATTGACCGCGAACCCGCCGATCAGGAGGCAATCCACACCAGCCGCCGGCAGTTGGCGCGAGGCGATGTCGAGGATTGTTGCCAGATTGGGCATGAGGAACAGAAGGTAGTAGTCAGTAGTCAGAAGTCAGTAGTCAGAGGTCAGGGGTCCGTTGTCATTTGTCATTGGTCAGTGGTCATTGGTCAGCGGTCATTGGTCAGTTGTTCGTTGTCCGTAGTCAGTTGGTCATCCTGTAAAATCCTGTTAATCCTGTCAAAGAATCTTCGCTTGCGGCGGAACGAGCCGGAATTCCTTCCACCCGGCTTCGTCAGACTACGCCGGGCACGCAGATTTATGGGATTTTTGCAGATTCTCAAACCGGAATATTTGCCGCGAGAGAACGCAAGGATCGCATAGGGGGCGGAGGTCCGAGGTCGGAGGTCAAAGACTGAAGGCCGAAGACCTAAGACTTAAGGCCCGAGGTCAGAGATCAGTGGTCAGTTGTTCGTTGTCCGTAGTCAGTTGGTCATCCTGTAAAATCCTGTTAATCCTGTCAAAGAATCTTCGCTTGCGGCGGAATGAGCTGGAGTTTCTTCCACAGATTTTCACCGATTTTCGCAGATTAAGAAAAGCGAAGCGGGAGACAAGATTTTTCACACGAAGGCACGAAGTTCACGAAGGGAGCGTTGCAGCGTTTTACCACCCGTCTTGTCCGCCATAGCCTAAAGGCGACGGCGGATCACTGCGTTCACTTCCTGCGTCGCCCGGCTATGCAAGGACACGAGAGCTGGGGAGGCGGCACGAGACGGAGCGGAAAAGAATTTTGACAGGATTTACAGGATTCACCTGGAAGAAGTGGGAGGATTTCAGCAGAACCTAGATCACAGACTGAAGAACGGATATTTAACTACGGATTTCGCGGACAGGCGCGGATTCCAGCAAAACGAAATTGGCTATCAGCCGCCACCAGCTCCTTTTCCTAATCCGCGCTCATCCGTGCAATCCGTAGCTCTCTTCAGGGGCATCGGGGTCAAGGGGCATCGGGGTCAGGTCTCGTTTTATGACATTTGGCGCTCAGGGCGGAGGGCCGATTATTTTCGCTTTTTCTTAATCGTATGCTTGTGAAAGAATCGGGGGCATCCCTCAAAAGTTAAATATTGCCTTTTCACCCCTCGTTTTGCCGCAGGCCCGGTTGTTGGCGGATAGCGGATAGAGGTTAGAGGACGGAAGAGATTTGTGATTTATGATGGATAATTTCAGGAGCGGCGGAGGCCTTCATCCTGAAAAATCCTGTTAATCCTGTCAAAGAATCTTCGCTTGCGGCGGAACGAGCCGGAGTTTCTTCCACCCGGCTTCGTCAGACTACGCCGGGCACGCAGATTTATGGGATTTTTGCAGATTTTTAGAACTCAGAAAGCTTTTACAAGGCAATATCCTTAAGCCAGGCCCGGTTGTCCTGATACCATTGGACTGTGTTCCGGATCCCCACCGCAAAATCCACTTCGGGTTTCCAGCCCAGCAGCGTCTTGGCCTTGCGGATATCCGCCTGGGTCTCATTGATATCCGCCTTGTGAAAGGGCTTGAAGACGCAGCGGGCCTTTTTGCCCAAGTGTCTTTCAATCTGTTGGATGACTTCGTTGATGGTCGTCGGCCGGCGGCCGCCGCCCAAATTGACAATCTCATATCCCAAAGGCTTGACGGCGAGGATCGTGCCGCGCGCAATGTCATCCACATAGGTGAAATCCCGGCACTGCTGGCCGTCGCCAAAGATCTCCACCTCGTGACCTTCGTCAATCCATTTGATAAAGCGGAAGATGGACATGTCCGGCCGGCCGGCGGGGCCATACACCGTGAAATAGCGCAAAATGCTGATGTCGAGGTCAAACAGGTGGTGGAACGAATGACACAGCATTTCCGCCGCCTTTTTGGACGCCGCATAAGTAGAGATCGGCGTGTTGACGGGCAAGTTCTCCGAGAAGGGCGAGGCCTGGCCGGCATAGAGCGAGGAGGTGGAGGCCATCACCAGCTTCGTGACGTCATGGAACCGCATCAGTTCCAGCAGGTTGAGGGTGCCTTGCGCGTTGGTCATCATGTAGACATACGGATTCTCCATGCTGTAACGCACGCCGGCGCGGGCTGCCAGATTGATGATGGCATTGAACTTGTGATGCATGAACAGCACTTCCAGGGCGTCCTTGTGCTCCACATCCACCGGGAAAAAATCGAATTTTTTCTGCTGCTTCAGAAAGCCCAGACGATGCTCCTTGAGGCGGACGTCATAATAATTATTCATGTTGTCGATGCCGACCACCGTGTGCCCGTCCGCCAGCAGATATTCCGCCACCTTGGAGCCGATAAAGCCCGCCACGCCGGTAACTAAATATTTCATGTGTATTCCTTTACCAGATGATTCGGGGTGATTCGGAGTCACGTCGCAATATATAACATTTGCAATCCATGGTCAGTTGTCATTTGTCAGCGATCAGTTGTTGGCGGGTTGGCGGATAGCCAGAAGAGATACTTGATTTTAGAGGCGGGACGTCAGAAGCTGGAATCGTCTTCATAATCTCTCGTCCCGAATCCTCGAATTTCCGAACTATGACGGGCAAGCGCTAAGAACGTGAAAGCATCAACCACAGAGGTCACCGAGGGATGCGGAGGTCACAGGTTCCAAAGACCGCCTCTGCGACCTAATTCCTTCCTCCGTGAACCTCTATGGAAAATATTTGCTTCTCCCTGCCCTTCATCTCCATCTGTGCAAATCCCATAAATCTGTGGATAAAACAGCCGGATGATTTGCCGCGAGAGAACCTAGCGCAGCAGAGCCGCAATCAAAGAATATTTGGACAGGATTAACAGGATTTTAAGAAAGATGGTTAGTTTATGGACGGATAGGCTGGCACGGTGACAGTTTTCAATCCTGTAGAATCTTGTTAATCCTGTCAGAGGGGGTTTGACGCAGATTACGGCTATTTTCGCAGATTAAGAAAAACGGAAAGAAAGAGGTTCTCGCGCCAAGCCGCCAAGCCGCCAAGCCGCGAAGCAAGATTTTTACCACCCGTTCACTGCGTTCACTGGAGACAATCCGAGGAGGCCAGAGACGGAATGAATAAACGGTACGATTCGGATAAAGAGTGAAAAAGCGACCCGGTTGTTTTTTCACTTTCTTCATCGAATCAAGCCCTGCACTGGTTCGACGCCGCTCACCACAGGTCAGGGCGGCTGTCTGCGACAGCCCAGTTTATTCCAGTAAATCTTACTCTTCTTACTCGGATCGACTCTAGCGAAGCGGGTGGTGATAATTGTCTTCCCCCGCGCGGCTTCCGGGCAGGCTGCCGCCCTTGGTCGAATCATCGGGACCCGTTCGACCCGCTACGCTCGATTTTGCTTCCGCGGCCATGCACCGCCTGCCCGACTACTGACCGGGCCACCGCTGCTCCTGATCTGCGCGCCTGTGCGCGCGCCTCACGTCTGGATCAGCCGCAAGGCCAGCGGCAAGAGCCGGTCGGCCCGGCTGCGCCAATGATCCAAATGCTCGAGGCGCTCTTCCATCCACGGCCGTTACCCATCCGGCAGCCCGCGCGCCAACTGTTGCATGCGTTCCAGTCGCTCACGCCCGCTGACCAAGTGCGGCTGGATCTGCTCTTTCAGAAAGCCAGCCGCCAGTTTACGCAGCTCTGTTTCGGACGAAAAATGTGTTCGTCGGTCGCCATCAACATAGACCGTGCGCACGGCCCCGAATGACCGTAAAATCTTCAGTCCCTGACTTGTACCGCCCTTGCTGAGGTTCAGCCGGGCCATCAGCTCGTCCATGGGCAGCGGCTCGGGCGAAGCAAACAGTAAACCATAGAGCTCGCCGACGGACCGCGGCAGGCCCAGCAGGTCCGCCAGGTTCACAAACAGGTCAATGACCTGCCGCTCCAGATCCCGGCGCACATCCGCCGCCGTGGCCTGGGCTCCCTGCTCCAAAAGCTGTATCGAATCGCCCATGCGTTCACTTTTTTATGAACATACTGAACTTTGGCGGAATTGCAAGCGAAAAAGAAAGGGATGTCAATGGTCATTGGTCCGCAGTCAGTTGTCCTTTGTCAGTGGTCATTTTTCGGCGGTCAGCGGTTCGCTGTTAGCGGATAGCGGTCGGCAGAAAGCTGATAGCTGATAGCGGTTTGAAGACAGAGGTTGACAGACCGAAGACCTGAGGCCCGAGACGGAGCGGAAAGAGAAAGCGAGGTCCGAAGTCAGAGGTCCGAGGTCAAGCAGAGCGGAAAAGAATTTTGACAGGATTAACAAGATTCTACAGGATTGAAAGCTGTCGCCAGGCCAGCCTATCTGTTCATAAACCAACAACTTTTCTGAAAATCCTGTTAATCCTGTCTAAACAGTCTTTGGTTGCGGCTATGCCGCGCTGCGAAATCTGTGGACAAAACTTCTTCTGCTGCTGGGGCCTTGCTGCCGGTACTCAGGTTTCATGTTTTTCTTCAACGTCTCCCGCCCTTGGCCTGCTCGTTCAGCCACTTGAGGTTCATCCGGATCATGGGGGTGGAGCCGAGCCGCTCGACCTTTTTGAACTCGGCCAGGGCCTCGGCGTAGCGGCCCGCCTGTCGAAGCTGCAGCGCGAACTGGGTGCGGTAGTTCTGGTTGAAGGGATGGCTGTCGGCCGCCGCGCGCAGCAGACGCAGCCCCTGCTCCGGCCGGTCCAAGGCAAGTTCGGACATGGCTGCGCCGTACACATTGTCCATGTCCCGAGGATTACCGCGCCGCGCAGCCTGATAGCAGAGCAGCGCCTGCTGGCTATCGCGCAGTTTTTGCTGTTCGTCCGGCGACCAGAACGAACGGGTCTGATAGATTTGGCCCAGGGCCGACCAGGCGTGCCAGTTGGCCGGATCGAGACGCACCGCCCGCTGTTCCAAGCGCTCGGCGCGCTCGTAAGCAAACCGGCGGAGCCAGTAGTCGCCGCGCACCTGCGCAGCGTAGGCGGCCAGCGTCCGCGCGACCGCGGCGCCCAGCAGCAGCGTCAGCAGCAGCGCCGGCCCGCAGAGGAGCCAGGCCTGCCGCCGGGTCAGCGCGAAACGTTTCCATTCCCGCCGGGCCTGCAGCCGGCCCACCACCACGCCGGTGAGCAAGACCAGCGCCATGACATTGGCGAAGATGCGCAGGTTGAAGTCGAACAAGGCATGACTGAACGAGGCGGCCCACGCGCCCAGCAGGCCGGCCAGCAACCCGGCATTGTTCAGGTTGCGCGTCACGCCGAGGGCGCGGAGCATCCGCAGCAGCAGCCACAGCAGCGGCAGGGCCAACAGCAGCGTTCCGACCCAGCCGTACTCGGCCAGCGTCTGCAGGTAGTCGTTATGAGCATATTCGGCCAGGCGGTTGGCAAACTTCATGTGGCGCCGGTATTCCTCCGCCAGCCACCGATAGCTGCCCGGCCCGTGACCAAAGGCCGGCCGGTCCTTGATCATGGGCAGCGTATCGCGCCACTGATTGACCCGGAAACCGCCCTCCCCGCCGATGGTCACATTCTGAGCCTCGGTCTTGGCCTCCAGAAACCGTTCGCGAAACGCCGGGGAAGCCCGCCAATACGCCGCCGCCCCGCCGGCGAGCAGGAACGGCATGGCGATCAGCAGCACCCAGAACCAAGCCCGGCTGCGGCGATACACCAGCGCCAGGGTCGTCACGGCCAGGCCGGTGGCCAAGCCGATCCAGCCCGCCCGCGATTGGGAAAAGTGCTGCGCCGGCAGCACCACGAGCAACGTGTAGGCGCCCAACAGACGCAAGAACACGCCGGCCTCCGGCGTGAACACCAGCGCCAAGCCCATGGTTGCCGCCAGCGCCAGCAAATGGGCAAAGTGGTTCGGACAGAAGTAGGTGCCGCCCACCCGGGGGCCATAGCTCGATCCTTCGAGCTGGCGGTTGAACCAGAGCACCCGGTCGGCCTGCCCGGTGAGGTGTTGAATGATGCCGTACCAGGCAATCAGCGAGACGGTCAGCAGGAACAGCCCGAGAATCCAGCGCCAGCGGCCGTTGCGCTCCACTAGATTGGTCCACGCCCAGTAGGCCGCCAGAAAGCTGCCGGCGCGGAAAAACTCGATGCGCGCCTCGAACGGGGTGGCGCAGAAAAAGATCGCCCACCAGCCGTAGAGCAGGAACAGCAGCAAGGCGGCGCCCGCGGGCGGCACGCGGACATCCGCTCGCGCCTCCGCCCAGATCAGCGGCCGGCTGAAGACGAGGGCGGCCCCCAGCAGGGTCGTCAGCATCAGCGGGCCGGCG
>JAPLSZ010000009.1 GCA_026398385.1 Kiritimatiellota bacterium | reverse complement strand
GCGGCTTGTTCATGCTTCATGAATAAGCCGGGTTAGATCTTTCCCGGCGGAAGAACTGTGCTATATTCAGCCCATGCATGCGCCCACACAAGGACTGCGCTGCGCGCTGCTGGCCCTGCTGGCCTGCGGCGGCATGAACGCGCGGGCGCTGAACTATTCCGTGCCCTACGTGCGGCAGGGGTTGTCCTACTATTACGTGAACGGCTACGGCGCGGTCATCGGCCAGATCGAGGTGCGCAACGGGGACGGCAACGGCATTGACGGCTTTGACGGCCACCGCCACCTGGCGCTGGGTCCGACGACGAACCTCAATAATTACGGCTACAAGGACGTCAAAGACTTCAGCTCCGGCAACCCCGCCACCGGCAATCCCGCCGATGCCCAGTTCCACGGGACCTTCGTGGCGGGCATCATGGCCAACAACGCCTCCATCAATCTCGGGAACGGCACCGTGATCCCCTTCTCCGGGATGGCGCCGGGGGCCAGATATTACGGAGCGATTTTCGACGGCGCGGACACTCAGACCGCCTTTCTCTCCCTCAAGAATTCGCTGGATTACCTGACCCGGACGGCGGGCGTATCCAGCATCAACAATAGTTGGGGCTCCCTGGCCACCAACGCGGCGCAATTGGACGGTAATTCCGCGATCGCCCTGCTGATGGACGAATACGCAGGCTATCAGGGGAAAACCAGCGGCACCGCCGGTGGTTACCTGGACAAACTGATGGTGGTGGCCGCCGGCAATTCCGGCGGACTGCTCGGTTCACCAGCCGATGCCTATAACGGGCTGTCCGTGGGCGCGCTCGCTGTGGCCAACCCCAGCGCGAGCGGACTGAATGATCCGACGCGCGTGCCCACGCCGCAGGTGGCGCCGTACAGCGCCCGGATGCCGCTGGCGAACGGCCGTGCCGGAGTGGACCTCGTGGCGCCCGGCACCGCGCTCTGGTCCGACCTGGCCATCAACGTGGCGATCAACGATTTTGGCATCACCAACAATGCGAACGCCATCGTGGCCGGCGTGGCCGCCGGCACCAGTTTCGCCGCGCCGCATGTCACCGGCGAGGCGGCCCTGCTGTACGGACTCGCCACCCCGCTGACGAACTACCTGGCTCCCGGTGTTTATGTGGTCACTCAACCCGTTTCCGACAAAGGCGCGCCGCTCGCCGCGGATCACAAGCTGATCAAGGCCGTCATCATCAACAGTGCGGATAAAATCGCCGGCTTGGATACCAACGGCGTGCCGCAGGCGTCCTGGCAGCCGGGCTTGATCACCGTCGCCGGAGGCGTAACCAATGCCATCGTCCCGCTGAACTATGCCGTGGGTGCGGGTCAGGCGAACGCCCAGGAAGCCGTGCAGACCTACCAGGAGACGGGCAACCGGTTTTGGGATCTGAATACCGTGACGAACACCGGCGACGCGATCGCTTACACCTACGGCGTCGGCAAATTCACCAACAGTGCGCCGTTCTGTCCAGCTCTGACACTCACGGCCACGTTGGTTTGGGACCGCCATGTCGACTTTACCGTCGACACCAACACCAACAGTTCCGAGGCGGGCACGACGACCAAGAATTTACTAAGCAACCTCGACCTCATTTTGCAGGTGGAATCCGCGCCCGGCACCTGGAGCGATTATTATGAATCCGCCGGAAGCCTGGACAATCTGGAGCAAATCTATCTGCCGAATTTCTCCGTGGCGAACGACTTCCGGCTGGTCGTTGTCGGGGCCAGCCTCGCGGAATCCGCCTTGGGCGAAACCTATGCCCTGGCGGTCAGCTACCTGCCCATCCCCGAACCCGGCACGGCCGCCTTGCTGGTCGCGTTTGGCTTGCTGGCCTACGCGCGGCATCAGCGTATAAGAGCCCGCGGGCCTGATTTTCGATCCGCCGCTTGATCACGGCAGACCCGCGGCCAGCCGGTAAATCCAGTTGGCCAGCAGGACGGCGCCGCCGCCCATCAGCCCCAGGGCCCAGGTCCATCGTCCGGGCCGCAAGGCCGACCCCGGCGCGATGATCCGGCCCGACACCAGGCCCAGGGCATGCCACGCCAGCAGGCCCGCCGCGACGGCGAACACGGGGATGGCCGCGGGGCATTGGAGGGCCGCCGCGGACCACCGGCCGTGCGCCAACGCCACGAAGGCCCGCGTGAAACCGCAGAACAGGCAGGGATAACCCGTCAGGTTACGAAACGCGCACATCGTAAAAGGCAGCTCGCCAATCACGGGGACGAAGGCGGCGACCAGGAAAACCGGCGCCAGCAGGCCCACCCAGGGCAGATGGACGCGCAGCACGGCGCGGTAATCAGCGGGTTGCTCCATCCGCAGCCACCGCTGGCCCCCCGGCGCGGGGGCGGCCGGGTTCGCCTGCTTCGAGATGGGAAACTGTTCCGGCATGGACATCGTAGTCGAAGCGCCGTCTCGCCGCTTCTACGTCATGCGCTGCCATCCAGCCTATGATGGGAAGGCGCGTAGATTCGTATTTTCGCTTGGCCGCCACAGCGGCCGCCGCGGTTTCAGCTCCGGTTCACACCGCGCCGGGCGGCGGCGGCGGGTTGAGCGCCGGCTCGCCCCCGCGCACCGCGCACCGGCGGTAGGCCATGGCGATGACGCAATAGGTGAACGGCCAGGTGACCAGCAAGCCGACGCAGCAGCCGAATACTCCCAATCCGCCCAAGACCAAGGCCACCAGTTGCAGGGCCAACAGCGGCCAGAAGTTGATTTTGACGAGGTCAAAACTGCCCAGGATCGCCGGCCAGAAATCATATTTCCGGTCTACGATCAGGAAGATCGAGAACATGGTCACGGTTTGCAGAAAGAGCGCAGCCACGGACGCCAGCGGCCAGACGATCATCCCGATCAGCATACTCGCACCCGCCACGGCCAGCGTCAGCAAAAAGGAGGGCAGGAAAAATTCGAAGCCCTTGAACAGGTCGCCGGGTTGCGGCCGGGGTTCGCTTTTGTCCAGCAGCCGGAGCAGGATCAGCGCCAGGCCGGCCAGCATCGGTCCGCCCAGAATGCCCATCGTGACCGCCGACAGCAGCAGGCCAATGACGCCCGTGATGGCCAGCAGGGCGAAATGATCCTTGTAGAGATCGAACGCCTCCTGCAGCCATTTCCCGATATCCACCTCAACCTTGTTCATGTTGTTCCTCCACCCAGTCCTCCCGTCGGCAAGCCCGGCCTGTGGGGCGACATCATACTCCAGCCAGCCCGGCGGCGCAAGATCGTCGTGGGCCAGCCATCTGGTGTTGCAGAATGCGCGGCAATGAATATACTACCCCGGTGTTAAGGGACAACGAAACCTGCGGAAAGGAGATCATCATGCGACGGAATAAATTACTGCTGCTGGCCGCCGCGGCCCTGATCGGCGGCGCGATGAACAGCCAGGCCTTGTGGGGCAAGGCGACCACCAAGACCGAGGACGGCAACGCCCAGATGAACCTGGGCGAGTACAAGGGGCTCAAACACGCCATCGGCTGCAAGGACTTTGACAACCAAAGCGGTTGGCACGGGCAATGGCAGATCGGCCATAACCTGTCCATCATGCTCGAATCGGCGCTCGCGGATTCCGGCCGGTTTGTGATCGTGGAGCGCGAAAAACTGGGCGACGTGCTGCTGGAGCAGAACCTCGCCGCCAGCGGCCGCGCGGCCAAGTCCAAGGTCGCCAAGACGGGCCTGATCCGTTCGGCGCGCTATATCGGCACCGGCGCGGTGACGGAGGTCGCGGAATCGCAATCCGGCGGCAGCGGCGGCATTTCGTTCAAAGGCATACGGCTCGGCGGCGGGAAGTCGGAGGCGCAGGTCACGGTGATCGTGAAGTTGATTGACACCACCACCGGCGAAATCGTGGCCAAGGAACGCATCGTCGGCAAGGCCGGGCGGACGAACCTGAAGGTGGGGCTGAGCGTGGCCGGCGTCCATACGGACCTCGGCGGCTTCCAGAAGACCCCGCTCGGCCAGGCCGCGCAGGACTGCATCAACCAGGCCGTCAAGGTCATCGCCAAGAAGATGGAAGAGTTCCCCTTTGAAGGCAGCGTAGTGAAGACCACCGCCAGCGGGAAGGTCATCATCAACCGCGGCGAGGAATTCGGCGTGGAGGCCGGCCAGGTCCTGACGCTGCGCGCGGAAGGCGAAACGCTGACCGATCCCGACACCGGCGCGGTGCTCGGCAAGGAAGAGGGCAAAGTGCTGGGCAAGATCAAGGTCAGCAAGACGGACAAGAATATTTCGTACGGCGACGTGCTCGAGGGCGCGAAAAACCCCGCCCCGGGCACCGTGGTCAGCGCCGGGAAATAGCGCCTGGCGAACCATGGCCCGACGCGCGGCTGGCGCAGTTGCATTGGCGCTAAACCGGTGCATGTTATGGCATGAAGATGAAACGAACAGGCTTGGGGCTGATGGTCCTGGTCGGGCTGGCCGGCGCGGCCCTGGGAGGAGGCACCAACATGCAGACGGCGACGTTTGCCGCGGGTTGTTTCTGGGGCGTGGAGGGGGCCTTCCGGCAGGTCAAAGGCGTGGCCTCCGTCACGGTCGGCTATACCGGCGGCGCCACCAAGAATCCAACCTACGAACAAGTTTGCACCCATCTCACCGGGCATGCCGAAGCGGTGGCGGTGGTCTTCGATCCCGGCAAGGTCTCTTACAACGACCTGTTGCATGTCTTTTGGAAGATCCACGATCCCACCCAGCTCAACCGCCAGGGGCCGGACACCGGCGCGCAATATCGCTCCGCGATCTTCTATCACTCCCCGGAACAGGCGGCCGCCGCGCGCGCCGCGATGGAGCAACTGCAAAAGTCAGGGAAGTTCGGCCAGCGCAAGATCGTCACCCAGATCGTCCCGGCCTCCGACTTCTATCGCGCCGAGGAATATCACCAGAACTACCTGCAAAAGAACGGCCTGCCCGCCTGCCACCTGTGAGATAGAAGTCAGGAGTCAGAAGACAGTAGTCAGTAGACAGAATGCGGTTCTGCGTGTCTTTCCACCCCGTGAAAATGGCAGAAGGTGTGTCCTTTCATTCTATCTTCTGTCTACTGTATTCTGACTTCTGTATTCTGTGCTCTAGTGCCCCGTCCCCGCCGGCAGGAACTTGAGCGCAACGCCATTGAGGCAGTAGCGTTTGCCCGTCGGGGGCGGGCCGTCGTCAAACACGTGGCCGAGGTGCGCGTCGCAGCGCGCGCAAAGGATTTCCGTGCGGGCCATGCCGAGGCTGTTGTCCTTGTGCGCGGTCAACCGCTCCGGCGCCATCGGCTGGAAGAAGCTCGGCCAGCCCGTGCCCGACTCGAACTTGCTGGTCGAACTGAAGATCTCCAGGCCGCAGCAGACACAGGCGTAGATTCCCGGTTTCTTGCTCAGGTGCATGGTGCCGCAGAAAGCCGGCTCCGTGCCCTTCCCCCGCGTGACGCGGTACTGCTCCGGCGTCAACTGCGCCTTCCATTCCGCATCGGTTTTGACGATCTTCTCCATCTTGACCTCCCGGGGTGCGGCCGCCAGCGCGTTCGTGCTCGCCCCGGCGGCGCCCGCGCCCAGTGCCATGGACACCACCATGCTGATCAGTATTGTTTTCATGATTCAATGTACGCCCCCGGCAGGTGGTGTCAAAGCGCGGCCGGCGCCACCGCCATTAAAGCAAACGGAGCTCTTCCACAGATTTTCACAGATTAAACAGATTTTTGGAACTCAGAAAGATCTCCGCCGACATGAAATCTGTGTAAATTCGTCCCGACCTCCCGGAGTGTCGGGATCCCATAAATCTGTGGATAAAACTTCTGGATCCCTTCCATAGCCCGGCATGGCCGCCACCACACGAACCACCAGCGCCGTTCCCATCCGGCGTCACATCAACGCGCGGTTCATGGTGAGGATGGGCAGGAGGATGGCGATGGCGATCAGCAGGACGAACAGGCCGACGGCGAGGATCAGCACCAGTTCGAGGACGCTCAGGCCGCGGGTGATGAGCCGGTCCCATTGCTGTTGATAGCGGTCGGCCGCGTGGTCGAGCAGGACGTCGAGATGACCGCTGGCTTCGCCGGCCTGGACCCAGGCGGGCAGCGCCGCGTTGAGCGGCTCGATGCCGCGGAGCGCCTCGGCGAGGCTGCGGCCTTGCCGGACCTGCTCGGCGCCCTCCGCGGTGCGCGCGCTGACCCACGCGCTGCCG
>JAPLSZ010000313.1:2308-4254 GCA_026398385.1 Kiritimatiellota bacterium | reverse complement strand
GGGGGCGGCGGCGGGAGGAGGCCCATAACAAAAATCTATCCGGCCGGATAGATTTTTGTTATAGTTCAAAAAATGAACATCTTGTATACATATTCTACATGAACAAACCGCTGATACTTTCCACCGCCGACCGGGAGTTTTTCGGCCTGGTGGCGCGCGCGGCGTTCGCCAACCCCTTCACCGCGGAACGGTCGGCGCTGGA
Source organism: Kiritimatiellota bacterium (assembly GCA_026398385.1). GTDB lineage: Bacteria > Verrucomicrobiota > Kiritimatiellia > CAIQIC01 > CAIQIC01 > CAIQIC01. Next base: position 4,052 of record JAPLSZ010000313.1, on the reverse strand, counting down.
CGAACAGATTATGGGCGCGGCGCGGACGGCGGACCGCGCCGCCCGGCTGGATCAGGTGGTGGCGCGCGTCCGGGAGCGCCTCCGCCGGCTGGCGGCCGCCGGCGCCGACCGCCCGCGCGCCTATGCCGCGGCGGACGAGTTGCTGTTGCGCACGGCCCACCTGTTCGACGTGTTCCACCGCCATCTCGCCGATTTCGACCGGCTGCTGCGCGACCAGCTCCCGGCGGAGGCGGAATCGCTCCCGGTCCCGTTCGCGCGGGACGCGCTGGCCGCGCTGACGCAGCGCGGCTTTCCCGAGGCCGACGCCATCCGGTTCCTGGCGATGTTCTACCAGCTGCGGCGCGCTTTTTACTTCATTGATCGCGGGTTGACCGGCGAGAGCCCGAGCCTGCGCCAGCTCCGCGCGCAGCTGTGGAACAACGTCTTCACCCGCGACATCCGCCTCTACGAACGACACCTCTGGGAGCGGATGGAGGATTTCTCCACCCTGCTGTTGGGCGAAACCGGGTCAGGCAAGGGCGCGGCGGCCGCGGCCATCGGGCGATCCGGCTTCATTCCGTTTGATGCCGCGCAAGGTCGTTTCGTGGAAAGCTTCATGCGCGGTTTCACGGCGCTGAATCTCTCGCAATATCCCGCCAGCCTGATCGAATCCGAGCTGTTCGGTCACCGCAAGGGCGCGTTCACCGGCGCCGTGGAGGCGCACGAGGGGGTCTTCGCCCGCTGCAGCCCGCACGGGGCGATTTTCCTCGATGAGATCGGCGACGTCGCGGCGCCGGTCCAGATCAAGCTGCTGCAGGTGCTGCAGGACCGGACCTTCACGCCGGTGGGCAGCCACGAACGGCGGCGGTTCGCGGGCCGGGTGATTGCCGCCACCAACCGGCCGCTGGCGGAGCTGCGGCGGCAGGGCGCCTTCCGCGACGATTTCTATTACCGGCTGTGTTCCGACGTCATCGAGGTCCCGCCGCTGCGGCAGCGCCTACGTGAGGATCCGCGGGAGCTCGACCGGCTGCTGCGGCTGCTGGTGGCGCGACTGATCGGCGCGGAGCACGACGAGCTGGCACGGGATATCCGGGTGGCCCTGCGCCGCAGCCCCGGCCCGGATTATCGCTGGCCCGGCAACGTGCGCGAGCTGGAGCAGGCGGTCCGCCGCAGCCTGCTGACCGGACGCTATGCGGGCCAGCCCGCGCCGGACGCCGTCGCCCCCGGGGAAAAATTGCAGGCCGGAATAGCCGCCGGCGCACTGGACGCCGAGCAGTTGCTGGCCGGCTACTGCGCCCTGCTCTACCGCCGGCACGGCACCTATGAAGAGGTGGCGCGGCGCACGCGCCTGGATCGGCGCACGGCCAAGCGCTATGTCCTGGCCGCCAGCCCGACCGGCCAACCTGGACCGGGTTGAAGCAAGGGCCGCGCGCGGGCGGACGGAACGGCACGGATCCCGACTCGCTGCCGAGGTCGGGACAAAAGAAGCGGGCGGAAAAAACACAGATGTTACTACGGAGGTCACAGAGAAGCGGAGCGATTAAGATTAGGATTAAGAGGGGGAACGGAGAAGAATTCTGACAGGATTAACAGGATTTTATCTGAGTTTTACAGAAGGCAACGAAGGTCGGCGGAACACAATTTTAGAAACTTCGTTATCTTTGTTAACTTTTGTAAAAAGATTTTAAAAATAGGAAGCGGATGCGGACGGACAGGCTGGCACGGTGGCAGCGGTCAATCCTGTAGAATCCGTGACTGCCATGAG
>JAPLSZ010000313.1:0-2243 GCA_026398385.1 Kiritimatiellota bacterium | reverse complement strand
TTTTATCCACAGATTTTCACCGATTGACACAGATTTTCAGAACTCAGAAAGCTTTTGGCCGACATGGAATCTGTGCACACCCCAAAAATCTGTGGATAAAAGCTCCGGATTTCTCTCACCGCGCGGAAAAATTCATCCGTCACTTCGCGCCGGAATTTGTCGTTCCCACAAACATCGCAGGCTTTCATTTGGAACTCAGGAAATCAGTGATTCGCAGTGCTATCCATCCGAATTTTTCTGCGAAAATTTTACCAGCCATGTCGCCAAGGCCGCCAAGTTGCTGAAATCTTCTTCCGTGTAAATCCGTGTTGATCCGTGGCTAAATCTGCCGCGCTAAGCCTTGGCGTTTACGCCTGCATCCGGCCGGGATCAGCGCCGCACGGGCTTGAGCGCCTCGGCGCGCTTGCGGGCGACCTCCTGCTCCTGCTTCTGCTGCTGTTCGTCCGCGATCCTCTGGCGGCGCGCGATTTCGTCCGCCGCCTGCTCCTTCAGCATCTGCTGATAAATCAGCTTGCCCCGGGAAGGAATGCCCTCGTTGTCCTTGATGGCTTCCGCCTTGGCGATGCTGACCGAGACGAAAATGATGACTTCGTCCTGCACCTTTTCCGAGTGGGTATGGCTGAACAGGTATTTGCCGATGATCGGAATGTCGCCCAAAAAGGGGATCTTATTGACCTTTTCCGTGTCGGAGTCGGAGGTCAGGCCGCCGATGGCCACCGTGCGGCCGTTTTCGATGCTGAACTCCGACTGCACGGGGCGGGTGTTGACGATCGGGATTTCGTTGCCGTCAATCAGCGCGGTGCCGGTGACGCGGCTGAGCGTGGGCTGGATGCGCAGGCTGATGCTGCTCTGGGAGTTGATCGTGGGCGTGACGGGGAGCTCCACGCCGGTCTTGATGGTATCTATTTCCGACTGGGTGCTGGCGCCACCCGTGCCCTGCTGGCTGGTGCTCTTCTTCGGAAAGGGCCGGTCCTCACCCACATGGATGCTGGCGGACTGGCCGCTGGCGACCAGCAGCCGCGGGTTGGAGACAACGCTGGCGCCGGTATTCTGCTTGAGCGCGCTGAGCGTGAGAGCGAAATCGCTGGCCGAGAGCACGGCGGACAGCATCTCGGACCCCGCCACGGACGTGCTGTCCAGAATCCCCAGCGTCGTCGCTTGACTGCGCTGAATCGTATCCTGGATCACCCGTCCCGTGCTGCCATCAATTCGCACGTTGGCCGGCGTGACCTGTACTTGCGACCCGGACGACCCCGACGAGCCGCCCGACGAGCCGCCGGAGGAGCTGCCCGAGCTGATGAGCGGGGTGCCGCTGAACGTGGCGGGTCCCCCAGCGACGCCGGGTTGATTGTTGATATCATAAAACGTATTGACGCCATCCGCATGCACGCGCTGATCCACCTGCGCCTGATTGGCCGTGCGACCCGTGAGGGTGTCCCGCTTACGCGAAAGGTTGGCGACCATGCCGGTGGAGCTGAACGTCACGCCCTGCAGCGACGTCCAATTGATGCCGAGATCCTTGATGGCCTGGTCGTTGAGCTCCACGAATTTGGCCTCGATAAAGACCTGTTCCCGGGGCACATCCACCTGGAGAATCACCTTGCGGATTTCGCTGATGTTGGCCGCCTGCCCCTTGATCATCAGGGCATTGCAGGAGGAGATCGCCACCACGCTGGTATTGGAACCCACCAGCATTTTTTCCAGCGCCGGCACGAGCGCCGTCGGCGTGATGAATTTGAGAAAAATGGTGTCCACGCTGAGCGGTTCATCCGCGACATCGGCCTTCGAGCCGATCGTGTAGATCCCCGGGCTTTTCTGGAGGAGCACCTTGCCGGCCGAATCGAGGATGGCGCGCAGCGCGGGCTCCCATTCGACGTTCTGCATGCTGACGCTCACCATCTCGTGGCCGTTGGTGCCCACCACGATGTTGGCGCCGGAGATGCGCGTGAACATGCGCACGACCTCGGCCAGCGGCACCTTGTCCAGCGAGATGCTGAGCAGGTTTGTCGCGGTGCCGCTGGTCAGGCCCTTCGACCCCGCCTCCTCGGACACGAGCACGATGGCGTTGGTGCCCTGCGAAACGGCGCGCTCGATCGTGGTGGTCACCGCCGGAGCGGCGGGCACAGACGGCGCTTCGGCCGCCGGCGCCGCGGGCGCCTCGATTTCGGCGGCCGGCCGGTCGGCTTTGCCCGCCGGCGCGGGCGTCTGTCCGCAGACACCCGTCGCCATGAGGACGGGCACCA
>JAPLSZ010000202.1 GCA_026398385.1 Kiritimatiellota bacterium | reverse complement strand
CTGGGCGCCGTCGGTGCTGATGCGCGGCAGGAGCCGCGCCGCGCCCGCCGGCCCGCCGAGCTCCTGCAGCGCCCGAAGAATCGCCAACTTGACCGACGGGTTTGGTTTCATGTGCGTCGCGGACCGGCGTCCACCGGCGGCCGTTTGCGCCGGCCGTTTAGCCGCCCCCGATGCTAGTCTATCCCGCGAAAATCGCAACAAACAATTGCGGCATGGCCTGAAATATAACGGCCATGTTGCCATATATGAAATGGTCGTGTTTTGTGATTAGCTTTTGACTGATGGCCTGCGGCCGTCATCATATGGCCACGCGTTACCCTTTTGGTGATGCAACAACAAGACAAGAAAGGAGCGGGTTGTGGGTTACATCCAAGAAGTTCTGGCGGTGGTCGAAAAGCGGAATGCGGGCGAGCCCGAATTTCTGCAAGCTGTGCGCGAGGTGCTCGAATCGCTGGAGCCGGTCATCAAGCGGCACAAGAAGTATCAGGAAGCGCGCATCCTCGAGCGCATCGTGGAGCCGGAGCGGCAGATCATGTTTCGCGTCCCGTGGATGGACGACCGGGGGCAGGTCCAGGTCAACCGGGGCTTCCGCTTCGAGTTCAACAGCGCCATCGGCCCCTACAAGGGCGGGTTGCGCTTTCATCCCAGCGTCAACCAGAGCATCCTGAAGTTCCTCGGCTTCGAGCAGGTCTTCAAGAACTCGCTGACGACGCTCCCCATGGGCGGCGGCAAGGGCGGCTGTGACTTCGATCCGAAGGGCAAGAGCGACAACGAAGTGATGCACTTCTGCCAGAGCTTCATGACCGAACTCCAGCGCCACATCGGCGCGGACACGGATGTCCCGGCCGGCGATATCGGCGTGGGCGGCCGCGAGATCGGCTTCATGTTCGGCCAGTACAAGCGCCTGAAGAACGAGTTCGTCGGCGTGCTGACCGGCAAGGGCCTGAGCTGGGGCGGCTCGCTGATTCGCCCGGAAGCGACCGGTTATGGCGCGGTCTACTTCGCCGAGGAAATGCTCAAGACCCGCGGCGAGACGTTCAAGGGCAAGGTCTGCACCGTGTCCGGTTCCGGCAACGTCGCGCAGTACACGGTCGAGAAGCTGAACCAGCTCGGCGCGAAGGTTGTTTCGCTCTCCGATTCCGCCGGCTCGATCTATGACAAGGACGGCATCAACGCCGACAAGCTCGCGTGGGTGCTCGAGCTTAAGAACGTCAAGCGCGGCCGCATCAAGGAATATGTCGGCAAGTTCAAGGGGGCGAAGTATCTGGACGGTCAGCGTCCGTGGGGCCTGCCGTGCCAGTGCGCGTTCCCGAGCGCGACGCAGAACGAAGTCAGCGGCGATGACGCGAAGGCGCTGCTGAAGAACGGCTGCTACGTGGTCGCCGAAGGCGCGAACATGCCGAGCACGCCGGCCGCGGTGGATCTGTTCGTCGAGAAGAAGATCCTGTACGGCCCGGGCAAGGCGGCCAACGCCGGCGGCGTGGCGACGTCCGGGCTCGAGATGAGCCAGAACTCGATGCGCCTGTCGTGGACCCGCGAGGAAGTTGATCGCCGGCTGAACGGCATCATGGTCGCGATTCACAAGGCGGCCGCGGAAGCCGCCCAGGAATACGGCCAGCCGGGCAACTACGTCATGGGCGCGAACATCGCCGGCTTCGTCAAGGTGGCCGATGCGATGCTCGACCAGGGCCTCGTCTAAGCGCGCGGCGGGTGGGGGACGCGGGGCTGGAAGCCCCGCCCACGCGGAGAGGTTGGCCAGGTGCTCGGTAGGCGGGGGACGCGGGGCTGGAAGCCCCGCCCACCAAGAACCTGGGTCCAGGCGCGTGCGCCGGGTGCGGGGCCGTCATTTTGGTTCCCTCCCGACGCGCGCCTGTGGCATAATGTCACAGCAACAGCGGAGTCCTCGTGCTGCGAGCCGCTATGAAAATGAACGTGCTGGGAAGCGGCCCGCTCGGTCCGGCGGCGGAGTATTACCAGCACGCCTGCCGTTGGTTGCAAACCGACCCGACGGTACCGGGGACCGTCGCCTGTCCGTCCGCCGGTTTTCTGGCGCCGGAGGTCGTCGCCCAATTGCGGACCGCGGGCGCGCCTGATTGCGGCGAAGCGTTGTTGCGGGACTGGCTCGCGCCGTTCGGCACGCAGCCGCTCCGGTTGCAGCCCGCCTTGGTGGGCGCCGACGTCACGGAATCCTTGCCGTCCGCCGCCTATCTGGCCAATCAAGGCACGCCCCGCGAACGGGCGCAGGGCTTGGCGGCCGGTGTGCGCGCGCTGGTCCAGCAGCCGGAAGCGACGACGGCGCTCATCGTCACGGCGCTGACGGGCCTCCGGCAAGGTCAGGACTTTTTTCCGTTGGTCTCCGGTACCGCCTGCGCCTCCAATCCCTACGTGTGGAGCGAATACATCGATCCGCACGCCGGCGTGGCGCGCCTGGCGCTGGGCCTGGATCTGCCGCTGCGCGACGGCACGGGTGATAACTTTGTCCGCGTGGCGGCGCTCGGGGCGCCGCAGCGCCGCCCGGAGGCCGATTTCGAAGACCTGGCGCAACATTCACAGCGATACTGTTTCTTCCTCAACGTGCGGACCGGTCAGGTCGAAAGCGCCGAAGTAACGGAGGTCCTGGATCGTTATGCCGAGTTGCCGGTGGATCTACTGACCTCCCACGGCTCCGCGGTGTTGGCCCCGCGGCCCGGCGGCGCGCGGGCCTTGACGTTTGACCGGTTGCTGACCCGCACCGGGTTGGTCGCTGATCTTCAGCGACTGCTCAGCGTGCTGAGCGCCGGTTTCAACGCGCCGGCGGAAATCGCTTTCACGCTCAACGTGAATCCGGCGGGCGCCGGTCAGTTCCACCTGCATCACGCGCAGCCGATGGCGGACTGGCCCCTGCTCGGCGATCTGCGCGAGCAGGTCAGGGTGGGCGGG
>JAPLSZ010000374.1:8889-11658 GCA_026398385.1 Kiritimatiellota bacterium | reverse complement strand
ATACACATCGGTCCCGTCGCACACCACGTCCACGTCCACCTCGATGGCGCGGTCGAGATAGCGGTCAATCAGCACCGGGAAGCCGGGGCTGGCGGCGAAGGCAGCGTAGGTGAAGGGGACGAGCTCGTCTTGGTTGTTGGCGATCATCATCGCGCGGCCACCGAGGACGTAGGAAGGGCGGATCATCACCGGGAAGCCGATGCGGCGCGCGACCTCGAGCGCCTCGTCGATGCTGATGGCGGTGCCGGACTGCGGCTGGCGGATGCCGAGCCGGTTGAGCAGGTCGGCGCAGCGCTTGCGGTCCTCGGCGATGTCAATTGGCGGTGCCGGACTGCGGCTGGCGGATGCCGAGCCGGTTGAGCAGGTCGGCGCAGCGCTTGCGGTCCTCGGCGATGTCGATGCTCTCGGACGAGGTGCCGAGAATCGGCACGCCGGCCTGCTGCAGCGGCACGGCGAGGTTGAGCGGCGTCTGGCCGCCCATCTGCACGACGACGCCGATGGGCTTCTCGTTCTCGTAGATGTTCATCACGTCTTCGAACGTCAGTGGCTCGAAATAGAGCTTGTCGGAGGTGTCATAGTCGGTCGAGACGGTCTCCGGGTTGCTGTTGACCATGATCGTCTCGTAGCCGAGCGCGCGCAGGGCCTGGACGGTGTGGACGCAGCAGTAGTCGAACTCGATGCCCTGTCCGATGCGGTTCGGGCCGCTGCCGAGCACGATGACTTTCTGGCGGTCGCTCCGGCGGCTGTCGTCGCCGGTGGCGTAGCTGGAATAGAAATACGGGGTGTAGGCCTCGAATTCGCCGGCGCAGGTGTCCACCAGGCGGTACACCGGCTTGAGGCCGGCGGCCAGCCGCGCCTGGCGCGGTGCGAGACGTCCGGCCCGCGCAGCGCGGCGATCTGCCGGTCGGAGAAACCCAGCTCCTTGGCCGCGCGCAACAAGTCCTTCTTTATCGCGCGGTCCTTGGGCGCGTCGAGCAGCTTCTGCTCCATTTCGATAATCTGCGCGATGTTGTCCAGGAACCACGGGTCCACAAAGGAGGTTTCGGAAATTTTCCCGATGCTCCAGCCCTGTTTGAGCGCCACCTTGATGGCGAACAAACGGTCGGGCGTGGGGTGGGCCAGCAGCTCCTCCAGTTTGCTTGTATCCACGCGCTTTTCGCACTTGAGGTCGAGGCCGTCCACGCCGATCTCCAGTCCGCGCAGCGCCTTCTGCAGCGCCTCCTTGAAGTTCTGGCCGATGGCCATGGCCGATGGCCATGGTTTCGCCGACCGACTTCATGCTGACGCCGAGGCGCGGGTCGGAGCCGGCAAACTTCTCGAAGGCGAAGCGGGGGATCTTGACCACGCAGTAATCGAGCGTCGGCTCGAAGCAGGCCGACGTCTCGCGGGTGATGTCGTTGGGCAGCTCGTCGAGCGTGTAGCCGACGGCCAGCTTGGCGGCGATCTTGGCGATGGGGAAGCCAGTGGCCTTGCTCGCCAGCGCCGAGCTGCGCGAGACGCGCGGGTTCATCTCGATCACCACCATCCGGCCGTTGGCCGGGTTGATGGCGAACTGGACATTCGAACCGCCGGTCTCCACGCCGATGGCCCTCATCACGGCGATGGCGCCGTCACGCATGCGCTGGTATTCCACGTCGGTCAGTGTCTGCGCCGGGGCGACGGTGATGCTGTCGCCGGTATGCACGCCCATGGGGTCGAAGTTCTCGATCGAGCAGATGATGACGACGTTGTCCTTGCGGTCGCGCATCACCTCGAGCTCGAATTCCTTCCAGCCCCAGACGGATTCCTCGAGCAGCACCTCGTGGACCATGCTGGCCTTGAGGCCGCCCGCGCAGATCGCCAGCAGCTCCGGCAGGTCGTGCGCCACGCCGCCGCCGGTGCCGCCCAGGGTGAAGCTCGGCCGGACGATGATCGGGAAGCCGAGTTCCCCGGCCACCGCCGCCACGTCTTCCAGACGGGTGATCGGCCGGCTCCGGAGGCACTCCAGGCCGGCTTTTTTCATCGCTTCCTTGAACAGCTCGCGCTCCTCGGCGCGGCGGATCACCTGCACGTTCGCGCCGATCAGTTCCACGCCGTACTGCGCCAGCACGCCCGACTCCGCGACCTTCACCGCGGTGTTCAGCGCCGTCTGCCCGCCCAGCGTCGGCAGCAGCGCCTGCGGCCGCTCCTTCGCGATGATCTTCGCCACCGCCTCCGGCGTGATCGGCTCGATGTACGTCCGGTCGGCCACCTCCGGGTCGGTCATGATCGTCGCGGGATTGCTGTTGATCAGAACGACCGCGTAGCCCTCCTCGCGCAGCGCCTTGCAAGCCTGCGTGCCGGAGTAGTCGAATTCACAGGCCTGGCCGATGACGATCGGCCCGGACCCGCTGATCATGATCTTTTTGATGTCCGTGCGTTTGGGCATTTTTTATCTCGCTGTGCTCGTCAAAAATAGATGAATTTTTTGCCCGGCAAAAAATTCATTCCCACTCGATCGTGCTCGGCGGTTCCGAGCTGATGTCGTACACGACGCGGTTGATGCCGCGCACTTCGTTGATAATGCGCGACGAGATGCGTTCCAGGGTCTCGTAGGGCAGTTTGAACCAGTCGGCCGTCATGCCGTCGAGACTCTGCACGGCGCGGACGGCGATGACGTAATCATAGGTGCGTTCGTCGCCCATGACGCCGACCGTCTGGATGGGCAGCAGCACGGCGAATGACTGCCAGACCTCGCGGTGGTTCTGCAGGGCCAGGATCTCCTCCTGCACCCGCAGATCAGCCTGCTGC
>JAPLSZ010000374.1:0-8879 GCA_026398385.1 Kiritimatiellota bacterium | reverse complement strand
CCTGCGTCACCGCCCCCAGGATGCGCACGGCCAGGCCCGGACCCGGGAACGGCTGGCGGTGGACGATGTAATCCGGCAGGCCCAGCTCGCGGCCCAGGGCGCGCACCTCGTCCTTGAACAGTTCGCGCAGCGGCTCGATCAGCTCGAATTTCAAATCCGGCGGCAGCCCGCCGACGTTGTGGTGGCTCTTGATCGTCGCCGAGGGGCCGCCGAGGGGCGAGAAGCTTTCGATCACGTCCGGATACAGCGTGCCCTGCGCGAGAAACTTGACCTCCCCGAGCTTGCGCGCCTCGTCGGCGAACACGTCAATGAACGTCTTGCCGATGATTTTGCGCTTCTGCTCCGGGTCGGTCACGTCCCGGAGCCGTTCGAGAAACAGGTCGGCGGCCGGCACGGTGCGCAGGTCCAGGCCGAACGCGCGGCCGAACGTGTCTCCGACCTGCTGCGCCTCGCCGTGGCGCAGCAGCCCGTTGTCCACGAACACGCAGTGCAATTGCCGGCCGATGGCTTGGTGCAGCAGCGCGGCGACCACGGCGGAATCCACGCCGCCGCTCAAGCCGCACAGGACGTGGCCGGATCCGACCCGCGCGCGGATCGCGGCGGTTTGCTCCGCGATGAACTGGCTCATCTTCCAATCGCCGGCGCAGCCGCAGAGGTCGAACAGGAAGCGGCGCAGGATGTCGGCGCCCTGCGGCGTGTGCACCACCTCGGGATGGAATTGCAGTCCGAAAAAGCGTTTTTCCGGATGCTCCATCGCCGCCACGGGACAGGTCGGCGTGGTCGCCAGCACGCGAAAACCATCGGGCAGTTGCGCCACCTGGTCGCCGTGGCTCATCCAGACCGGCAGCCGCGCCGGCAGGCCGCGGAACAGCCCGTCGGGCTCGACCACGTCGATCAGCGCGGGCCCGTATTCCCGCGCCACGCCCGGCTTGACGCGGCCGTGGAGCTGGTGGGCCATGAGCTGCTGGCCGTAGCAGATGCCCAGCACCGGCACGCCCAGGTCGAAGAGCGCCGGGTCGCACAAGGGGGCCTTCGGCGCGAACACGCTGGCCGGGCCGCCGGAGAGGATGAGCCCGCGCGGCCGGCGCGCGGCCAGCTTCGCCGCCGGCGTGTCGAACCGCAGCAGCTCGCAATACACCTGCTGCTCGCGCACCCGCCGCGCAATGAGCTGGCTGTACTGCGACCCGAAATCCAGAATGGCGATCCAATCATGTCCCATGGCGGTGTTCCCGTTGCCGCGGGAACCTAGCACAAGACCCGCCGGTTCCGCAAGAACGCGGGTGGCCCTTGAGGTGGGAAACGGGCTTGACAGGCCCAGCCGCTAGGCAATAATCGCCGCATGCATGCTGGCAGCAATCCAACGGCACGGGAAACGGCTCTCCCACGGCGGGCGCGACAAAGCAATTTCTTGTTTTGGCAGCAGGCCAAGCACCATGGCCTGGATGTCTCGCTCTTGGCCGCCAATCTCCACAAGACGCCGGCCGAACGCCTGCGGCAGCACGGCCGCGCGCTCGCCACGGTGCAGGCCCTGCGCGACGGCCTGAGCAAGCGCCATGGGTGATCTCAACAGCCTCCTGCAACGCCTGATCCGACACCAGGTGGATTTTGTCGTCGTGGGGGGGTATGCCGCCGTGGCTCACGGCAGCTCGCTGGTCACCATGGACGTGGACATCTGCGGCGATTTCTCGGCCGGGAATCTGCGGCGACTTCAGGAGGCGCTGGCTGACCTGCACCCCGTACACCGCATGACGCCAAGGCGCTTGCCGCTGCGGATTACTCCGGAGTTCTGTCGCGGCTTGAAGAACTTGTATCTGGATACGGACCTCGGCCAACTCGATTGCCTGAATGCCGTGCTGGGGATTGGCGAGTTTCCCGCCGTGCGGAGACGCAGCGTGACCATTCGTCTGCCCTTTGGCCGTTGCCGGATTCTAGCCCTCGATGCCTTGATCGAGGCGAAGCAGGCCATGAACCGCCCGCGGGACCAGGAAACAGTTCTGCAACTCCGCGCGATCCAGGAGCGCTTGAAACGGGGCGCACGGGCCAGCGATCGCCGGGGAACCAGACGGCGCGGCGTTCCCGAATCTCCGATAGGGCGGGACGGATCCTGACCCTCCAAGAGGGCGGGATAAATTACGACCACTGCCCTGACCCCGAACCCGTTTACGACTGATCCCGACTCCGAGGTCGGGATAAAGGGCTTGCCGGGCCCCCTCCGTCAGGTAATAATTGCCCCATACACACGTATGGCACCCCGACGGCACGGAAAACGGCTCTCCCACGGCGGGCGCGAGCCGGCGGCTTATTATTTTCTGGAAAAGCAGGGTGAAAATTTCCGGGTCTGGAAAAACACGCGCGTGGGTTTTCCCCTGAGTGGAAAACCGTGAAGAGGAGCAAACATGAAACGCGAAATGATGCCGCAGCCGGGATATTCCCGCCGTAATTTTCTGCGCGGGGCGCTGCTGGGCGCCGGCGCGCTGGCGCTGAACAGCTACGGCGCTGACCGGAAGAACAAGCCGGGCCAGGCCCACCAGTCGCCCAAGCCCAGGACGGGCCGGCAGCCAGCCAAGCCGGGCGCCGCGAAGTTGTTCCTCGCCGCGGTCGGTTGCGGCGGCAAAGGCGACAGCGACATTGCCGAGATGATGGGCGCCGGCATGAGCATCGGCGCGCTCTGCGACGTGGACGAAACCTTGTTGAACAAGAAGGCGGCCGTGGTCCGCGAGAAATTCCCCGACGTCCGCCTCTATCGCGATTTCCGCGAGATGCTGGCGAAGGAAAAGGACCGCATCCACGCGGTCACCGTCTCGATCCCCGACCACATGCACGCGCCGGCCGCCGCGCTGGCGATGAGCCTGGGCAAGCATGTCTATTGCCAGAAGCCGCTGACGCACACGATCTGGGAAGCGCGCCGCCTGCGCGAGCTGGCGCAGAGCTCCGGCGTGGTCACGCAGATGGGCAATCATGGCAGCGCTTCCGCCGAGCTGCGGCGCGGCGTCGAGGTGCTGCAGGCCGGGGTCATCGGACCGGTCCGGGAAGTCCACGTCTGGACCAACCGGCCGGTCTGGCCGCAGGGCCTCGAGCGGCCCACGCAGGTGGATCCCGTGCCGGCGACGCTCGCTTGGAATCTCTGGCTCGGCGTCGCGCCGGACCGGCCGTTTGCGGCTAAAATCTATCACCCGTTCAAGTGGCGCGGCTGGCACGATTTCGGCACCGGCGCGCTCGGCGACATGGCGTGCCATACCTGCAACCTCGCTTTCCGCGCGCTGAACCTCGGCTATGCCACCGAGGTCGAGGCGGTGGCCGAGGGCGGGACCAGCGAGACCTATTCGAAGCGCGCGAAGGTCCGCTTCCAGTTCCCGGCGCGTCCGAATCCCGTCAAGCCCGGCGAAATGCTGCCGCCGGTCACCTTCATGTGGTACGAAGGCGGCTGGAAGCCGGGCGGCGAGCTGTGCCAGGACGTGGTGGAATTCAGCGGTTCGGGCCAGGACAAGCACGGCCAGGAAACGCCCGCCAAGCTGCCCATCGCCGGCTGCTATTTTATCGGTGACCAGGGCCGCTTATTCTCCAGCGGCGACTATGGCGGCGGGAACGTCCTGCGCCTGAATGGCGAGCCGAAGTTGCGCGGCATCTCCAAGCACGCGGCCGCCGTGGCGGTGCCGGAGACGCTGCCGCGCAGCGGCAACAACTACCGCGAGTGGGTGGAAGCCTGCGTGGCGAACAAGCCGAACGAGCCCTATTCGCGCATCGACATCGCCGCCTACCTGACTGAGATCATTTTGGTCGGCTGCTTCGCGCTGCGCCTGCCGGGCAGGAAGATCCTGTGGGACGGCCCGAACATGCATTCGCCGAACACGCCGGAAGTCGCGCCGCTCGTCAAGGGTATCTACCGGTCGGGCTGGACCATCTGAAACCTTGGCACGGCCCTGGCGGCTTGGCCCGAGAATGCTTTCTCCTTCCCAAGTTGGCCGGCCCTTTCCTCTGCGCGCCCGGCAGAAAGCTTGCCGCGCGGCGCGGCTTTGTTCTACGGTGCGGGCATGGACAGCGGCGCGGAATTGAAGCGGCTGGCGGCCCGGCTGCAGGCCGCCGGCGTGGACGAGGCGCAGACCAAGGCGGAAGTGCTGCTGGCCCACGCCCTCGGCTGCCGGCGGCTGGAGGTCTACACGCATCCGGAACGGCGGCTGACGCCGGTGCTGGTGGAGCAGTTGCGCGCGCAGAGCCGGCGGCTGGCCGCCGGCGAGCCGCTGCAGTACGTGCTCGGCGCCGCGGAGTTTTACGGGCGCAGCTTCAAAACCGATCCGCGCGCGCTCATTCCGCGGCCGGAGACCGAGCTGCTGGTGGAGACGGCGCTGGGCTTGCCCCTGGTTTGGAAACGGGCCGCCCCGCGGGTGGCGGACGCGGGCGCCGGCACGGGCTGCCTGGCCATCACGCTGGCCCTGGAGCGGCCCGGCGCCCATATTTTCGCCGTAGACATTAGCGCCGACGCGCTGGCGCTGGCGCGCGAGAACGCGCAGCGGCACGGCGTCAGCGCACGGATCGCGTTTATGCGCGGCGACGGGCTGGCGGCCTTCGCCCCGGCGTCGCTCGATCTGGTCGTGTCCAATCCGCCGTATGTCCCCACGGAGGAATGGAACGCCCTGCCGCGGGACATCCGCGACCACGAACCGCGCGTAGCCCTGGACGGCGGCGCGGACGGTCTGGCCGTGCTCTGGCCGTGCTCGCGCCGCTGGTGGCCCAGGCGGCCGAAAAGCTGGCGCCGGCCGGCTGGCTGGTCCTGGAGATGGCCGAGGACCAGGGCCGGCGCGTCAGCGACCTGATGAAACGCGCCGGCTTGGCGCACATCGCGGTGCGCAAGGACTTGGCTGGCTGGGACCGGGTGGCCGTGGGGGCAAGGATGAAGGTGGAAACCTGAGACCTGAAACCTGAGACTTGAAACCTGACGAGGCGGAAAACCGAAGGATGAAAGGGTTCAAGCCAGCCAGCCGCTGTGCAGGACGAGGCGGTACAGCGCGTGGTTGAGGGCGAGACTGTAGAGCGCGGAGAAGACATCGTCAATCACGATGCCGAGGCCGCCGTCCAGTCGCTGCAGCTGGCGCGCCGGGAACGGCTTGAGAATGTCACAGAGGCGGTTGGTGACAAACGCGCCCGCGACGACCAGCGGCGAGAACGGCAGGCCGATGAGGCTGATGGGGAACGTCAGGTATTCATCGGCGACGACGCAGCGGGGATCCTTGGTGCCGGCGGCTTTTTCGCCGGCCGCGCATATCGGGATGGCGAGCAGGCTGAGCAGGGCGGCGGCGACGACTTGCGACGGCCAGCCCAGCCCCTGTGCTTGGCCCGCGGCCTGCAGCGCCCAAGCCAGCGGCAGGCCCCACAGGCAACCGACCGTGCCGGGCGCGAACGGACTGTAGCCCAGTCCGAATCCGGTGGCCAACATCAGCAGGATTCGTTGCATCCCATGACCCTCGAAGTTGTCAACACCGGCTGTGCTTTATCTTGCCGGCCGGCCGATTTCAAATTGTAACGCGGTCATCTGGCCGTCGGAAGTGATCCAGAGCCTGGTTTGGCCCAGGGGCGCCAAGGCATCCATCCAGGCCGTGAGCACGTTGAGCTGCTGGCGTTGGGCCTGCGATTGGCGTGGATTTTCGAGCAACAGCTTGAGCGAGTAGGTGGCCACGATCAGGCGCGCCTCCTTCTGTGCGCGGGCCAGATCCATCCAGCCGTAGGCCGCGCCGCGCGCGCTGGCGAGCCCTTCCATCCAGCGCCCGTCGCCGGCCTGGGCGGCGGCTTCGGGGCGGTCATAGCGCGCGACCAGGTTGCTCAGCGAACGCAGGCTGCTGGAAACCAGCAGCCAGCCGTCGCAGATAGCGTAGGCGGGCCGCTCTTCGAGCGGAAGAGCGGAGAACGGATTCTGCGCCGTGCCCTCGACGGCGAAGACCGACCGCGCGCCGAGGCGCACTTCGTGGGGGATCAGCCCCCAGCCCTGGCGGGGGTTGAGCCGGTCCAGGGCGGCCTTGACGGCTGTCAGCATGGCGGGCCCGTCCTGCACGGGCAGGGCGGCGACCAGCGCCGGGACGCGGAAGCCATAGAATCGCCCGCCGTAGTCGCCGCTGACCAAAGCGAGCATGACATGGTCGGCGCCCTGGGCGGCGAGCAGCGCGGCCAGCAGGCCGCTCCATTCCGGCCCCGCTTGCTCCTGGACGACGGGCAGAAGGTTCTGCGAGCGGACGAGCGCCGCCGCCAGCGGCAAATCGCCCAGCAGGCGATCCAGCCCGCCGGCGTCCATCGGCTTGGCGCCGGCCTTGATGGGCGGCCAGTGGGCCTGGACGCAGACGTTGCCCCGGGCGTAGCCGGCTTCAACGGCGGCCAGCGAATATTTCACGGTCGGCAGATGGTTCGAGCTGCCCGCCGGCCCGCGCAGCGCTTCGAGATCCATCCAGCCATGATCCGGCGCCGCGGGTTCCAAACACCAGTCGGCGGTGATCTTCGCCTGGCGGACGGCGGCCAGCGACGGGCGCTGTCCGTCATACGTCTCCAGCAAGTCCAGGATGGCGGTGGGGTCCGCGGAGAGGCAGCCGATCAGGAGGCCCTCCACCAACGCGAGCGAAAGCGTCACGCCGGATTTGAGCTCCTTCACCTGCACGGTCCAGTAGGGCGTGCCGGCGTGCGGCGCATGGCGCACGAGCCCCGGCACATCCATCCAGGCCAGTTGCCAACGCAGCCGCTGGCTGCGGCCGCCGAGCCAACTGGACAGAATCCACGCCGGCGCCTGGCGGCCGCCCAACCGGGGCGCGTACGCTATGATCAGCTCCCGTTCCGCGAGGCGCCGGACCCAGACCAGCGTGGTCGGGTCACCGGCGAGCGACTGCAGCGCCGCCGGTTCCACCCCCATCGAGGTGGCGACGCTTTGGAGCAGCGGATTCCGCAGCATGGCCGGCCAGCGCGCCGCCAGGTTGTGGTGGATGCTGACCAGCGCGGCGTTGGTCGGGATCGCGCGAAAGAGGCTGTTGGGGCGGTACGGCACGTAGAGCAGCCAGACCGCCAGCAGCGCCAGGCCGGCCAGCAGTGACAACCAGAACGGTTTGCGACGGATTTTCAACATAGAATCGTGCCCACCAGCTCTTTCACCGTGCCGAGGTTATGCCGGACCAGGTAGTCGCGGATTCCGTCGGCCACCGTCAGCGCGGTCGTCGGCTCGGTGAAATTGGCCGTGCCGACCGCGACGGCGCTCGCCCCGGCGATGATGAATTCCAGTGCGTCCGCGGCGGTGGCAATGCCGCCGATGCCCACCACGGGGATCTTCACCGCCTGCGCCGCCTCCCAGACCAGCTTGAGCGCGATCGGCTTGATCGCCGGCCCGGAGAGGCCGCCGGTCCGGTTGGCCAGGACCGGCCGGCGCGTTTCGATGTCAATCGCCAGCGCCGGGATCGAATTGATCAGCGAGAGCGCGTCCGCGCCTTCTTCCTCCGCCGCCTGGGCAAAGGCCTTGATCTGCGCAAGGTCCGGCGCGAGCTTCGGGATCAACGGCAACCGGGTTTTCAGGCGCACGGCGGCGAGGACCCGCCGGAACATCGGCAGGTTGGTGCCGAACGTCGTGCGGCCTTCCTTGATGTTGGGGCACGAGACGTTGAGTTCCAGCGCCGCGAGGCCCGCCGCCGCGCTCAGCCGCTCCGCCACCGCCGCGTACTCCTCGACCGTCCGGCCCCAGATGTTCACGATCACCGGCACGTCGAACTGCCGCAGGAAGGGCAGATGGTCGCGCAAAAAAACATCGGCGCCGGGGTTCTGCAGGCCGATGGCGTTGATGAGACCGCTGGCCGTCTCGACCGTGCGCGGCGGGGGATTGCCGCGCCACGGGTCCAGCGAGATGCCCTTGACGACGAACGCGCCCAGCCGGTTCAGATCCACGAGGTCCGCGTATTCCGGGCCGTAGCCGAACGTGCCGGAAGCGACCATTACCGGATTCCTCATCCGCACGCCGCCGAGGTTTACGCTGAGATCGGGCGCGCTCATGCGGTTTCCGCCTCCCAGAGGATCTGGCGGGACTCGAAGACCGGGCCTTCCTTGCAGGAACGGACCCAGGCCCATTCGCCGGCGGCGTCCTGGAGCTGCACGACGCAGGTCAGGCAGGCGCCGACCCCGCAGCCCAGATGACGATCCACCGAGAGCCAGGCCGTCCAGCCGCCGGCCTGCGCGCGGTCGCCGACGGCCTGCAGGAGTCCATTGGGCCCGCAGGCGAAAAATTCCGGCGCGCGGCCGTGCCGGCCTTCGCCCAGCCAGGCGTCGAGCACGGCGGTGACGAGCCCGCGCACGCCGCGGGTGCCGTCCTCGGTGGCGATGTGCACCGGCCAGCCGAGCGCGGTGAAGTCCTCGACGCCGAGGATGTCCCGGGCGCTGCGGCCGCCGACGCAGACGACGCCCTGGCGCGGCAGGCGTTGGGCGACGAGATAGAGCGCGGCCATGCCGTAGCCGCCGGCGACGAGCACGGGTACGCGGTCGGCGGGGCCATCGAGCGGAAAGCCATGACCGAGCGGGCCGATAAGGCTGACGCTATCGCCCGCCATCAGGGCGGTGAGCGCGGTCGTGCCGCGGCCGACCGCTTTGTACAGCAGCGCCAGCGTGCCGTGGTCCGCCTGGAAGACGCTGAACGGCCGGCGCAGCACGGCGTCGTTCAGCCGCGGCACGCGGAGGTGGACAAACTGGCCGGGCTGGACCTGCGGCGCGATGCCCGGCGCGGCCAGCTTGAGCAACCGGTAGCCGCCGCCGTAGTCGCGATGTTCCACTACTTGGGCTGTTTCCAATTGCATGGCCATGCCATTCACCCTGGCCGCCGCGATGGTCGTCGCCGGCGGCCCGCCTTAAAGCCGGCCGCGCGGGCGCCGGCT
>JAPLSZ010000312.1 GCA_026398385.1 Kiritimatiellota bacterium | reverse complement strand
GCGAAGCTGGCGTTTGCGCTTGCGGCGCTTGTGTCCCAGCAGGTGCCCGCGATTGGCGGCGCCGTGCAGGATCTTGCCACGTTTCGTTTTCTTGAAACGCTTGGCCACCGCCTTGCGCGTCTTGTGCTTTACTTTTCCAGCCATAAAAACTTCCTTTCTCTGCCGGCCGCCCAGCCACCCGCCAACCACGGGTGCGCCACCGCCCCGCGAACGGCAGAGGATATATACGCCCAACGGGCTGTGTTGTCCAGCGTTTTGTGCCCCGCGCCGCGTCAGCTCGGGCTGGCGACCGGCGCGGCTGGACGCGCAGCGCCCGCCGCCGGAGTTTTGATCCGGGGCCGCGGGCACAACAGCATTAGGATGTTGCGCCCGAACAGCCGCGGCGGCTGTTCGGCGTGGCCCAGGTCAGTGACGTCGTGGATCACGCGTTGCATGACGGCGTACCCGATGTCCTGGTGCGCCCCCTCCCGGCCGCGGAAATACAGGGAGACTTTGATCCGGAAACCCTGCTCCAGAAACTCGCGCAAGTGGCGCAGCTTGGTCTGGTAATCGTGATCGCCCACGTTGGGATGAAACTGGATTTCCTTGACGCGGGTCGCCGCCTGGTGCTTGCGCGCCTGCTTATCCTTCTTCTCCTGATCGTATTTGAATTTGCCGTAATCGGTGATCCGGCAAACCGGCGGCTGGGCCGTGGACGCAATCTCGATCAAGTCCAAGCCAGCCTGCTGAGCCCGCTGCAGCGCCTCGCGCGTCGAGATGACGCCGATCTGCTCGCCGTTGGGGCCGATACAGCGGACCTCGGGGACCCGAATCCGCATATTGATACGAACCATTGTTTGAATGACGACCTCCCGCGTTAGCGGCGCCCTTGCATCAGGCGCCGTTGGTTTCGACTCCTGCTCCGGCAGCCGGCCCGGTGGGGCGGCTTTCCGCACGCAGCCGCTCCAAAAAGGCCGCCGGTTTCATAACCCCCTGATCGCCCGCCGTCCGGTGGCGGACGGAGACCAGCCCCTGCTCGGCCTCCTGCGGGCCGACAATCAGCATGTACGGAATCTTGTCCAGTTGGGCGGCGCGGATCTTCGCGCCGACCTTCTCGTTGCGCTCGTCCACTGCGACCCGGGCGTCCTCCGCCCGGAGCTGCTCCGCGAGGCCGCGGGCATAATCCACCTGCTTCTCGGTCAGCGGCAGGATACGCACCTGCTCCGGCGCAAGCCAGAGCGGGAAGGCGCCCGCAACATGTTCCACCAGAATGCCAAAAAAGCGCTCGAGGCTGCCGAACAGCGCGCGGTGCACCATGTAGGGGCGGTGCGCCTGTCCGTCGGCGCCGGTATAGGTGATGTCGAAGCGCTCCGGCAGGTTGAAATCGAATTGGAACGTGCTCATCTGCCATTCGCGCCCGATGGCGTCGCGCACCTTGAGGTCAATTTTCGGCCCGTAGAACGCCCCTCCGCCGGTATCCATCTCGTAGGGCACGCCCTCGGCCTGCAGCGCGTGTTCCAGCGAGGCCGTCGCCTGCTGCCAGCGCGACTCCTCGCCCACGGCCTTGGCCGGCCGCGTCGCCAGATACGCCGTGATCGCCGCAAGCCCGAACGTGCGCTGGATCTCGCCTTCAATCTGCTCCGGCGTGCAGATGATGTGCGCGTCGTCCTGCGTGAAACCGCGCACGCGAAACAGGCCCGCCAACACCCCGGCCTTTTCGTAGCGATAGACCGTACCCAGTTCCGCCCAACGCAGCGGCAGGTCGCGGTAGGACCATTTCCGGGACTGATAAATCTTGATGTGGAACGGGCAGTTCATCGGCTTGATGAAATACTCATCGCCGTCAATGTCCATCGGCGCGTACATGCTTTCCCGGTAGAAGTCGAGGTGCCCGCTGGTTTCCCAGAGGTTGGCACGACCGAGGTGCGGTGTGTAGACGATGTCGTAGCCGCCCCGCAGATGTTCGCGCCGCCAGAAATCCTCGATCAGCAGCCGCACCCGCGCGCCCTTGGGGTGCCAGAGCACCAGGCCCGGACCAATGCTCTCGTCCGTGGAGAACAGGTCCAGTTCGCGGCCCAGTTTCCGATGATCGCGCTTTTTCGCCTCCTCGATCCGGGCAAGATGCACGCGCAGTTCCTTCTCCGACGCGAACGCCGTGCCGTACAGCCGCTGCAGCATCGGGTTGGTTTCCTTGCCGCGGTAATACGAGCCGGCCATGGAGGTCAGGCGGAAGGCCTGGATGCCGCCCGTGCCATCCAGATGCGGCCCGCGGCACAGGTCCACAAAATCGCCGCAGCGGTAGAAGGTGATCGTTTCGCCGGCGGGAATGTCCGCCAGCCGCTCCAGTTTGAACTTCTGGCCCCGTTCGCGGAGCATCTGTTCCGCGTCCGCGCGCGACAGTTCCAGCCGCTCAAAGGGCAAGTTGGCCTTGATCAGGGCGGCTATCTCCTCCTCGATGCGCGGAAAATCCTCGGGGCTCAGGCGATGCGCGAGGTCGAAGTCGTAGTAAAAGCCGTCGGCGGTGGCGGGCCCTATATCGAGCTGCACGTTGGGGAACAGACGGCACACGGCCGCGGCCATGACATGCGCCGCACTGTGGCGCATCCGGTTCAGATCCGACGAGGTTGCTTCCTTCATCAACGCTGCTTGGCCATTCCCTTCTATCACCCGCCATGCCGCGCGGGTAGTAAAACTTGATGAATATAGACTCTCCGCGCCATTCGTCAACCCTTGTTTTTCATTCGCTGGACGGTATGCTAGCATGTGATCGCTGATCTAAACATGGGAGCGACGCTTACGCCGTTCCGCCAGCGTATGAAAGCAGCCCGGGAACATTTTCCACATCCGGCGGATGTTGGGGTCCGCGGTTGGGGCGCGACCAAGGCGGCGGCTTTCGCCCAATGCGTCGTGGACGTGTGAACCGGACGTTCGTGGGTCGGTCGCGGCTGGGGCAGGTGGCCGGGGGGGACGGAACATGGATACGTCGAGACTGACGAAGAAGAGCGCGCTGGAATGGGTGCTGGAGCCGCACGGTGCGATGCGGGTGCCGGGCTTGCTCTATGCCGACGAAGAGTTGATCCGCGACATGGATGACAAGGTCCTCGACCAGGTCGCCGGCGTCGCCTGTTTGCCCGGCATCGTCCAGGCGTCCTTCGCCATGCCGGATG
>JAPLSZ010000181.1 GCA_026398385.1 Kiritimatiellota bacterium | reverse complement strand
GGCGATTGATCTGGAGAAGGCGAAGCTCGTCGGGCGGCGTTTTCCCACCCTCCCCAACAGAGTCCCCGGAACCTGGGAACAGGTCGGTATCGAGGGGTCCTTCGTGATCAAGCGCGCGGGCGTCTACTACATGTTCTATTCCTCCTGGTCGCGGGGCTACGAGGTGGGGTATGCCACGGCGCCGCATCCGACCGGCCCCTGGACCAAGTATTCAGGCAATCCCATCTACGGGGCGCAGGATCCGAAGCGCTGCCAAGCAAACGGCTTGCCCTATACCGGGAAACCGGACAGTCCCTTTCTGGGCGCGGGGCATTGCACCATCTTCACCGGCCCGGATGGCCGGGACTGGATCGCCGCCCACGGCACGTTCCGGGACGCGAAATCCGACCAGGATCGTTTTCTCCTGGTTTACGATCCCATCCGGATTGACCAAGACGGCATCGTGCATGCGGACGGGCCAACCTGGACCACCCAAAGCCCCTCGATGAGCATGGAAATAACGGTAACAGGAACAAAACCATGAGCTATAGAAAGTCCTTTCCGGCGGCACTGCTGTGCTCCCTGTCCAGCATGGTGTGGGCCGGTGGAGCGGACATCCGCATCGGTGATCGCCCGGACCCCGCGACGGGCAACGAGCATTATACCGGCAACCGCGCGCCGCTGCTGCCCAGCCGCTTCATCGCGCTGCCGCCCGGCGCAATCGAGCCGCGCGGCTGGCTGCACCAGCAACTGCGCCTGCAGGCCGACGGCTTCCATGGCCACCTCAAGGAAATCAGCCAGTACCTGCGGAAAGAAAACAACGCGTGGCTCGATCCCCAGGGCCGCGGCAGTCACGGCTGGGAAGAGTTGCCCTACTGGCTCAAGGGCTATGGCAACCTCGCGTACATCCTCGGTGATCAGGCTATGATTGCCGAGGCCAAGTCGTGGATTGAAGGGGTGATGGGCAGCCAGCAGCCGGATGGCTGGTTCGGCCCCGACCACAGCCGCGCCGGCGCGGCGTCGCGCCTCGAGGGCCGCGACGACCTCTGGCCCAACATGATCATGCTGTTCTGTCTGCAGGATTACTACGGCTTCACCGGCGACGCGCGGGTTCCCGTCATGCTGACCCGCTACTTCCGCTACCTGCACGAGCAGATTCCGCCCGATCGGCTGCTCAACGGCTACTGGCCCGTGATGCGTGGCGGCGACCTGCTCCACGGCATCTACTGGCTGTACAACCGCACCGGCGATGCCTGGCTGCTGGACCTGGCGAAAAAGGTGCACGCCGACACGGCCCGGTGGGACCAGGACATCATTGACTGGCACAACGTCAACTTTGCCCAGGGGTTCCGGGAGCCCGCCACCTATTACCTGCAGTCGCAGAGCCCCAAGGACCTCGACGCCACGTACCGCCTCTTCCGGAAAATGCGCCAGCTTTACGGGCAGGTGCCCGGCGGCATGTTCGGCGCCGACGAGCGCGCCCGTCCGGGCTACACCGGGCCGCGGCAGGGGACCGAGACCTGCGGCCTGGTCGAGCAGATGCTCTCCGATGAAATCCTCCTCCAGATCTCGGGCGATCCCTTTTGGGCCGACCATGGCGAGACGGTGGCGTTCAATACTTTTGCGGCGGCCCTCACCCCCGACCTGAAGGCCTTGCGTTACCTGACCGCGCCCAACCAGGCGCTGTCGGATGCCGCCAACAAACAGCCCAACGTCGAAACGGCCGGCACGCTGTTCCTGATGACCGCGCACCAGCACCGTTGCTGCCAGCATAACTGGGGGCACGGCTGGCCGTACTTCGCCGGGCTGTACGCGCCATCGAAAGTCACCGGCAGCGTCGGCAACGGGCAGACGGTGTCGATTGTCGAAGCGACGCATTATCCTTTTGACGAAGCCGTGGCGCTCTCCGTCGGGACGGACCGCCCGGTCCGCTTTCCGCTCTACCTGCGCATCCCCGGGTGGTGCGACCGCGCCCGGATCACCCTCAACGGCCAGCCGCTGGCCGCGGAGGCGCCGGCCGGCAAATACGCCGTCATCGAGCGCACGTGGTCCGGCGGCGACCAACTGACCCTCACGTTTCCGATGGACCTGCGCGTGAAAATCTGGAAGGAGAACAAGGGCTTGGCCTCGGTCGAGCGCGGCCCGCTGACCTACTCGCTGCAGATCGGCGAGAAGTATGTCCGCCACGGCGGCACCGATCAGTGGCCCGATTGGGAGATCCATCCTGCCACCCCTTGGAATTACGGGCTGGAGTTCGAGGCCGCAAACCCTGCGGGATCCTTTAAAGTGGTGCGCGGGGATTGGCCCGCTTCCGACCGGCCCTTCACGCAGGCGGGCGTCCCGATCAAGCTCCAGGCGCGGGCCCGCAAGCTACCCGGCTGGACGCTCG
The DNA here is from genome assembly GCA_026398385.1 of Kiritimatiellota bacterium. Taxonomy (GTDB): domain Bacteria; phylum Verrucomicrobiota; class Kiritimatiellia; order CAIQIC01; family CAIQIC01; genus CAIQIC01. Next base: position 2,869 of record JAPLSZ010000181.1, on the reverse strand, counting down.
ACAAGCTCGGCATGGTCGGGCAAGTGCAGGACAGCCCGATCCGCTCGGACGAGCCGTCCGAGACGGTCACGCTCATCCCGATGGGTGCGGCGCGGCTGCGGATCAGCGCGTTCCCGGTGATCGGGTCGGGCCCCGAGGCCCGGACATGGGAAGGAACCCGGTGATTCCCTTAGCGCGAGAAATGATATATAGATCGCCTGGCGGTGGCCTTCGTCCATCCCTTGCTGGCGCTGAGACATGGCCGCCAGCCCTGGATGTTGCTGGGCATCAAGAGCAGCCGTTGGACGGATAAGACAATGAGAGCAAACAGGAAACAGGAGTAGCATCATGATCGTCAGGCGCTTTATAGCTTGGTTGTTGCTCGCCGCCAGCATCACGGGCGGAGGGCCTGGTGCGGAGGTCGTCATGGCCGCCGCCGCCCCCGGCGCGCCGGCGCTGGCAGCCACGCGCGCCCGCCTCCGCGCGCTGCTTGGCGCCGATGAGATCCTTTTCATCAAGCGCTTCACCTACAACTCGAATCACTACTACACCGAGTACCTCAACTCGCAATGGAAGCCCGGCGGCGGGATCTTCGTGCTCGCGCTCAAGGATGGGTCGCTGCGACAGCTCGCCGCGGAACTCGAGGGCGGTGTTTTCGGGCGGATGGACCTGTCCTTCGATGCGAAGAAGATCGTCTTCGACTGGAAACGCTCCCCGGACGAGGGCTACCGGATCTACGAGGTCGGCGTTGACCCGTCGGCACAACTCCAGGCGGGCGGCCCGGGAGCCAGGCAGATCCTGCGGGCCCCGGACCACGAGGCCGAGTTGGTGAAAAAATATCACCTCGACTACCACAACGGCACCGACGACATGCACCCGTGCTACCTGCCGGACGGCGGGATCGCCTTCGTCTCGACGCGCTGCCAGACCAGCACGCTCTGCCATGGCGGGGACGCCTTCACGACGCCCGTGCTTCATCGCCTGGACGCGGGGGGCGGCAACCTCCGGCAGTTGAGCTTCGGCGCGTTGAGCGAATTCACGCCGACCGTTTTGCCCGACGGACGGATCATGTATGCCCGCTGGGAGTACGTTGACAAGGGGGCCGTCGCCGCCAAGTGCCTCTGGGCGATGCGGCCCGACGGAACGGGTTCTTCCGAGATCTACGGCAACGACATCGCGTTCCCCACCACCATGATCCAGGCGCGCGCGATCCCCGGCGCCCCGAACAAGTACGTCTTCCTCGGCTGCCCGCATTACCCGCAGAACGCCCTGGGGACCATCGTGCGCATCGACATGAACAAGCCGATCCGCACCACGGAGCCGATGACCTACATCACGCCCCAGGTCAAGATCCTGGCCGAGGGTGGGTGGCATTTCCATGATCCCGCGTCGGGAAAGATGGTTGTTGACGGCGACGGCCAGGGCCCGCTGTTTCGCGATCCGTGGCCGATCGACGCGGATCATTTCCTGGTCGCGCACAAGCCGAAGGGCTTCGGCGGGTGCTACGCCCCGGCCGGCTACGGGCTCTATTTGCTCGACGCGACCGGCGGGGTCGAGCCGGTCCATCGCGCTGCGGAGATTTCGTGTTGGCAGCCGATGCCGCTGAAGACGCGCGAGCGGCCTCCGGTGCTACCCGCCGAGTCCGATTCCAGGCTGGCCGACCGGAAGCTGGCCCGTTGCATTGTGACCGACGTCTACCACGGGCTGGAGGACGTCGCGCGCGGCTCGATCCGCTACATCCGCATCCTCGAGCAGGTGGCGCGGCCGTGGAGCGCCCGCCGCTTCGGCCGCCTGAACGCCGACGAATACGATCAACAGCACGCCGTGGTCTCGAAGGACACCGCGCTGGGCCTGAAGGTGCAGCACGGCGTCGTGCCGGTGGAAAAGGACGGCAGCGCGCACTTCCTGGTGCCGGCCAACGCCAACATCTTCTTCCAGGTGTTGGACGAAAACTACCTTGCCGTGCAGACGGAACGGACCTTCGTCAACTATATGCCGGGCGAAACCCGTTCCTGCGTCGGCTGTCACGAGACCCCGGACACCGCGCCCCCGCGCGCGTCCGGCACGCCGCTGGCCCTCCGCCGCGCCCCGTCGCTGCCGGGTCCGCAGCCTGGCGAAACGACCGGCCGGCGCCCGCTGCACTACCCGACCGACGTGCAGCCGGTCCTCGACCGGCACTGCCTCGAATGCCACAACGCGAAGGATCTTAAGGGCGGCCTCGATCTGACCGGCCGGCTGACCCGGTTCTTCTCGGCCTCCTACGAGAATCTCATCACGGAACGGCGCGACGGCCGCAAGGACCGCCGTGATCCCGATCTGGTCCCCACGATCGGCGAGAATCATCCCAAGACCGGCAATGTGCATTACCTGCCGGCCAGGAGCCTTGGCTCGCATAACAGTCTGCTGATCGCCATGCTGGCGCCCGACAAGGTGCGGCTGCAGGGCAACGAGGCCCGTCTCAACCGATTGGAGAAGCTGGTGAAGGCGCACCGGGACGTGCGCCTCACGCCGGAAGAACTGCTCAAAATCTCCAACTGGGTGGACACGAACGCGCAATACTACGGGTCCTACTTCGGCCGCCGGAATCTGCAGGACAAGGGCCAACCCGACTTCCGTCCCGTTCCGACCTGGGAGTCCGCGCTCGGGATTCCGCCCCTGCCGGTAGATCAGCGGTGAGCGACAGAACCGCACGTATGATCAGGGGCTGCATCGGCTCTTGACCGGAACGAAGAATATCGCCAGTATAACGACAAGCTTTGATGGCAGGGCAAACGCATGTAATTTAATGAAAAGGCTTCACATGGGGAATTCTTGGGCGAGGGTCGTCGGGTTTGTCTGGTTGCTGGCGGGATGCTGCGCACCGCTGCAGGCGGCGGACCCGCCGCCGCCC
>JAPLSZ010000135.1 GCA_026398385.1 Kiritimatiellota bacterium | reverse complement strand
TCCATGTGAGAAATCAGGAACTCGGGCTCGGACTGTGAGAAACCGGAGCGTTTCTTCTTCCGTTGCATAAAGCTCGCCGTCTGTTTCAAGTTCCAAGCGCGTTGTGCTTCGTCAAAGATAACCACGTGTTCAATTGGTGGGCCGGTTTCAATCAACGCATCGTCCCGAAAGTGATGAACATTCTGAATGAATGCTTTGATGCTCTCGCGGACCTTACCCGTGCGCACCTTCTCGCCTTGTTTCTTGCGGCGAGCCACTTCGTCCCGCGTGAGCGCCTCGCTAAGCACCGCGACGAGCGGGGCGTTGCCAGAAAGGAAAACAGCATGCGTTGGCTGGTTCATTTCGCGCCGACGAGTCGCCACATTCAACCCGACCAGAGTTTTGCCTGCTCCCGGTACACCGGTAACGAAACAAATGAGCTTGAGTCGTTTATCGTGTGCTTCATCCACCAAATCCTCGATGCGACGCGAAGTGACGTGCAGGTTTTGAGCACCAGCGTCAAAGCGGGCAATCGCTTCAACCGAATGTTGAGCGTAAAGAGCACGCGCGGCTTCCACGATTGTCGGCGTCGGGTGATAAGGCGCGTGTGACCATTGTTGGTCGTCGAGAATAGAACCGTTGATGCATCGCAGCGCCAAATCTACCGCATCGCGAAAGCCTCCGGTGTTCACCGAAATCGGGCGATAAACCATGTCCGCATCCGCTTCGAGTTTGATCGAGGTGGATACTACGGCTTCGGTTGCGATCAGAATCGGAACAATTGAAACGTGATGGCTGGCCTCATGAAAATTTTTCAAGTCGAGAGCGTAATCCCAAACCTGATCAACCGCGGCTCGATCAAATGTTCTCTCTCCGACCTTGAACTCAATCGCAAACACAACCGGCCCGATGAGCAGTACGGTGTCAATTCGACGTCCCATCCGTGGAATGTTGAACTCCAGAAATAACGCACCAGATAGGCCGTCGAGCTGGGAACGCAGGAACTGGATTTGGGCCATCCAAGCATCTCTTTGAGTTGGAATTAGAGCGAAGTCACAGCTCGCGGTAAGTCTTCCCAACACAGCTTCCGGTTGCGATTTCAAAAAATCGGAAATGGACGCGCCATACCAAGCTCGCAAAGACGACGCACTGGTGGTCATTTCGGGCGATTCCATTGCTGCAGTATGACAAAACGTTTGGAAAAAGTGAAGTCTGAGGGCGATATAATCGGCACAATTAACACCGGACTTCTACACCAAACGTAAACACGCCGAGGTCATGGCGCGGATTCGCGGGCGCGGCAACAAGGAAACAGAGCTGGCGCTGGCGAAGCTGCTGAGGCGGGAGCGGATTTCCGGCTGGCGGCGGAGGCAGCGGTTGCTGAGCCGGCCCGATTTCGTGTTTTGGCGGCAGCGCGTAGCGGTCTTTGTGGATGGCTGTTTCTGGCACGCCTGTCCGGTGCACGCCACCCGGCCGCAGAACAACGCCGCCTTCTGGCGCAAGAAGCTGGCGGCCAATCAGGCCCGGGACCGGTTCGTCACCCACGCGCTGCGCCGCGCCGGCTGGCGCGTGCTGCGCATCTGGGAGCACGAACTGGCCCGAAAAAATGCCAGTCGCCTGCGGCAGAATTCGGCGCTGCTTGGCAGTAGCGGACGGCTACCGCTGAGCTGGGGGGCGAGGGGGCGGGGCTTATGGCTGCAGCCACTGCACTTCGATTTCCTTCTTCACCGCCTTGAACGCGGGGTCGCCGGTGACGAGTTCGGCGTGCCTGAGCCTGGCCAGCGGTCGCCTGCGCATCTGCGTAAATCGGCGTAATCTGCGGATCAGTTCCGATCTTCTGCTGCCGGTTCCTTCTTTGCGTTCCTTGCGCTCCTTTGCGGTAAATCCAGTCCGATTTTCTTCCGCCCGCCGTTGTCAGGACCAACGCGACGAAGCCAGCCGGCCATCAGTTCGCGGAAGATCGTCCGCAGATTTAACAGATTCGCGCAGATTATGGCCGCAAAGAAACTCAAGATTAGGTTCCCAGTTGGCGCCGATCTTGGTGGGCTTGGTGTGTAAAACACCGCTTGACATTGTTGTATATCGGCGTATAAAACGCCGATATGCAACAATTGATTCAGCGTAAGCGGCTGCTTTCCAAGGTCGAGTCGTGTTTAGCCGAGGCGCCTGCCACCGTGTTGCTGGGCGCACGCCAAACGGGTAAAACGACGATGGCGCGTATGATTGCCGCGAAGCGGGACAAGGTGCATTATTTCGATTTGGAGCGCGCCAAGGCCAGGGACGCGCTCGCCGCCACAGCCGAACTGACCTTGGGCGCCTGCCATGGACTGGTGGTGATCGACGAAATCCAGCGCATGCCCCAACTCTTCGAGGTGCTGCGTCCATTGTGCGATGCGCCCGGGCGCGACGCCACGTATTTGCTGCTGGGCAGCGCGTCGCCCGACATCGTGAAGGGCGTGTCGGAGACCCTGGCCGGCCGGGCGTACTTCGTGGATGTGTCCGGCTTCGCACTGGATGAAGTTGGAGCGGAGCAACAGGACCGCCTCTGGCTGCAAGGCGGGTTTCCCCGTGCTTTCCAAGCCGCTACTCCGCCAGCCGCCTGGCGCTGGATTGAACAGTTCCGGCGCACATTCCTTGAACGCGACCTGCCCCAATTGGCGGTGCGCGTGCCCCCTGAAACATTGCGCCGCTTCTGGACCATGCTCGCGCATTACCATGGGCAGACTTGGAACAGCGCCGAGTTGGCCCGCTCCATGGCGATCAACCCCCATGCGGTGACGCACTATCGGGACTTGTTGGCGGGCACCTACATGCTGCGCGTACTGCCCCCTTGGCACGAGAACCTCAAGAAGCGGCAGATCAAGGCGCCCAAGGTGTACATCCGCGACAGTGGCATGTTGCATGACCTGCTGGAGATCGGATCTATGGCGGCGCTCCGGTCGCATCCGCGTTACGGCGCGAGTTGGGAAGGGTTCGCGATCGAGCAGGTGCTCGCCCGTTTTGGCGACAAGGACGCCTACTTCTGGGCCACGCAACGCGGGGCGGAGTTGGATTTACTCCTGTTCCGACGCGGCCAGCGGTGGGGGTTCGAGTTCAAGTGCAGCGACGCGCCGAGCATGACGAAGTCCATGCACATGGCGTTGGCCGACCTGCAACTGGAACACCTCTGGGCCGTGTATCCGGGCCAGGACCGTTATGTGCTCCACAAGCGGGCGGAAGCCTTGCCGCTGATGGACTTGGAAAAGGCTTTTGCAGCCGTTTTCCCTGAGGGGTCGGAGTAACCGTAGCTCGGCCGAACCTTGCCCGGCCAACGGTCGCCTGCCCATCGGCGGCAATCGGCGGAAGCGGCGTCCCGCTGCCGGTTCATCTTTGCGTTTCTTGCGCTCTCTTGCGGTAAATTCAATTCAGGTTTCAAGCTTCAGATTTCAGGTTTTCCGTCATGGCGTGTTTTGCACGGCGCCGCCCGGCTTGGCTTTCGCCACGGCCACCAGTCGTTTGGTCGTCTTCGTGAACGCGCCCGCGAAGTCTTCCGTGCTGACGAGGCCCTGTGCGATGGCCGTCTTTACCCGGTCAGCCGTGGGCGAACCGATGAGGTCCATGACCGGCGCCAGCGTCGCGCTCAGCTCCGGCAGATGGCGGCGGATCTTCCGGGGATCCGGCGCCAGCACAGCCGCGTAGCGCGGACCAAGCCGCGCCTTGAGCGTTGTTTCGTCATACTCCACCACCGTGGTCTCGGTGCAGCGGACCTTCAAGGGCTGGCCCTCCAGTTCCGGATACCAATAGGTGAGCCGCAGCCCCGCCATGTGGTTGGCCAGCTTCTCCTGCAGGACGGTCTTCTCCTCACGCAGCCGTTGTTCTTCCTGCTGCAGTTCCAGATAGCGTTTCAGCGTAGCGGCCAACTCGGGCGACAATGCTGTTTTCTCCTCCATCGTTACCTCCACATCTCTTATTGCCGCTAACCGTCCAACATCTTGCTTTCCAGAGAATATTTTTGACAGGATGTACAAGATTTTACAGGATTGAACGCTGTCGCCGCGCCAGCCTATCCGTCCACAAACTAAAAACCTTCCTGTAAAAGCCTGTTAATCCTGTCAAGTATTCTTCGATTGCGGCTAATCCAATCCGATCTCCTCCGGCCCCGGTTTACCTGCCTTTTCGAGTTCTGTATTTCGCGCGGCGCTCTTTCGCCTGAAATCCAATGGACTTCTTTGGCGGGTCCGGCGGCTGGAGCAGGAGCGGACGGATTCTGGCGTAGAGGTCGCGCAACGCGGCATCGTGCGACAACAGGCCCTTTTCGATCTCGGCCAGCCGCTTTTCCATTTCCGTCCGGTTCAGTAATTGCTCGCGCAGCTTGATAAACGCGCGCACGACAAAAACGCTCATCTGCACCGCGCGCGGGCTGTTCAGGACGGTCGCGGCCATGATCGCGCCGTGCTCGGTGAAGGCGTAGGGCAGATACTTGATGTTCTGGCCGCGCTTCAAGGTCACAGATTGTGACCTTGAACTGGTCACAATTTGTGACCGGTTGCCTCTATCCGCCTTGTTATCAATGGGTTGAGTGGTATCCGTCTCGACAGAAGATGCGGTCACAAGCTGTGACTGCATATCCGCAACCTCCTGCGGAATAAATTGAAACAGGAAATCCGGGGGAAACCGATCGGCATTGCGCTTCACGGCTTGGTTCAACACCTTGGTGGCAACGCCATAGATGCGGGCCAGATCTGCATCCAGGATGACCTTCTGACTGCGAATGCACAAAATAAGCGGTTCGACCACATACGCGGGGACCAATACCTCTTTGTCTGCTTTCATCCGACCTTCAGGGCCGCTGGGCCTTCAGCAGGCTGCGGTTGCGCCAGACGCGCGGCGACACCTTGGTTTTCTGACGGAACCGGCGCGCAAAATACCCCGGATCGTCGTAACCCGCCAGGCGGGCGATCTCGTTGATGTTCAGCGTCACATCCCCCAGCAGCTTCTTCGCGTAATTCATGCGTTGCTCGGTCAGGTAGTCGATAAAGGGCAGGCCCGTGTGCTGGTGGAAAAGCGTCGTAAAATGATTCGGCGTCACGCGGGCGGCCGCCGCCAGTTCCTTGACCGACAGCGGCAGCCCCGGCCGCTGCTGCACCAGCTCGCACACCACGCGCACCAGCAGCGGCGCGCCGACCGCGGCCGACGTCCGTGAGCCGCGGCCGTGGTGCGCCGCGTCCATTTTTTCACCGAACGTCTTGAGGTCCAGCGGGCGGCGGTGTCCGGCGGGCTCCTTCGCGGCCTGCGTCTCCAACCGGCGGTGTTGCCTGAGGAGTGCGACCGCCAGGCTCATGGCCTCCATCACCGCGAGGAGCAGCCGGTTCTGTTCCGGACTCAGTTTCGGCAGCGCAAAGAACGCCTGCTTCAGCGCCTCCGTGTCGAGCCCCAGTTTCCCCCCCCGCACGCGCGTTCCCGCCCAGGATTCCGGATGGGTGAACAGGCAGGAGCTGACGACGGCGACGCATTCGGAAGCGGTGTTTGCGGAGGGGCAGACCAGGACGGAAGCCCCGGCATGACAGCGCTGTTCCCGGGGACCGCCGCTGCAGGCGGCCACGGACATCAGGATGTGGCACATGCGGCAGTGTTTCGCGCCTTCCGGCGTGCTCTGAAACAGCTTGCAAAACGCCGGCTTCAGGTCCGGCCGTGCATCGCTGGCCACTTGCTGCCAGCCTTCGTCTGAGGGGTAAACGATCAGCAGCCGCAGTCCCGCCATATCGGCGGCCAGCGCGCCGAGCTGCCGGATCAACGGATGCCGGAATATTTTATCGTCCATTTTTTCGCCGGGCTTGCAGTTCATGAACCATCCTTTCCTGCCGAATCCGCCGCTGGAACCCGCCGCGGGCGCAACGAATGATACCACTTATCGTAGAAATGTCCAATAATCCAAACGTCCCCGGGCCGCCGGTCATGGCGGCGGTTGTGGGCGGCGGTTGCGCCACGGGCGCTGTCGGTTAGCAAGCTGCGGGAGCCGTGGCGGGCCAGTGGACGGCCAGGCGCCGGAGTGCCGCCCCGGATTTTAGTCGCATTCGGGAAGGCCTGCGCTGACAGGCCTGCGCTGCAGCTTGCAAGAAGGCCGCCGCCATGCTATTCGTTACCGCCAAGTTAGCGCATCTGTCCCGGTTGCCGCAGGGGCGGGTGGCAGGGAAACGCCGGGTGTAGGACCTGGTCACCGCTATGGACCAGGCGGGCTTTGGTAGCTGCACCAATGAGGGTGAATGCGAGGACACGTGCCCCAGGAAATCAAGATGAGTGCCAGCGCGCGCAGGCACGCGCAGTTTCTGCGCGCCGCGTTAACCAGCGAGCATGATCGGGCGAGCATGAAAAGCCATGATCTTCCAGAACCTTTTTCAACCCAGCCGACCACGCCGTGATGCCAAACTGGTCATGAATGCACCGCTCCATGAAAAGGCTTTTCAACGGGCCGTTCTGCAATTGATCAAGCTGGCGTCAACCGACTTGAGCGCCGACGTGGTTGACGCCCTGCGGCGGGCGGCGGACGCCGAGGCCGCCGACTCGCCGGCCCACCGGGTGCTCGCGTTGATTCTCGAAAACATCCGTTCCGCGCGGGAACAGGTTACCCCGATCTGTCAGGATACGGGCACCTGTAATTTCCATGTGACGCTCCCCGTGGGCTTTTCCCTGAGACAGGTGGAGCGCCTGATCCAGGAAGCCACCCGCGAGGCGGTCCGGCAATCGTTCCTGCGCCCCAATGCGGTGGATCCCAGCACCGGGAAGAACAGCGGCGATAATGTGGGCCGCTGGGCGCCGTGGATCAACTTCTCCGAAGGGGATAATGCGGCGATCCAAGTGCAATTGCTGCTCAAAGGCGGCGGCAGCGAAAATGTATCGTGCCAATACGCGCTGCCCCAGGCCAGCCTGGGCGCCGGGCGCAACCTCGATGGCGTTTACAAGTGTGTGGTGGACGCCGTGACGCGGGCCCAGGGCCAGGGCTGCGCGCCCGGGATCATCGGCGTCGGCATCGGCGGCGACCGGGCCACGGGCATGCTCGTCGCCAAACAACAGCTCTTCCGGTCTTTGGGTGACGAAAACGACCTCCCCGTGCTGCGCGATCTGGAGGCGCAACTGTTTCACGACCTGAATACGCTGGGTATCGGCCCGATGGGCTTTGGCGGTAAAACCACGGTGCTGGGGGTCAAAATCGGCAGCGCCCACCGGACCCCGGCCTCCTTTTTCGTGTCCGTCGCCTATATGTGCTGGGCCGCCCGCCGCCGGACGATGGTGTTTTCCGGGGAGGAGGCCACCTATGCGTAAGCTGCACATCCCGTTGAGTACCGACGTCGTGCGGGAACTGCAGGTTGGTGACGAGGTTTCTCTGAGCGGGACGATCGTCACGGGCCGGGATGCTGCGCATACTTGGTTGCTGGAAGCGCCCCGGACCGAAGTGGCCGTTTTTCTGAAGGATTCGCTCATTTACCATTGCGGCCCGGTGGTCAGCCGTTCCGCGGCCGGGTGGTCCTTCGTCGCGGCGGGCCCGACAACGTCCATCCGCGAAGAGCCCTACCAGGCGGAGGTCATCAAGAACTACGGGCTCCGGGGCGTGATCGGCAAAGGCGGCATGGGCCCGAAGACCCTGGCCGCCCTGCAGGCCCACGGGGCCGCCTATTTCCATGCGGTGGGCGGCTTGGCCGCGCTGCTCGCGCAAGCGGTGACCCAGGTCCGGCAGGTTTTTATGCTGGAGGAATTTGGAATTCCGGAAGCACTCTGGGTCATCGCGGTCCAGGATTTCAGGGCGGTCGTCACGATGGATGCGCACGGCAACTCATGGCACGACACCATTCGCCAGCGTTCCGAGGAAGTGGCCCGGCAGTTGCTCCAGTCGCGTCGTTCCGTCCAGACGTCCAAACAGGAATAGGGCCGGACAAAAAAAGTCATTTCGAAGCAGTGATTGAGGCACCATCAAAATAAGAAGGGGCTGTCATGACCAACGAGACCAAATCCCAAACCGCCGAACTCCGGCTGGATGGCCGGACGATCGCGCTGCCCGTCCTGGAGGATAACGCCGGTTGCCGCGCGCTGGATATCCGCGGACTGTGGAAGGAGGCCCAGGTCTACACCTACGATCCGGGCTTCGGCTGCACCGTTTCCTGCCAGAGCGCCATCAGCCATGTGGATGGCGAAAAAGGCCGGCTCCTGTACCGTGGCTATCCCGTCGAGGTGCTCACCGAGCACTGCACGTTTGTCGAGGTCGCCTATTTGCTGATTCACGGCGCATTGCCGACGCACGCGCAGGCGGAAAGATTCTCCGCGCTGCTCAACCGGCACTCGATGATCCACGAGGACATGCGCACGTTCTTCCGGCGCTACCCGGAGCGCGCCCATCCCATGGCCGTGCTCTCGGCGATGGTGGTCTCGCTCTCCAGTTTTTATCCGGAAGTCGAGCAGGCCGATGAGGACATTGATATCGCCGCCACGCGCCTGCTTTCCAAGCTGCGCACCATTGCGGCCTTCTCCTACAAAAAATCCATCGGCGAACCGATCATTCAGCCGAGCTACAAACTTTCCTACTGCGCGAATTTCCTGAACATGATGTTCAACTCGCCGGTCGAGGATTACACGGTGGATCCGGTACTGGTGCGCGCGATGAACCAGCTTTTGATTCTGCACGCCGACCACGGCCAGAACTGCTCGACCAGCACCGTGCGGATGGTCGGCAGCAGCGGCGCGAACCTCTACGCCTCGGTCTGCGCCGGGATCTGCGCGCTCTGGGGCCCGCTGCATGGCGGCGCCAACCAGGAGGTGATCGAGATGCTTAGCGGCATCCAACGCGAGGGCGGCAGCGTGGACCAGGCCATCGCGCAGGCCAAGGACAAGACGAATCCGCGCCGGCTGATGGGCTTCGGCCACCGCATCTACAAGACCTTTGACCCGCGCGCGGCCATTGTCAAGAAAATCTGCCGCGAAATCATGACGCGCGTCGGGGCCAAGGATCCGTTGCTGGATATCGCCATGGAACTCGAGGCCAAGGCCCTCGCCGATCCTTATTTCGCGGAGCGCAAGCTTTATCCGAACGTGGATTTCTATACCGGCATCGCCTATCGCGCGATGGGTTTTCCGACCGACATGTTCACCGTGCTCTTCGCGCTCGGCCGGCTGCCCGGCTGGATCGCGCAGTGGCAGGAATTAAAGCGCGACCCGCACCAGCGCATCGGCCGTCCGCAGCAGCTCTACACGGGCCCGGCCCATTCCACCTTTAGGCCGATCGACCAGCGCGCTTGACCTTGCGTCGGCGCGTTCGTCCTCGCCTTTGCCGCCGCGGTGGTCCTGTTGCGCAAGCTGGGCGGCGCTTCCAGCTCGTTCCTCGACCGGTTGCCAGCGACCGCGGTGGTCGAAGCCTCCACCGATCTGGTGCAGTGGGAAGAGCTCACGACTTTTATTACGACGGCGATGCGTCGCTCGAGTTCAGCGACCCCGACAGCGCCCAGTACGACCACCGCTTCTACCGCCTGCGCTGGGTGCCCTGAGCCATGCCGGCAAGCCGTAATCCGCAGGTACATTAGATTGACGCCCAGGTGGGAAGATCGTAACGTAGTCACATGAATAAGAGCAGTGTGTTTTATTCCGACCCTGAAATTTTGGGGGGCACGGTGGTGTTCAAGGGCACCCGGGTACCTCTGCAGAATCTCATGGACTACTTGGAGGGCGGCTACACGCTGGGCCAGTTTCTTGACGACTTTCCTTCCGTCAGTCGCGAGCAGGCGATCCAGGGACTGGAGGAAGCGCGTGCCCTTCTGGCTGAGGCTGTCGCGTGAAGGTTCTGCTCGACGAGTGCCTGCCGGAACGGCTGCTTCGGGATCTTCCCGGACACGACGTGCGCACGGTGCGTCTGATGAACTGGCAGGGGTTGAGCAACGGTCGACTCCTGGCCGAGGCTGAATCACATTTTGACGCATTCATCACGGTTGTCCCGTGTGCTGATGAGCCCTCGAGTAATGGGTCAGTCACATAGAGGCGCCGCTGGCGATAAGATTATTGTAGGCCGGGTCTCTGACCCGGCGAAAGGCGACGCCGACGGGTTCGACACTTCGATGGAACTCAGTGCAGGCAAGCTCACCGCCGGCGGGCGCAGCTCGTGCTTCGTAGCGAAGGAGGCCTTCGCTGACTTCGCAGAGTAGCACAAGACTGTGCCCCTACGGGACTTCTCTGAACCCATTGCGACATTGCGACCTCGATTTGTAATTGCCCGCCTGGAGTGATATAATTAAAAAACTTTGTCGGCCTGACCGTGGGAGCCGCCGCGGAGACCGGTCTTGGAATGCTGATATATGAACGCGAACGAGCAGGAGCAACGCAGCGATGACCGGCGCGAGCCGGCGGCGCGGCCGTTCGACGCGGTCGCGCTGCTGTCGTCCATGCGGTTTGCGGTGGGCCTGGTCATCGCCATTGCCGCGGCCTGCGCCGTGGCCACCCTGTTGCCGCAGGGCCCCGCGGTGGCGGAGCGCCTGCAGCATGATCCGGAAGCGGGCCGCTGGCTGAAGCGGCTGGCCGCCGCCGGCCTGACCAACGTGTTTTCCGCGTGGTGGTTCATCGGCCTGCTGACCACCCTCGGCGCCAGCCTGGCCGCGTGCGTGGCGCGGCGGGTGAAGGCGCTGGGCGCCAGCGCGGCCGGCCGGACGCGACGGCGCATGGCGGGCACGCTGTGCGTGCATGTCGGCCTGCTGCTGACGCTCCTCGGAGGCGTCATCCGGCTCGGCTGGAGCGAGCGGGGCACCATCCAGCTCCGGGAAGGCGAGCAGGTGGCGTTCTTTAACACGGATGACCAGCGGCGCGCGGACCTGCCCTTTACCCTGCAATTGGTGAAATTCGAAATCGAGCGGTATCCCGCTCCCGGTGCCTCCACGGCCACGGCCCAGCCTGCGCACGCCGAGATGCTGGCGATCCAGTGGCCCGGCGAGGACGCCGGCGAGGAAGGGCCGGTCGAAATCGGAGTCGCGCGTGAGGTCAAGCCCCCCGCATCCGCGTCGGCCACCAACCAGGATTGGCGCGTGACGGTGCTCCGCCGCGTGCCGGACTTTGTCGTCGACACGAATACCCGGACGGTCCAAAGCCGGTCCGCACAGATGGTGAACCCGGCGATCCTCGTGCGGGCGTTCGGCCCCGGCGTGGCGGTGGAGCGCTGGCTGTTCGCGCGCTATCCCGATTTCGACATGGACGCGCTGGGCGCGCACCAGGGCCAGCCGCTGCCGTTCAAGATGCTGTACCGGGTACTGGTCAACGCGCCGGAGAAGCCGCGCAGCAAGACGTTCAAGAGCACGCTCCGTATCCTCCATGGCGCCACGGTGGTGCGGGAGCAAACGATCGAAGTGAACGCGCCGCTGCTGTATGGAGGCTACGGGTTCTATCAGGCCACCTATGATGCTAGCGAGGAGGATCTTTCCTGGACAGGGCTGCTGGTGGTGCGCGATCCCGGCGTGCCCGTGGTCTACCTGGGGTTCGTGCTGCTGCTGGCCGGGGTGACGGTCACGGCCTGCTGGCGGGTCGATGGCGCGTCGCGGCCGGCAAAGGAGAAAGTGCCATGCTGAACCAGGTGTTTGACGTTGCGCTGGTGGCCTATGTGCTGGCCTTGCTCCTGGCCGCCGTGAACCTGTTTGCGCCGCGCCGCCTGCTGGATGCGCTGGCGACGGCGGGTCTGGCGGTGGGTGTGTTGGCGGTGACGGTGTATCTGGGGGCGCGCTGGGTGGCGGCGGGGCGCGCGCCGTTCAGCAACATGTTCGAGTCGCTGGTGCTGTTTGCGTGGACGATCCCCCTGGTGCAGCTCGTGCTGCGCGCGCGCGGCCTGATGCCAGCCGCCATGACCACCACCACGGCCCTGCTGGCCGTGCTGCTGCTGGTCTATGCCAGCGCGTTCCATTCTTCCGAAATCCAGCCCCTGATGCCGGCGCTGCGCAGCAACTGGCTCACCTTTCACGTGCTGTCGTGCCTGCTGGGGTATGGCGCCTTCGCGGTGTCGTGCCTGGCGTCCCTCGGCTATCTCGGGGCAAGCCGGGAGGCGCGCCCAACGCCCTCCGGGAATCAGGAGCTCTTCGCCGCGATCATGACCCGGACCGTGTCGTTCGGATTCCTGTTCCTCACCGTGGGGATTGTCACGGGCGCGGTCTGGGCCAACGTGGCCTGGGGCACCTACTGGTCGTGGGACCCGAAGGAAACCTGGTCGCTGATCACGTGGCTGATCTACGCGGTCTTCCTGCACGGCCGCTACCTGCGCGGCTGGACCGGCCGCCGCATGGCGTGGCTTTCCATCCTCGGGTTCCTCTCGGTGCTGGTCACCTACGTCGGCGTCAACTACCTGATGAAGGGTTTGCATAGTTACGCGTCGTGAGGCCGGCCCCGGGGCGCGGCTCATATCCCTATAATCATAGATTTGTCCCGTTGTGATTTCGCCGGCCGGATGGCATAAGCATCGGGCAACGCGAGCGTGTTAGTAGACTTGATCGAAGAATGGCACAGGCGATTTGACGAAGGCTTGGGAGCGAGTATATTGCGGTGTTAATGGGGTGGCATGGCTGAGCGGGGAGGGGTGCAGGCGGGTGTGGAAGTAGAAATATCCTAGAGTTCTGGAAACGAGCAAAGGAAGGGAAAACGATGATGAAAACGAAAAAATTGATGTTGCTGACGGTGGGGATGGCTGTGATGCTGTTGGGGGCGGGCATGGAATCGAAAGCGGCCGGCATCAAGGGCTCGGTGCATGATTTCTCGCTTGCGACCTGGAACACGTCGCGGCATACGCTGTGCGGGGTGTGTCACTCCATGCACAATACGGATCCCAACAAGCTGGTTCCGCTGTGGAATCACGAGACCTCGGCGTCTGTGTTCACCATGTACTCGAGCGCCACGCTGAACGCGACGATGGACGGTCAGCCGACGGGAGTGACGCTGGCTTGTTTGAGCTGCCATGACGGCGTGACGGCGATCAATGCCTACGGTGGATCTACCAACGGTGCGGCGACCAACATCTCGTCATCCGCTCAGGGGTATGTCGGGTTAAATTTGACCCTTAACCACCCGGTTTCATTCGACTATCGCACGGCCATATCGGGTGGCGATGCGCTAATCCGCAGCCCGGATGCGACCCCTTATCCGACAACTGGTATTACTTCCAACCAAGCCTCGCTTGCGGCCTATTCTACGCTGAACAAGGCCATGCTGGGCAATAAATACCGGATGGAATGCACGTCCTGCCATGACGTTCATAAACAGCGCGGCGGTTCCGGTAGCAGCAGTATTTTGTTGGTGCAGTCCAGCGCTTATGGCGATCTGTGCTTGATGTGTCATATCAAGTAATGGTTGGTGCCGGAAACGCTGGCAGCCAACGGCGTGTATGCTCTGGCCGTCTGAACAAATTAAGGCATCCTCCGGGACTACCGGAGGATGTTTTTTTTGATCACGAAGCGGCGGCGTACGCTTGACAGCGAGGCCGGTCCGGAGTGAGAATCACCTGATGAAGCTGTTGCAAAACATGGGTGGATTGTTGCGGCATGGTCTGGCCGTCTTGGGCGTCATCGGCCTGGCGGCCGGTTGCGCCACGCGCGCACCACGCCCGGCGGCAACGCCCATTTTCTATCCGCCGCCGCCCGATGCGCCCCGGTTGCAATTTCTGACCAGCATCACGTCGTCCGATGATGTCGGCGACCGCAATACCCTGCTGGATTTTCTGATCGGCCGGCGGCCGGCGCGCTACATTGGAAAGCCTTACGGCGTGACGGTGACCCGCGGCCGGATTTATGTGAGCGATACGAGCCCCGCCACGGTGGAAATTCTGGATTTGGGAAAAAAGAAGTGGCGCTATTTTTCGCCGGGTGGCGGAGGCCGCTTCGTTCTGCCGACCAACCTGGCCATTGATCGCGACGGCACCCTCTACGTCGCCGACGCGGGGCGCGGGCAGGTGCTTATTTTCGGCCCCGATGAACGCTTTCTTGGCGCCATTGGCACGCGTCAGGAGGCGAAGGCGCTGGCCGACATGGGGGCGGGCGAACCGCCCCAGCGCGCGCCCAAGGATGAAAAGGAGGAACCCATTGTTACGGCGACGCCCATGAAGCCCTCGGACATCGCGATCGTCGGCGACCGGCTATACATCGCCGACGCGTTAAGACACAGCGTGCGGGTTTTCGACAAGCGGACCCGCCAGCAACTGCTGGTCATAACCGTGGATCGCCAGGATGCGACGGCCAAACTTTATACGCCCACCAATCTGGACGTGGATCAGGCCGGGCGGATATATGTGACGGATACGGGCGGCTTTATGGTCATGCAATATGACGCCGACGGCAAGTATCTGCGGAGCTTCGGGCGGCAGGGTGACCAGCCGGGCGAGTTTGTGAGGCCCAAAGGCATCGCAGTGGATCGCGCCGGCCGCGTGTACGTGGTGGAAGCCGCCGCGCAGGTCGTGCAAGTGTTCGATGCCGAAGGACGCTTGCTGATGTATTTTGGGCAGCCCGTTGAAGCCATGGGTGAAAATAAAAACGCGCGGGGACTGCTGTTGCCGGCGGGGATTGCCATTGATTATGAGAATGTGGCGCGGTTCCAAAAATATGTCGCGCCGGGGAGTCAGTTGGAGTATCTCGTGTTCGTGGTCAGTCAGTACGGGCCCAACAAGATCAATGTCTATGGCTTGCTGCAGCCGCGCTAACCATTCCAATCCGGCCGGGCCGTGCCGCCAGTGGCCATAACAACATTGCATCGCGATAACGACATGCCAGCCATGCCGAGCGAACAGGGCCGCGTAGGGGCTGGTCGGCGCCGCCGCTGCTGGCCGAGGGCGTTGCGCCTGGCGCCGCTCGGCGTGCTCCTCCTCGGCGCGGGCTGCGCGACCATGACGAAGCACGACTGGTTGTGCTTCTTCTTCTTCTTTGACGGCGTGCCGGGCGCTCCCGGTTCCACGCAACCACCCGCGCCGGGCGCGGGTGCTGACGACGCACCGGTGGTTCTGCGGTCGCAGCCGGCCCCCACGCCCGCGCCGCTGCCGGTGTATAGGCATGCGCCCTACGCTGACGACGAGTGTACCGCCTGTCATGAATCGAAGTTCTCCCAGAGAATAAAGCAAAAGCCCAAGGACTTATGCTTCACGTGCCACGATGACTTCCTGGCCAAGGCCAAGGTCAAGCATGCGCCGGCGGAGGGCGGCGAATGCCTGGCGTGCCATAACCCGCATCAGTCGGAGAACAAACATCTGTTGCGCGGAAGGGGAAGGCGCTCTGCGGCGAGTGTCACGACGACATGACGCCGGGCAAAGTCAAGCACGCTCCCGCCGCGGACGGCGCCTGCCTGGACTGTCATCAGCCGCATGCCGCGGCGAATCCCGCGCTGCTGAAGAAAGCGGGCGTGGCCCTGTGTTACGATTGTCATGATCAACAAGAGGTGGCCAAGCAGGCGGCGCACAGCCCACTCGGCGAGGCGTCCTGCACCACGTGTCATAATCCGCACAGCGCCGGGTTCAAGGCGCTGCTAAAAAAAAATCCGGCGGATAGAAATGACGGAACCAAGGCCGCGAGGCCGTCGTCATGAGCCGCCACGGGTACAGCGCCGGCGGCCGGACCGGACTTGGGCTGGCGCTTTTTTTCGGCGCGGCTTGCTATGTGGGCGCCTATTACGTGCCGGTGGAGGAAGAACCCCAATTTTTGCGGCTGCGACTGGGCGCGGTCAATCTCATGGTGGAAGCCGAACAAAGAGTGCTGAAGAATACGATGCGTGCGACCGGCGAGTCGAGCGACTACCGGACGAAGTCCCTGGCGCCGTCGGGGAATCTGGCTTTGGACGGTTCGCTTTACCATCCGAACCTCCTGACTTTTGATATAAACGGGCAGATTGGTTACGAGTGGATCAGGACCTCCGGATCGAGCACGACCAATGAGGGCCTCAATTCCGTGCTGCAGAACTACGACGCGCACATGCGGATCCTGCGCGAAAAACCCTATGCCGCCACGCTGAATGCCGGCCGCAGCACCTACGTTCGGGAATACGATTTTTTCAATACCGTCCGCGGCGAGCAGCAACGGTATGGCGGCAGCGCCGGATATACAGCCGGGCCCGTGCCGTTCACGCTGAGTTTCCAGCATCTGGAGACCTTGGACGACAGCGTGTTATTCTCTGCGGCGGACAGCTCTGACACGGTTTCGCTCGGCGCCCAGAACCAGCGCCAGGAAAGGAACCGTACGGTGTTGTCATATGTTTACACGCGGTATCGGCGGGAGAGTGGGGGCCTGAGCGTGGACGACGGCACCGATCACAGCCTCCAGGTGAACGACACCGAAGTGCGCGGCGCCGGCCGGCCGGCCACGTTCGAAACGATGTTAAACTATCATAATAACAACACGAGCGGTCAATTTGACGGCAACCGCTCGGTTTTTGAGGAAGGGGGCATGGGCACGATCGCGGAAAGCCTCAATCTGCGGGAACACATCTTGAAAGTGCATACGCCGTCGTTGTCCACCATCTATGACTATACCTTCGACCGTTTTCGCGAGGGCTCGTTCGCGAGCGATAATCACCGGGGGGAGGCCGGCTTCGAACACCGGCTGTATCAGAGCCTGACCTCGCGAATGAATATCCACGCCGGCGTGAATCAATCCAGCGACGAGGCGTCGGACCTGTCGCGGACCTTCTATGGCTTGGAGCTCGACGAGGCCTACATGAAGCAACTCGGCGCGTGGGGGCGCTTGAGCCTCGGCTATCACGCCATCCTCGATCACCAGGACTACCAGGCGTCGGGCGGGAGCACGACGATGGCGGTCTTTCGCGAACCGCATACGCTGAGCGATGGCGCGGTGGCGCTGTTGAACCTGGCCCAGGTGGAAAGCCCCACGATCCGGGTGACCGATGCCACGGGCCTGTTGACGTACCGCGAACTGCTGGACTATGAAGTGCGCGCGCACGGGGAACGCACGGAAATCCGGCGCGTATCCGGCGGCACCATTCCGGAAGGGGCGACGGTCTTGGTGGATTATCGCGCCGCGAATTTGTCCAGTGCGAGCGGTGAAATCCTGAGCGATACGTGGTCGGTCCGCCTGGACCTGTTCCAGGGGTTGCTGGGCCTGTACGCCCGCCGCAATGCCAGCCAAAGTTTCGGCGAGCAGTGGCAGGCGGTCCATGATTACACCGACCAGACCCTCGGCGCGGAGATGCGTTGGCAAGGGCTTGGCGCCGGCGCGGAATACCAGACGTATGACTCGGATTTGACGGCCTATCGCAACACGCATCTGTTCCAGTCCTACTCACGGCAGGTGAGCCAACGCGGCCGCCTGGGCCTCAACGCCGACGAATATTGGATTTTTTTTCCAGCGTCCGAGCAACGCCGGGCCAATTATCAGTTTACCGTGCGCTTTGGGCTGCAGTTGACCGCGATGCTGAGCTTTGATGTGGAAGCGGGTAAGCGGTTTGAGCGCGGCGACCAGGAAGAACGGGATTTGACGACGGTGCGGGCCGGGGCTTACTATCAAATTGGCTTGTTTGCGATACAGCTGTCCTATGATCGCGAGGGGCAGACCACTCCGGAAGAGGAGCGGGAACAGGATCGCTTGTTTCTGCGTATCAAGCGAGCCTTCTGAACATGCAACGACCCACCATAGCTTGCGGGGGGCTGCTTATGCTGGCGGCTGTGTGCCTTCAGGCCTGTGTTCAGCCGCGGCCGGCGGCCCCTGCGGCGGCGGCGGTCCAGCGGGTCTGGCCCAGTCCTCCGGCTGAGCCGCGGATCGCCTACGTCCGTAGCTTCACTGGGCCCGTGGACCTTGGGGTGGCGGTTTCCCGCTGGCGGCGGGTGCTCAACTTCGTGACGGGCCTGGGCGGGAAAAGCGAGAACCTGGTCAAGCCTTTTGGGCTGGCCCTGGACGAGGCGGACAACCTCTGCCTGACCGACACCGGGGCGGGCGTGGTCGCGTTTTTCGATCGGACGGAAAAAAGCTACCAACGCTGGGAGCAACTGAAACAGCAGCGCTTCATCCTGCCCGTGGCTGCCGCCGTTGCGCAAGGCCGCATTTATGTGGCCGATTCCGGATTAAAGGAGATCCTGGTTTTCAACCGTCGCGGCCAGCAGTTGTTCACGATCAAGGCGGGCCTCGCGCGGCCCTCCGGTCTGGCCATCCACGGCGCAAAACTGTACGTGGCGGATGCGGTGGGGCACTGCGTCCAGGTGTTCGATCTCGACGGGAACTTCCGGACCCGGTTCGGTCAGCGCGGCACCGCGGCCGGGGAATTCAATTATCCTACGCATCTGGCCACGGATGACCAGGGGCGGCTGTTCGTCACCGATTCGATGAACGGGCGGATCCAGGTGTTCGATGCGGACGGCCATTTCCAGGTGGCGCTCGGCTGTTTCGGCGACCGTCCCGGGCAATTCGGCACCCCGAAGGGCGTGGCGGTGGATCGGCTCGGGCATGTGTACGTGGCGGATGCGCGCTTCGACCACATCCAGGTGTTCGATCTTTCCGGCCGCCTGCTCCTGACCTGGGGGGCAACCGGCGGGGAGCCCGGGGAGTTCTGGCTGCCGGAGGGCCTGGCCATCAGCCGCGCGAATGAAATCTATGTTGCGGATTCCTATAATCAAAGGGTCCAGGTGTTCAAGTATATTGGAGCGCCATGAAATCTATCGGCATGTTCACGGTGTTCTTGGGCGACCCCGTCGGCTCCGGCTGGAGACCGGCGCTGAGTCTGGCCCTGCTGGTGGTGGGGGCTGTTTCCGGGACCGGTTTTGCGGAGAGCGTGATCGGTTCCCGGCATGATCTCTCGGTCACCCCCAAGCGTGATCCGCTGATCAGTTCCCGGCACCGCCCGTCGGCGGGTGGCGGCAACCCGGTCAAGGCCCTTGTGGAAAAGGACGTCTGCACCTTTTGCCACACGCCCCACGGGGGCATGTCCACCGACGGCCCGATGTGGAATCGTTATGATTCCACCGTCAGCTACACCCCCTACAGCAGCTCGACGGCCAAGGCGCATCCCGGCCAGCCCACGGGGGCGTCCAAGCTTTGCCTGAGCTGCCACGATGGCACGGTCGCGCTGGGCATGTTGCGCAACCGCGCCAAGGAAATCACCTTTGCCAGCGGCATCCGCAGGATGCGTTCCGGCCGGGCCAACCTGGGCACGGACCTCGCCGACGATCATCCGGTGTCCTTTGTTTACGACAAGGCGCTGGCGCATGCCAACGGCCAGTTGCATGACCCCGCGGAACTCAAGGGGCGGCCGGTGCGTTTGGACCGGCGCGGCGAACTGCAGTGCACCGCTTGTCATAGTGCCCACAACAACCAGTACGGCAAGTTCCTGGTGATGGACAATACGGCTTCGGCCCTGTGCAACGTCTGCCACGATCAGCGCTACTGGCCCGCATCCATTCACCGGACGTCCAACAAGCAATGGGATGGCGCCGGCCCGGATCCCTGGCCGCGTACCGAGGGCTCTACCGTGGCCGCCAACGCGTGCGAGAGCTGCCATGCGCCCCACACCGCTGGGACCAAGCAGCGGCTGCTCAATTTCGCCAACGAGGAGGACAACTGTTACAGTTGCCACAATGGTCACGTGGCGTCCAAGGACGTGCAGCGCGAGTTCGGCAAGCTGAGCGTCCATCCGGTGGCGCAGACGCGCGACGTGCACGATCCGTATCAGGAATACCAGGTGGATCCGATCAACGCGCCGCGCCATGTCGAATGCGCGGATTGCCATAATCCGCATGCCGTGAAATCCGCTCCGGCCCGGGCGCCCATGGCCGCGGGCGCGCTGGCCGGGGTCACGGGGATCAGCGTCGCCGGAAACAAGGTTACGCCGCTGACGCTGCAGTACGAAGTCTGCTTCCGGTGTCACGCCGACAGCCGGGCGCGGGGCTCCGCCCGTGTGAACCGCCAGTTCGCACAGACCAATACGCGGCTGGAGTTTGATGGCCACTTCGCCTCCTATCACCCGGTCGCCGTGGCCGGCAAGAATAGTTTGGTGCCGAGCCTCATCGCCCCGTGGACCACGGCCAGTCTGATGTACTGCACGGATTGCCATAACAATGACCAGGGCCCCGGCGCGGGGGGGGGCGGGCCTAATGGTCCCCACGGTTCAGCCTATGTCCCGCTGCTGGAACGCCAACTGGTGCTGACCGATTTCTCGGCGGAAGGCCCCGATATCTACGCCCTGTGTTACAAATGCCACAGCCGCACGAGCCTGCTCAATGACGAGAGCTTCAAGCAGCATAAGAAACACATCGTTGACGCGCAAACGGCCTGCACCACCTGTCATGACGCGCACGGCGCGGAAACGGTGCCGCATCTCGTCAACTTTAATACGCGCTATGTGTCGCCGTCGAAGACCAATGGGAAGCTGGAATACGTGGATCAGAGCAAGAGCTGCTCGCTGATGTGTCACAACAAGGACCACGCGGCATTATCCGCGCTGACGAATTCCGTCACCACGCTCACCAATTCCATCTCGTTCCTGCCCGGCTCGGGTACTAACGCCTTGCCGTCCGGGATCCGGTTCCGGCGGCGGTGATGGCGGGGTGGGGCCGGCGACGGTGTTGCGGGCGCATATTTGACTCTGGGGCAATACGGCGTAAGGTAGGTTCCTTCGTTGAGCGGAGCTGAAAGGGAACGCGCGGCATGATCGGGATTTCCAAGTTATATTGCGGGACGGTGGAAGCGTCCGACCCGCTCCGCTACGGACGCCGCTCGCGCGACCTGCCGTCGCACCTGCTGCAGTACTCCAGCGACAAGAAGCCGGTGGTGGTCTGGAACGTGGGCCGGCGCTGCAACCTGCGCTGCGTGCACTGTTATTCCCAATCGCACGATCGGGAGTATGACGGCGAGCTGTCGCACGCAGAGGGCCTGCGCCTGATGGACGACCTGGCTGATTTCGGGGTGCCGGTGATCCTGTTCTCCGGCGGCGAACCGCTGATCCGTCCGGGTA
This sequence comes from Kiritimatiellota bacterium, assembly GCA_026398385.1. Lineage (GTDB taxonomy): Bacteria > Verrucomicrobiota > Kiritimatiellia > CAIQIC01 > CAIQIC01 > CAIQIC01. The sequence goes on along the minus strand of JAPLSZ010000135.1, from coordinate 1,573 downwards.
TCTTCGAACTGATCGCGCACGCCGTGCAGCGGAACATGCGGGCCGTCGTGTCCACGAACGGCACGCTGATCACGGAGGGGGTCGCGGCGCGGCTGCGGGATGCCGGCCTGTCGTACGTCGGCATCAGCCTGGATGGGTTGGAAGCGGTCAACGACCGGTTCCGCGGGATGACGGGCGCGTTCAGCCGGGCGCTGACCGGCGTCCGGAACTGCCTGCAGCAAAAGGTGAAAGTGGGCCTCCGGTTCACCATCACCCGCCGCAATGTGCAGGACATCGGCGGCATTTTCGACCTCGTTCGCACCGAGGGAATTCCCCGGGTGTGCTTCTACAACCTGGTCTATGCGGGGCGGGGGAGCGCGCTGATCAAGGAGGCGCTGCCGCACGCGCAGACGCGCGCGGCGGTGGACCTGATCATGAACACCACGCGGGCCCTCCACGCGGAAGGGCGCCCCGTGGAAGTGCTGACCGTGGATAACCACACCGATGGGCCCTACCTGTATCTGCGCCTCCTGGCCGAGGACGCCGCGCGCGCGGCCAACGTCCTGGATCTGCTCAAGATGAATGGCGGCAATAACAGCGGCGTCGGCATCGGCTGCGTCAGTTGGGATGGCGCCGTGCATCCCGACCAATTCTGGCGCCACGTCACCGTGGGCAACGTGCGGGCGCGCCCGTTCAGCCAACTATGGACGGATCCGTCCAACGCGCTGCTCGCGCAGTTGCGCGACCGCAAGCGACTCCTCCACGGCCGGTGCGCCGCGTGCCGGTGGCTGGAGATCTGCAATGGCAATTTCCGGGTCCGGGCCGAAGCGGTCACCGGCGACCTCTGGGCGCCGGAGCCGGACTGCTATCTGTCCGACCAGGAGATCGGGCTGTGAACAACGACCTCCGTCTCGTTTTCTGGGAATTGACCGCACGCTGCAACCTGGCGTGCGTGCACTGCCGCGCCGAGGCGCAGGCCCACGTCGCGGAGGGCGAACTCACCACGGCGGAGGTGCTGGGCGTCGCCCGCGACATCCGCGCCGCCGGCGACCCGATTCTGATCCTGACCGGCGGCGAGCCGCTGGTCAGGGAGAATTTCTTCGACATCGCCCGGGCGTGCGCCGACCTCTTCACCCGCGTGGCGCTGGCCACCAATGGCACGCTGGTTGATGACGCGATGGCGCAGCGCATCAACGCGTGCGGCATCCAGCGGGTCAGCGTCAGCCTCGACGGCGCAACGGCCGCCACGCACGATGCCTTCCGGCGGATCCCGGGCTGTTTTCAGGACACCTTGCGGGGGTTCGACGCCCTGCGGCGCGCCGGACTGTCGGTGCAGGTCAACGTCACGGTGGCGCAGCACAATCTGGCGGAACTTCCGGACATTTTGAACCTGGCCCTGGCGCGCGGCGCCGACGCCTTCCACGTTTTTGTGCTGGTCCCGGTGGGGTGCGGCGCCGAAATCAGCGACGCCATGCGCCTGTCGCGGCCGCAGATGGAAGAAGTGCTGCGGTGGCTGTTTGACCGTTCGCTCGAAATGCAAGGCCGTCTGCACATCAAGGCCACCTGTGCGCCCCAGTACTACCGGATCATGCGC
>JAPLSZ010000271.1 GCA_026398385.1 Kiritimatiellota bacterium | reverse complement strand
GGTTCGCCGATCTTGACCAAATCGGCCACGCCGACGGCCGGATCCACGGTGTCTGTGATCTGCGCGCGGCCCGCGCCGAGCAACAGGCACGCCCGGCCGATGTACTCCGCGTCCGCCGCGGCGACGAAGCCGCTGGCCGGCGCCGGGAAGGACTCCTGCAGCCGCGCGCGCGGCAGGCGGTCCGGATGCTCCAGCGCCGCCACGTCGCCGCCGTGCCGCCGGACCATGTCCAGAAACTTTTCCCACGCCGCGCCGGATTCAAGCTGGCGGGCCAGCAGCGTACCGGCCTCCGCGGCGTTCCGCGCCACGCCGGCCAGGAGCAGCATGCGTTCCGCCAGGGCCAGCGTGACTTCCAGCAGGTCATCCGGCCCGCGGCCCTGGAGGGCTGCGATCGCTTCCACGACTTCCAGCGCGTTGCCGACGGCGCGGCCCAGCGGCTGGTCCATGCCGGTGATCAGCGCGGCCATCTTCTGGCCCATCTGCCGGCCGACGCGCACCAGGCTGTGCGCGAGTTCGCGGGCGGCGGCCGGCGTCGGCATGAACGCGCCGCGGCCGCATTTGACGTCCAGGACAAGGCCATCCACGCCCGCGGCCAGCTTCTTGCTCAGGATGCTGGCGGTGATCAACGGGATCGAGGCCACCGTGCCGGTGACGTCGCGCAGCGCGTACAGTTTCCGGTCCGCCGGCGCGAGCCGTTCCGTCTGGCCGATGATCGAACAGCCGCAGGCCGCCACGATAAGCAGGAATTCCGCGGTGGGGAGTTGGGTGCGGTAGCCGGGGATGGCTTCCAGTTTGTCGAGCGTGCCGCCGGTGAGGCCCAGCCCGCGGCCGGAGATCATCGGCACGGCCACCCCGCAGCAGGCGACCAGCGGCGCGAGGAGCAGCGAGACCTTGTCGCCGATGCCGCCGGTGGAATGCTTGTCAACTTTCGGCGCCGCGATGGACGCGGTGTCCACGACGTCGCCGGAGCGCAGCATGGCTTCGGTCAGCGCGACGGTCTCGTCGGCCGACAGGCCGCGGAAGTAGATCGCCATGGCCAGCGCGGCCATCTGGTAGTCGGGGATCGTTCCGCGGGTGTAGCCCTCGATGAACTCCCGGATTTCATCGGCCGTGAGCGCGGCGCCGTCGCGCTTCTTTTCGATGATCCACTGGGGAAGCATGCCGCGAGCTTAGGGCGGGCGGCCGGGCGTGTCAATCCAAGCGTCAGTATTTTTACCGGTTTATCGCCCAATATTCCTCTCTTGTCGCGAAGCGACTTTGGAGTGCGCGGTTTCGACCGCGCTTGGGCAGGGTTGCGACAGGGGATGAAAGCGGCGTCCCCGACTATGGGCGGTCGGGACCGCGCGCCAAATTGCGGACATCAATAATGGGATTTTTCTACGAAAATCGGTCTACCACTTGAAAGACCGGCTAACGGTCGTTATATTGCGCCTCAAGGAAAAGCATAGTCTGGGGGCGCTGTGAAAAAATTATCCTGTGCTGGTGCATTAGCGTCCGCCGAACCGCGGCGGCTGCGCTTCCCTGGCGACAAGGTCCTGGTGCTGGCCCTGGCGTTGAATCTGCTGCCGCTGCGGCGGGCGGCGGGCGGCGAGGACAAGCTGGACTTCAAGACGCTGATCTACAAAGAAGACGGCGATCGGATGCAGATCGTCGCGCCGACGGCCGCACTGGAAAAAGAACTCACGCCGACGCTGACCATCCGGATCGAAGGCATTTACAACTTCATCTCCGGCGCCTCGCCCACGGGCGCTCCGCCACCCGGCGCGCCAGCCACCAGCACGTTGGCGGCGGCACAGCCGGCACCCATTGGAATCAGCGGCATCCGGCCCCTGACCCAACACTTCGACGTCTTGTCCGGCGCGACGACGGCACCGGCGCCGGCGCCGGCGCCGGCGCCTACACGTGCACTCGCTCCTGCCGCGCCCAGGTCTAGTTTGTCTTCGTCATCCTCCCGGTCATCGTCGTCCTCCGCCCCGTCGGTCGCGGCGCCGGGCACGGCCAAGGCGGGTAGCACCACGGCGGGCAGCACCACGGCGGTCAGCGATCCCGCGCCCATCAGCCAGCCGCCCAGCGCGCCCAAGGTGCCCACCGCCAGGGCCAACGACCAGCGGTACGGATTGAATGTCGAGCTAACTGGGGCCGGCATACGGCCGCGGCGCAGGTCTCGTACAGCGAAGAGTCCGATTATTGGTCGCGCGGCCTCGCGCTGCGGGACGCGATTGATTTCAATCAGAAGAACACCACGCTGCTGGTGGGCGTCGGGGCCAACAGCGATCTCATCAGGGGCAGCGACTTCACCGGCACGGAGTCCAAGCGCACCTTGGACGGGATGATCGGCGTGACGCAGCTGCTGGATCCGCAGACGTTCTTCACGGTCAACCTGTCGCTGGGCCGGGCGGACGGCTATCTGAGCGATCCCTACAAGGTGGTGGAGTTGAACGGCCGGCTGGTCCCGGAAAACCGGCCGGGGGAAAAGACCAAACAAATCGTCTATCTGGCGCTGACGCACTATTTCGAGGCAGCGGACGCCAGCGCGGAAGTGAGCTACCGCTATTACCGCGACTCGTTTGGCATCAACGCCGGCACCTGGACGCTGTCCTGGCACCAGAAGTTCGGCGAGCACTTTATCCTCCGGCCGATGTTGCGCTACTACCAGCAGGGCGCGGCGGATTTCTACGCGGTGCGCTTCAGCGGTGCGCCGGAGTTTTACTCCGCGGATTACCGCCTCTCCCAACTGCGCGCCATGGGCTACGGTCTGAAGCTGATCTGGAAGCCCCATCCGGGTTTATCCTTCGACGCGGCGTTGGAACGGTACGAACAGCAACGGCGGGATGGCGTGACGTCGCCGGACGCCTATCCGTCCGCCACGGTCGTCATGCTGGGGTGCTCGGTATGGTTGTGAACACCGACCAAAGGTATAGGCAGATGGCGGCGGCATCGCTGAGTTCGCTCAACGGCCAGCACCAGTTCCGGTTTCACGCCTTGGGCACGTCCAACACGGTCCTCTTTCGCGCCGCGGCGCCCGCCCTGGCCCGACAGTTTCACGAAACCGTGCTGCGCTGGCTGGCCGAGTTTGAAGGGCGCTACTCCCGCTTCATACCTGATAGCCTCGTCAGCCGCATCAACGCGGCCGCCGGCCGCGCGTGGGTGGAGAGCGATCCCGAAACGGAAGAGTTGCTGGCGCTCTGCGACTGGTTTCACTGGAAAACGGGCGGCATCTTCGACCCCACCGCCGGGCCGCTGGTCCGTTTATGGGATTACCACGCGCCGCAGCCCGCGCTGCCCACGCCGGAAACCATCGCGCACGAACGCCGGCTGGTGGGCTGGTCCAAGCTCGAGCGCGCCGCCGGCCGGGTGCGTCTGGCCGAAGCCGGCATGAGTCTCGATCTCGGCGGCATCGGCAAGGAGTACGCCGTGGACCGCGTCTTCGAAATGGCCCGCCGGCTGGGGATTCTCAATCTGCTCGTGGATTTTGGCCGCGACCTGCGCGCCGGCGGGCAGCCGCCCGAGGGCGGCGACTGGCGCATCGGGTTGGAACATCCCGGCCAGCCCGACTCCTGCTGGGCCGGCGTCGCGCTGAAGGAAACAGCGCTCTGCTGCTCCGGCGACTACCAGCGTTTCGTCGAGATCGGTGGCCGGCGCTACAGTCATCTCCTCGATCCGCGCAGCGGCCAGCCCGTCCACAACGGGGTCCGCGCCGTCTGGGCCCTGGCGCCCACCTGCACCGAGGCCGGCATCCTCACCACCACCGCCTGCATCCTCGGCGTCGAGGAAGGCTTGCGCCTTTTTGAACAAACCCCGTTCGCGGCCGGCTGCATCTGGTCCGAGCAGGGGCTGTTCCAAACCCGGAGGTTTCAACATGTACTCAGCCAAGAACAGCGCAGCGCTTAAGCAGCGGCCCGGTCCGGCGCTCCTGGCCGTGTTGCTCGCCGCCCTCATCGCGACGACCGCCGGCGCCGGCTGGCATAGGGGCAGCCGCCTGCCCGCCTTGGCCGGCCTGGGCCTGAGCGGTACCGTGCCCCCGCTGGAAAAGAAGGTGGTCCTGATTGACTTCTGGGCGTCGTGGTGCGGCCCGTGCAAACATTCGTTCCCCGAACTCGACAAGCTCTACAAAGAATATCAGGACCGTGGCTTCTGCCTCGTGGCCGTCAGCGTGGACGAAAAGGCCGGCGCCATGAAGAAGTTTCTCGATGAGCATCCCGTGGCCTTTTCCACCGTGCATGATGCCGACCATCGGCTGGTTGCCGAGGCCGAAGTCGCGTCCATGCCCACCAGTTTCCTGGTGGACCGCCAGGGCGTCATCCGATTTGTCCATGTCGGCTTCCGCGGAGCTGCGGATGTCAAACAACTGCGGCAGGAGATCGAACAACTGCTGACGGAGAAGTGAGTTGATGCCATGAAAAAGCTGCTCGTTGTAACCCTGCTTGGGAGCGGCCTGGCCTTGGGCCTCGCCGGCTGCGCCAACGTCGAACCCTGGCAGCGCGGCAAGCTGGCCGACTACACCATGCGGCCCGACCGCGACCCGCTCAACGACTCGCTTTCGGAGCACATCTATTTCACGCGCGAAGCCGCCGTCGGCGGCCGCGGCGTGGGCGGCGGCGGCTGCGGCTGCAATTAATCCGCTCCGGCTTGCCGCGTTCTTTCGCTTGCGGCGGGCGCGGGGCGGATGTACATATCCCGTCATGGCCAAGCCCAGCATCGTCGCGGCGATCCAGTCCGGTCGCATCCTGGTGTCGGACGGCGCGTGGGGCACCATGCTGCAGCAGCAGGGGCTGCCGCCGGGCGCATGTCCCGAGCTGTGGTGCCTGACGCACCGGGCGGAGGTGCTGGACATTGCCCGCAGCTATATCGCCGCCGGCGCGGACCTGATCGAGTCCAACAGCTTCGGCGGCACGGCCTACAAGCTCCGGCACTTCGGCCTGGCGCAGCCGGTGGTGGAGATCAACACGGCCGCGGCGGCGATTTCCCGCGCCGCGGCCGGCGCGGATCGGTGGGTCATCGCCGCGCTCGGCCCCACCGGCCAGATGACGGCGATGGGCGACGTGACCGAGGAGGATTTCTACCACGCCTTCCGGGAGCAGGCGGTGGCGCTGGCGGCCGGCGGCGCGGACGCGCTGTGCATCGAGACGATGAGCGCGCTGGACGAGGCCGCGGCGGCGGTGCGCGCCGCGCGCGACCATACGCCGTGCGAGGTGCTGTGCACCTTCACGTTCGCACGCAACCGCCAGGGCGGATACCGGACGATGATGGGCGTGGCGGCGGCGGAGGCCGCCCGCGCGGCGCTGGCGGCCGGCGCGCACGTCATTGGCGCCAACTGCGGCAACGGCCTGGAGCGCATGCTCGAGGTCGTGAAGGAAATGCGCGCCGCCGCGCCCGGAGCGCCGATCCTGGTCCAGGCCAATGCCGGCCTGCCGAAGAACGTCAATGGCGTCGATGTGTTCTCTGAGACGCCGGCCGACATGGCGGCGTGCGTGCCGGCGCTCGTCGCCGCCGGCGCGCAGATCATCGGCGGCTGCTGCGGCACGACGCCCGCGCATATCGCGGCCATACGCCAGGCCGTGGACCGGCTGGGGCGGAAGTAAGCCAGGCGAAGCAACAGGGTTCAGGGTGTCAGAGTTCAGGAAGAAGTAGTGCGGTTACGAATCAGGTGCTGCGGTTTGAACCCCGAACATTACTCATGCACGACATGAGCGCCGGGCTGGAAGCCCCTATCGGTAGTTGCAACCTGAACCCTGAACGCTGAACCCTATTCCGGCCAAACGAGGTTTGGCCGGAACCTTCAGTCCTTGGGCTCCGTCTCGGCGATGACGAGACCGCGGCGGGCGAGCAGGGAGCCGTCGAGCCGGTACAGCTCGGCCAGGGCCTTGCAGCAGCCGGCGTCGGCCTGGGCTTCGTGGAGCCGACTCTGGAGCAGGTCGCGCTGGGCCTGCGCCACGAGCAGCGAGGTGGATTTGCCAACGCGGAATTTTTCCACCTCCGCCCGAGATTTCTCCTCCTCGGCCCGGCGCGTGGCCTGGGTGGCGTCCACCTGCGCCCGGGCGCGGCGCAGCCGTACGTGCGCCGCGCGCACGTCTTCCTGCACGAGCTGGCTGAGGTTGGTCATCGCCAGCAGGGCCTGGTCGCGGCTCAACGTGGCGCGCGTCAAGCCGGCGCGGGCCGCGCGGTTGGCCAGCGGGAAGGCGCCGGCCAGTCCCACGGCCACGTCGTAGCCCTGGTCCTCCTTGCCGCGGAGCGCGTCGGGGAACGTTTCGGCGTAGCCGGTGCGGCCGAGCGTGATGAAGAAATCCAGTTTCGGCAGCAGGCCGTTCTTGGTTTTGACGACCTCGAGCTCGTGGCGTTGCACCAGCAGCCGCGCCTGGTTTAAATCCGGACGGAAATACAACGCCACGGCGACGTGGTCCTCGACCGGGTCGGGCGCGGCGCAGGACAGGTCGGGCTGCGCCTGCAGCGTCAGGGTCCGGGTCCAGAGATCGGCGCCGGGCGGATTGAGCAGGCGGAGCAGGTGCAGGCGCGTGGTGGCCTGCAGGCTTTCGGCATCAATCAGCGCTTCGCGTCGCAGCGCGACCTCAGCTTCGGCAGCGGCGCGCTCGACGGCCGCCAATTTGCCGATGGCGATCCGCTCCCGGACTTCCGCCAACTGCTGCTCGGCCAGTTGCAGCGAGGCGCGGACAATTTCAAGCTGCCGGTTGGCGAGCAGGTAATCCCAACAGGTCTGCTCCACGCTGCTCGCGAGCGCCTCGGCCAGGCCGCGTAGTTCATACACGGATATCCGCGTGTCCAGCCGCGCCTGCCGCAGGTTGGCGAGATTGACGCCCGTGCCCAGGCCCTGCAGCAGCGACTGGGAAACGGTCACGCCAAGGCGCGCGGCGGCCAGGGGCGCGCCGCCGGCGATCGGTGGATTGGCGACCACCGAGCTGCCGCCGACGGCGACCCGCGTGCCGGCTGGCAGTTGCGCGGTCAACGCGACGCCGGCCGCGGTCTGGCCGATGGTGGTCTGGAGCGTATTGGTGCCGGAGGGCGACTGTCGCAGGCCCTGGCCCTCCACGCGGCTGACGTCGCCCGTGAGCACCGGGTCGAACACGGCGCGTTCGCGCTGCTCGCCGGTGCGCGCGATGGCGGGATGGAGCCGCTCCACCGCCAGCGCCTGGTTGTGCTCCAGCGCGAACAGCACGGCGTTGTCCACGGTCAGGGCGAGCACCTCCGCCGGGGTGGGTGGTTCGGCGGCGGCCGGCCGCAGCGCCAGGCTCGCCAGCAGCGCCGCGGCGACGGCCCAACGCGCCAGGTTCAAAGCCCTTGTGGGCGGGGCATCTTGCCCCGCGCACGGGGCTGGAAGCCCCGCCCACGAAGAAAGGTGACATCGGGATTGCCGTAAGATGCGCGCTGGGGTTTTCAAGGGTTGGAATCCTTCAGTAGAATGATTTCCTGGGCTTGGAACGCAGGTTCGATGGCGCGGCCGGTCGCGTGTTCGCCGGGATGGCGGTCACGGCGCGACCGCCGTCCCGGCGTTACGCAGGTCGTGCTGTGCTGGCGAATCATTTTTCTCCCGTTGCTGTTAACGGCCAAACCCTGAACCCTCTCCTACTTTCCCCGCCTTCTTCATGCGGCCGCGGCCGGCGCGCGCGCCTGAAGGTGGAGCTTCCGGCGCAACGCGGCGTGCAGCTTGTCCATAGTGAGGAAAAAGACCGGCGTGACGTACAGCGTCAACGTCTGGGAGAACAGCAGGCCGCCGACCACGGCCAGGCCCAGCGGACGGCGCGCTTCGCCGCCGGCGCCGAAGCCGAAGGCGATCGGCAGCCCGGCCATCAGGGCGGCGAGGGTGGTCATCATGATCGGGCGGAAACGGATCAGGCACGCCGCGAAGATCGCTTCCTCCGGCGACTTGCCCTCCTTGTGCTGGGCCTCGACGGCAAAGTCCACCATCATGATGCCGTTCTTCTTCACCAGCCCCACGAGCATGATGATGCCGACGAAGGCGTAGATGGACAGCTCGGCCTTGAACAGGAGCAGCGTCACCAGCGCGCCGAAGCCGGCGAAGGGCAGGGCCGACAGGATCGTGATCGGGTGATAGAAGTCCTCGTACAGCACGGCCAGCACCATGTAGATCACCAGGACCGCCATGGCCAGCAGCAGGCCCATGCCCTGCAGCGAGGCCTGGAAGGCCTGTGCCGTGCCCTGAAAGGTGGTGCTGATGCCGGGTGGGATACGCTCGCGGGCCAGGCCGTCAAGCTGGTTGACGGCGTCGCCGATGGCGAACCCCGGCTGCAGATTGAACGAAATCGTCACCGACGGCAATTGGCCCGAGTGGTTGATGAACAGCGGCCCGAAGCCCTCCTGCAGGCCGGCCACGGCGCTGACGGGCACCAGCTGGCCGGCGCCGGAGCGGACATAGAGCAACGCCAGCGCCGCCGGGTTGGCCTGGTATTCCGGCAGCAGCTCGAGAATGACCTGATACTGATCGTCCGGCGCATAGATGGTCGAAACTTGGCGGGAGGCATAGGAGTTGTACAGCGCGTCCTCGAGCTGGATGGCGGTGACGTTCAGCGACGAAGCGAGGTCGCGCCGGATCTCCACCCGCAGCTCGGGGTTGTTGAGCTGCATGTCGGTGGTGACGTCCTGGAAACCGGGCAGCTTGCGCAGGCCTTCCTGGAGGATGTTCGCATACTTGTACAGCTCGGTGGTGTCCAAGCCTTGCAGCGTATATTGGTACAGGCTCTTGGTAAAGCGGGCGCCGATCTGGATGGTCGGGGGCACCTGGAGAAAGGTGCTGATGCCCGGCACGGAGTTGAGCTTCGGGCGCAGCGCCTGCAGGACGGCTTCCGCATTCAGGCGGCGCTCGGCGCGCGGCTTGAGCCGGATGATGAACCGGCCCCGGTTGGCCGTGCCGTCGCGCACGCCGGCGCTGGACATGAACGACTCCACGTTGGGATCCTGTTGCAGGAGGGCGGCCAGTTGCTGCTGCTTGGCCAGCATCGCCGCGTAGGAAATGCCCTCCTGCGCCTCCGTCGTGCCGATCAACTGGTCGCGGTCTTCGCTGGGCAGGAAACCCTTGGGCACGATCTTGAAGAGGGCCACCGTGGCCACCAGCACCACCAGCGACCAGGCCATGGTGCCGCGCTGATGCCGGAGCACCCCGCGCAGGGTCCGTTCGTAGAACTGCAGCATGGCCTGGAAACCGCGCTCGGTGAAGGCGTAGATCCGGCCGTGGCGGATGGACGCCGGGGCGCGCAGGAACCGGCTGCACAGCATCGGCGTCAGGGTCAGCGAAACGAAACCCGAGGCCAGCACGGCAACGCCGATGGTCACGGCAAACTCGCGGAACAGCCGCCCGACAATGCCGGCCATGAAAAACACCGGGATGAACACCGCCGCCAGCGAGATCGTCATGGACACGATGGTGAAGCCGATTTCCCGGGAGCCGTCGAGCGCTGCCTGCCAGCGATCCTTGCCCATCTCCTGGTGCCGGACGATGTTCTCCAGCATCACAATGGCGTCGTCCACCACGAACCCGATGGCCAGCGTCAGGGCCATCAGCGACAGGTTGTCGAGGCTGTAGTCCAGCACGTACATCACGGCGAACGTGCCGACGATCGAGACCGGCAGGGCCAGGCTGGGAATCACGGTAGCCGAGAAATTACGCAGGAAGAGGAAGATAACCAGCACGACCAGCACCAGCGTCAGCACCAGCGTGAAGCGCGTATCCTCGAACGAGGCGCGGATGGGCAGGCTGCGATCAATCAGGATGTTCATCTCCACCGAGGCGGGCAGTTGTTTCTTGAACAGGGGCAGCAGCGCCTTGACCGCGTCCGTCACCGCCAGCGTGTTTTCGCCGGGCTGGCGTTGGACCGCCAATATGATCGAGCGCGGCTGCTGGTTGCTGGAGCAGAACCAGGCGGCCACCTTGTCGTTTTCCACGCTGTCGAACACCCGGGCGATTTCCTCCAGCCGGATCGGGGCGCCGTTCCGGTACGTGACCACCAGCGGCCGATAGGCGGCGGCGTTGAGCAACTGGCCATCGGCCTTGACCGAAAAGGCCCGATGCGGTCCGTAGAGGATGCCGGTGGGCAGGTTGACGTTGCCCTGCTGGATGGCGCTGGCGACTTCGTCCAGACCGATGCCCCGGCTGGCCAACGCCTGCGGATCCGCCTGGATGCGGACGGCGTACTTCTGGCTGCCGAACACCTGCACCTGCGCGACGCCGTTCACCATGGAAATGCGCTGCGCCATCAGGGTCTGGCCGTAATGGTCCAGCGCGGACAGCGGCAGGGTTGGGCTGGTGAGCGCGATGTACAGGATCGGCTGATCGGCCGGGTTGACCTTCTGGTAGGACGGCGGCGCGGGCATGTCCGGCGGCAGGTTCCGGGCGGCGCGCGCGATGGCGGATTGCACGTCCTGCGCGGCGGAATCAATGCTGCGGTTCAGGTTGAACTGGAGCGTGATGGTGGTGGCGCCCTGTCCGCTGGCGGAGGTCATCGAGTCCACGCCGGCGATCGTGGAAAACTGGCGCTCGAGCACCGTGGCCACGGCCGAGGCCATCGTCTCCGGGTTGGCGCCGGGCAGGCTGGCGTTGACCTGGATGGTGGGGAAATCCACATTCGGCAAGTCGTTCACCGGCAGCAGGCGGTAGCCCATGAAGCCGAACAGCATGATGCTCAGCGTGACGACGGTGGTCGTCACCGGCCGGCGGATAAAAGGTTCGGCGATGTTCATGGCGTGGTGGCCGGCCCGGCGTCCGGCGTCTTTTTGACGGTCACGCGTGCGCCCGGCAGCAGGCGCAAGTGCCCGTCGGTGACCACCTGCTCGCCCGCCTGCAGGCCCCGGGCGATGATGGCCTGGGTGCCCAGGGTGCGATCCACCCGGACCAACCGGAGGTCGGCGGTCTGATCGGCTTTGATCACAAAAACATAGGTGCCCTGCTGGCCGGTTTGGATGGCCCGCGCGGGCACCACCAGCGCCTCCATCTGCTGCGCGATCGTCAGGACCACGTTGACGTACAGCCCCGGCCGTTCGTTGGGGAAGGTGCCCTTGAGCGTGATGGTGCCGGTGGCGCGATCCACTTCGTTGGCAATAAACGTCAGGTGGCCCCGCTCCGGCGCGCGGTCGTCCCCGGCGATATATGCCGCCACGGCCAGTGGTCCGGCGGCTTGCTGCTGGCTGATCCGCGGCAGGTCCTGCTGCGGCACGGAGAACCGGACCAGGATGGGGTGGATTTGATGAATGGTCAGGAGATGGACGTCGTTCGCCTTCACCAGGTTGCCCTCGCGCACCAACAGATCGCCCGTCCGGCCGCCGATCGACGCGTGGATGAAGCAGTATTCGAGTTGCAACTGGGCGTTGGTCAGGGCGGCTTCTTCCGCCTGCACCGTCGCCGTCAGCGCTTCCGCCGCGGTGCGCGCGGCGTCGTAGGTGTCCTCCGCCGCCAGCCCTTTCTGCAGCAGTTCCTTCTGGCGCGCGGACTCCTTGGACGCGTTCCGCAGCAGCGCCCGGTCGCGGGCGACGTTGGCCTCGGCCTGCTGGCGCGCCGCCTGCTGCGGGCGCGGGTCAATGGTGAACAACAGGTCGCCGGCCTGGACGTCCTGCCCTTCGGCGATGTGAATCTTGGACAGCAACCCGGTGACCTGCGCCTTGACCGCCACCGTGGCCAGCGCCTCCACGTTGCCGAACGCCCGCAGTTCCACCGGCATGGCTTTTTGTTCAACCGGGGCCACCGCCACCGGGGCCGCGCCCGTCTCCTTGTTTTTCTTCCCGTTCTTCTGCGCCGTCGCCGCCTCCCACAGGCGCCAGCCCAGCCAGCCGGCCAGCAGCAGGATCACCGCCCAAATCATGAGTTTCTTCATAAGGCTCCACCCGCTTGCGTTGCTTCGCAATTAAACGCATAATCTCCCATTACATTGCAAGTCCTGCTTCATCGGCGTTGCCATATGGCGGAAAAAGCGGAAGATACCGGTGTGATGAAAAGTATCCGTTCCTTCCTGGTTTCGCTGGCGCTGCTGGCCGCGGCGGGCTGCGCGACGCCGGCCGCGCGGATCAAGGCCCATCCGCAACTGTTCGCCAGCTTCGCGCCGGACGTGCAGGCCAAGGTCCGCTTGGGCGAAGTGGCGCTGGGTTTCAGCCGGGACGCCGTGCGCATGGCGCTGGGCGAGCCTGGGCGCATCTACCACCGCGTCACCACCAACGGCGTCAACGAGGTCTGGGCCTACACTGCGTTCGACTATCGCACCACCCCGCAATACGCCACAGTGCTCGGGTCCGTAACCGACCCGTGGCCCAATACGGCGTTCGTACCCGGTGTCGTGCTGGTGGACGTCCAGCAGCGCAACGAATACGAGACGCTGCGCCTCGAGTTCGAGAACGACCGGGTCAGGGCCATCGAAGCGCTGAAGAAGTAGACTGGCGGCCTGAGCCCCGCGGCGCACTAATCTTCCCATAATCATCCGGACATTTTAGCCCGTAGACGCGGCCTCTGGCCGCGTTCGGAAACGGCGGGACGCCGCTGCTACATCATGCGCTGCCAACCAGCCTATTAGGGGAAGGTTAGCAAGGTGGAAGTTCTCTTCATTCCCGGAACGGCAGGAGGTCAGACAGGGTGGCGAGGTCGGCGAGGATCATGACGAGGCGGTCCACGCCGAGGGCAATGCCGCCGGCGGGCGGCATGTGCGCCAGGTCGGCCAGGAATTCCTCGTCCAGCGGATACGCCGGCTTGCCCCGCGCGGCGCGCTGGCGGGCGTGGTCCTCGAAGCGGGCGCGCTGCTCGGCCGGATCGGTCAGCTCGGAGTAGGCGTTGGCGATCTCGATCCCCGCCAGGTACAGCTCCCAGCGCTCGGCCACCTCCGGCTGGCCCGGCTTGCGGCGGGACAGCGCGGCCGCGGCGACCGGATAGTCGGTCAGGATCACCGGAACTTCGCGCGGCAGCTTGGGCTCGACCTTGTCCACCAGGTCGAAATCGAACCGGGCGGCGTCGTAGTTCCGCACCGGATCCCAGCCGGCATATTGGATGAAGGCCTGCGCCACGGTCAGGCGCTCCCACACCGGCGCGAGGAGCAGCGGCCGGCCCTGGTAGCGCAGGTCGGTCGTCCCGCGCACCGCGCGGGCGACGGCGAGGATCAGCCGCTTGGTGTCCAACAGGATGTCGGCGTAGGTGGCGTTGGCCCGGTACCATTCCAGCATGGTATATTCGGGGTTATGCAGCCGGCCGCGTTCGCCGCGCCGGAAGCAGGGACCCAGTTGGAAAATGCGCGCCGCGCCGGCCGCCAGCAGGCGCTTCATGTGCAGCTCGGGCGAGGTGCGCAGAAAATGGTCGCCCGCCGGCTCGGCGTCCAGGTGCAGCTCCAGCGCCGGCGTAGCCAGCCGCACCGGGGTCTCGACCTCGATGAAGCCGTGTTCGATGAACCAGCCGCGGAGGGCCTGCAGCACGCGGCTGCGGAGCTCCAGGACGGGCAGAAAAGGGGCCAGGGCCGAGGCGGGCGGCGGAGGTGCGGCGACGCTGGACGCGGAGGCTGGCAACGGCTGCTGACCGTCCTGGCTTTCCATTACCACACCATTCTATCCCGCCGGCGCGGCCTACTTCTTCGACACGCGTTCGGAGTATTTGCCGCTGCGCGTGTCAATGCGGATGATATCGCCTTCGTTGATGAACAGCGGCACGGCGACCTCGAAGCCGGTATCGAGCTTGGCCACCTTCGTGACGTTCGTGGCGGTGTCGCCGCGGGCGCCGGGCTCGGTCTCGACGATCTTTTTCTCCACGTAGCTCGGCAGCGCGATGGTGATCGGGCGGCCGTTGTGGAACAGCACCTTGACGGTCATGTCCTCCGCGAGAAAATGCTTCTGCTCGCCAACGACCTCGGGATTGATCATCACCTGCTCGTAGGTCCGGTTTTCGATGAAGACAAAGTGTTCGCCGTCGTTGAAGGAGAACTGCATTTCGCGCTCCTCCAGGTCCGGCTGGCCGATGGCGTCCACCTCGCGGAAGGTTTTGTCGGTCACGTTGCCGTTGAGCAGGTTGCGAATGCGGCATTTGTACATGGCCTGGCCCTTGCCCGGCCGGTAAAACTCGTATTCCATGATGTCGAAGGGCACGCCTTCGATTTCGATTTTCAACCCCTTACGGAGATCCGAAGCTGAATACATACGTCTGGTTCCTTCTTATTCGCTGACCGCGCGCAAGCCATACCTTTTCCGGCGGTCTTTGCCAAGCGTTATCTGGCCGGCGGTGTAGCGGGGGGCGCAGGGCACTTCTGCGGGGCGGGTTCGACACGCTCACCGCAGGCGGGCGCCGAAAAGGCGCTTCTCGCGATGTTGGGCCATTAAAACCTAAATGGCCGGGATCACCGATCCCGGCTACAGCGCAGCACATGCGGCCTCCTGTAGCCGGGGTCGGTGACCCCGGCAAAGGCCCCGCAGAAGTGCCCTGCGCCCTGTATGCGGGTCAGTTACGGGGTGGTCGCGGCTCGCCGGAGTCTCGCCTTCCATCGGCAACACCGGCGTTTGCAGCGAATCTGGAGGGCGAGCGTCCACGCGAGCCGTGCCTTCCCGAAGAAGACCACCGCGTAACTGACCCATTACCCGGCGGTGTAAGGCCTCAGCCCTATGGGGATGCTGTAGGGCGTCGCCTGCGATAAGCACACCGCGCCGTGGCGGGCGCGCCGAGTGGTCAGCGCACGGGGGGCAGCATCCAATTCGGCGCGGCGCGTTCGGCCAGGATCTGGCCGCTATGGACGATGCAGACGCGCCATGCTTTCACGTTGCCGCCCGCGCGATAGTCCTTTTCCGGAATCAGGAAGGACGTCTTGCGTTCGCCCCGGGTCGTGAAGTCATATGGGAAGGACAAACTCCGGAGGTCGGGTGCGGCCATGAGTTGATAGTCGAACCGGACGGTGGCGCCCGGCGGCAGGCCTTGACCCGTGGCCTGCCAGTAGACGGCCCACGTTTCGCCGCGGCGGGCGTCGTTGTCAAAGAATTTCGGCAGTTGCGTGTCTGTGCCGGTACGCGCCAGCGGCCGCGCCAGATCACCGCCGGCTTCCCGCACTACGCGCAGCACCGTCGCCCGGGGCGTTTTCGGCGCGGTCGCGGCGGCGGCCGTGGCGACGGCGAGAACCAGCGCCGCCAGCGAAAAACAGGAACACTGCTTCATCCGCATCATGGTTGGGCCCCGCTGTTCATCCGCTTCGCCGGGGAAAATAGCATCCGGGCGCCAGCGTGTCAACGCGGGCGGCGGGCGTGTCGGGCGACCACAGGGCCGGCACATCCGAATTCTCCATTCTCCCCGTGCTGGATGCTTGCAGTCACGACCGTCGCATAGCGTGCAACAGTTCCCGCTTCCCCTATCCCGGAGCTAAGCCGATTGCTGGACATGGCCCCTAGCGAAGCCATCCCTACGCGGAGCGTCGTAGGCAACCCGCGCTCCACGACCTTCTCCATTGGTCAACCGGAAACCACAGCGCTCCTTATTTGCACAGCTCACCCCTGCACGGACACCAACAAGCATCTATATCCCAGGCCGGCCGCGCCCAACCACAGCTCGGACCATCGTGGAGAGAAACGTGGGAATGCAGATGCGTCTGCTCAGGACATAAATCTTGCAATCCCACCCCTCACATTTCATTATCCGGCCGGATAACGAAATGTGAGGGGTGGGGTGAAGGCAAATTGGTTCCATCATCCGCAGTTCTGTCCTCGGGTGCTGGGCCGGTGCGCGACCGGACAGCTGCTGGATTTGGTCTGCTTGCTCGGCCGGGTGATGGCCGCGCGGGGCCGTTATTGGTCGTTAAGTCGTGGCTTCAAATCCAGCACATATTACATGGCGGCCCAGCGCCTGCGCAGGCAGGGCTTGGTGGTGTCGTCCTCCCGGGCCGGAGACGTCGCGCAACTCCGGCTAGAACCCAAGGGCCTCCAGCAGGTATCCGCAACGTTGCGTCCCGAGCGTTTCTGGCGCCAGTCGTGGACGGGGCGCTGGTATGTGCTGGTGTATGATATCCCGGAAAGGCAATGCGCATACCGCCAGCTATTGAGGATTCATCTGAAACGATTACGTATGGGCAATTTACAGGGCAGTGTGTGGCTCTCGGCGCGGGATATCCGGCCCGATTATGATGACCTTTCGCGCGTGGCGGAACTCAGCGCCTATGCCTTTTTGTTTGAGGCGCGTACGGTGCTGGGGCAAACGGGAAAGGCCTTGGCCGCCGCAGCTTGGGATTTCCAGCAGCTGCATCGGGCGCAGGCATGGTTCCTGGAGACCTTACAAGCTACCCGTCAGCATTTAGCGGCCGGTCACTGGACAGCCGCCATGTTGCTCACCCTCCTGCGCGAACAGCAGTCCGCTTACCTGACCATCATGGACGCAGATCCGCTCCTGCCGGCTGAATTGTGGCCTGACGACTACCTGGGACCGCAGGTCTATCGAGCGCACCAAGCGCTGGCCCGGCAACTGGTCCACCGTCTGTAATGGCTGTCGCCACCCCTCACATTCCATTCTCCGGCCGGATAATGAAATGTGAGGGGTAGGGGTGACGCTGGTGGATGGCGGAGGAAGGTGCCCCCGCTCCAGCCTTTACATCGCCGAGTCGTGGCTTTAAAAAACCGCCGGTATAACAGCGGTACCTGGCCTGAACGGGAGGTGTGCATGGATGCCATGGTGGGATTGACGGTGTTGAGCGCCGCCTTCGTCATGGGCGCGCCCATCCCCCCGAAGTATGCCGGCGGCGGTGGGAACCTCTCGCCGCCGCTCGCGTGGAGTCCGGCGCCGGCCGGCACGCAGAGCGTGGCCATCCTGTGCGATGACCCCGACGCCCCGGCGGGCGACTGGGTCCACTGGGTGCTCTTCAACCTGCCGCCGGATACCGTGCAGCTCGACGAGGGCGTGCCCGCGAAACCTGCGCTCCCGAACGGCGCGGTGCAGGGCCTTAACGACTACGGCCGGCACGGATACGCCGGCCCCTGGCCGCCGCCGGGGAAGCCGCACCGCTATTTCTTCAAGGTGTACGCGCTGAATACGAAACTGAACCTCGCCGCCACGGCGCGCAAAAGCGACCTGCTCAAGGCCATGCAGGGGCACATCCTCGCGCAGGGCTCGCTGCACGGCACGTTTCAGCGGTGATGATGCCGCCGATTTCGTCTGTTTTCCGGACGTGAATATGACACAGTAACGGCCGTTCGGGGGAATGACGGCATGAATGGCCAGCGTTGGTTGATCCGGTGCGCGCCCGCCGCCGCAGCCTTTGTGCTGCTGCTCGGACTCTACACGCTCACCAGCCCCCGCAATCATTCCGAGGCCAACGATGCGTACGCCTACGCCCGGAGCGTCGAAGCCCCGGGCTGGTCCGGACTCTGTCACGGCCAGCACCTGCTGTACCTGCCGGTGTGCAAGGGCTTGTTCATCGGCGCCCGGCAGGCGGGGCTCGCCGACCGCGCCTTCCCCGTGATGATCTGGTTCAGCCGCGTTTGCGGGGCGCTGGCCGTCGTGTTTTTCGCCCTCCTGCTGCTGCGCCGCTTGGCGGATTCGGAAGGCGGCCTGGAAAAACCCGGCGCCCTGCGGCTGGCCGTCTGGACCGGCGCCGGCGGCCTCGCCTGCTCCTATGGCTTCTGGCGGTACAGCAATGAGGCGGAGATCTATATTCCCGCCACGCTGTTCATCCTGCTGGCCTGGCGCGCCGCCGCCGGCCGGCCCCTGCGGCGGAACGCCGCGCTCAGTGGCCTGTGCGGCGCGCTCGGTTGTCTGCTGCATATCTTCGCCGTGCTTCCGACCTTCGCGGCGCTGCCGCTGTTTTACCTCTGGCAACGCCGCGTCCGCCACGCGGCGCTGCACGTCGCGCTGGCCGGCGCACTGTGCGGCGCGGCGTATCTTTCGATCTATGGCACCCGGGCGGTGGCGGAAGTTCTCGCGGGCAGCCCGGCGCAATCGCAGGAAAGCGGGCTCCGGGTCGCCGGGCTCGTCAAAGGCGCGGTCGGATTGACCCAGGATGTTACCGCCGGCAATTTCCTCTTTGCCCGGGAGAGTTTCCAGCGGGCCATGACCCGGGCCTTTCCCTGCCGCGCCTTGAACCGGCAGATCTACACCGGCCAACACGCCGACGGCCTCTCGCGCACCGTGCCGTTCGTCACCCTGGCGCTGCTGGCGCTGACCGGAATCGCGCTGCTGGCGCTCCGCTGGACCTTGTGGCGCGCGGCCTGGCAGCCGCGCCGCGGCGGCGATCCCGCGCTCGCCGCCGCGGCGGGCGTGTGGTTCGGGCTGCATGTGTTGATCCTGTGGAGCCTGGAACCGGGCAATCCGGAGAACTGGGTCATGGCGCTGCCGCCCCTGTGGCTGTTGATCGCCACAACCCTCTACGCGCCGCTGGCCGCCGCCGGGCGGACGCTGCTGCCCGTGGCCTTGACTGCGCTGCTGCTGGCGCATAATTATTTCGGCGGCCTGCGCCTGCTGGCGCATGCGGACGGCGATTACTGCGCCGCCAAGGCGGCCTGGTACCTGACCCACGCCGCGCCCGGCGATCTCATCATCACCGCTGAAAACGACGAGTTCGTTCGCTACCTCGGCTATTATCAGAACGCGCGCATCGTGCATCTGATCTATGATGTCGCACCATCGGACCAGACGCGCTGGCTGGCCACGGTGCGCCAACATCCCGGGCGTGTGTTTGCCACGCCGGACGTCTTCCAACCGCTGCCGTCGTTGCAGCGCCGCTTCCCCGCGCGCGCCGCGCTCCTTGCCAGCGTGGGCCGCAGTCTGGCGCCGGACTTCGTCCGCGTGGCCACCAACGAATTCGGCGGCGTGGTCCTCCGGCAGCCGGCGCATTCCATGCTTGACACCGGCGCGCAAGACGAAGAAAATCCAACGGCCAAAAGGACGGACCATGAGCCGCAACCAGCATATTGACGATTTCATGCAGACCTTCCCCCATGAGGGGCTGACCTTCGACGACGTTTCGATGGTGACGCGCTACGCCGACTTCCTGCCGAACGAGGCGGACATCACCGGAGCCCTGACCACCCGGATCGCGTTGAACATGCCGTTCATCAGCGCCGCCATGGACACCGTGACCGAGGCGCGCATGGCCATCGCCATGGCGATGCTGGGCGGCATCGGCGTGATCCACAAGAACCTGGCCGCCGAAAAGCAAGCCGAGATGGTCCGCACGGTCAAAAGCTATCTGAACGGACTGATCACCAAGCCCGTCACGTTCCATGCCGCCGACACGCTCAAGACCGTCGCCCACACGCGCAAGCTCAAGGGGTATAACTTCAGCGGCTTCCCCATCCTCAACGACGAGGAGCAGCTGGTGGGCATCCTGACCTCCAAGGACATCAAATTCGCCCCCAACGCCAATGCCAAGGTGGCCGACGTCATGACCAGGGAACTGGTCACCGCGCCGCCGGACACCACCCTGAAGCAGGCCTTCGGCATCATGATGCGGAAGCGCATCGGCAAGCTGCCGCTGGTGGACAAGGCCGGCAAGCTCGTCGGTCTGTACAGTTTTTCCGACGTGCGGACGCTGACCCAGAACTTCGAGCCCATGTACAACCGCGATGCCCAGTATCGCCTGCGCGTGGCGGCGGCCGTCGGCCCGCACGACCAGGCACGCGTGGACATCCTGACCCAGAGCGAGGTGGACGCGGTGGTCGTGGACACCGCGCACGGCCACAGCAAGGGCGTGATCGAGATGACGCGCTGGATCAAGAAGCACTATCCCGACGTGGACGTGATCGCCGGCAACATCGCCACCGCCG
>JAPLSZ010000087.1 GCA_026398385.1 Kiritimatiellota bacterium | reverse complement strand
TCGTCCCGGTCGGCGCGGCGCTGCTGACCGTGACGGTGGGCCTGCTCGGCATGCTGCATCCGACGCTGTACGGCGCCTATGCGCTGGTCTTCGGCACCGGCGTCGGCGCGGGTCTGTTCATCGTCCCGGTTGATTCGTTTGTCCAGTTTGCCGCGCCGCCGCGGCAGCGCGGCGCGGTGCTGGCGGCCGCCGGCTTCCTGGGCTGGCTCGGCGTCATCGTGGCGTCGGGCCTCATCCTGCTATGCACCCGGTTACGCCTCGATGCCGGCGCGATGCTCGTCGTGCTGGCGGCGCTGACGCTGTCGCTGACGATCTGGGCGCTGCGCGCGCTGCCGGATTTCCTGGTGCGCTTCGCCGTGCTGGTTCTCACCCGCACGCTCTACCGCATTCGCATTCGCGGCCTGGAAAATGTTCCGCTCGACGGCCCCGGACTGCTGGTCTGCAACCACGTCTCCTATGCCGACGCCCTTCTGCTGCTGGCCACGCAACAGCGCCGCCTGCGCTTCATCATGGCGCGCGACATGTTCGCCAAGCTACGCGGCCTGCGCCCGCTCTTCCAACTCGGCGGCGTCATTCCGATCGCCACGGACGATGCGCCCCGGGAACTGGTGCGCGCGCTGCGCGCGGCGCGCGCCGCGCTCGACGCGGGCTACCTGGTGGTCATCTTTGCCGAGGGCGCGTTGACGCGCACCGGCAATCTGCGCGAATTCCGCCGCGGCTTCGAGCACATCCTCAAGGGCTCGAATTACCCGATCATTCCGGTCCACATCGGCGGGGCGTGGGGCTCGCTCGCCAGCTATTA
The DNA here is from genome assembly GCA_026398385.1 of Kiritimatiellota bacterium. Lineage (GTDB taxonomy): Bacteria > Verrucomicrobiota > Kiritimatiellia > CAIQIC01 > CAIQIC01 > CAIQIC01. The sequence goes on along the minus strand of JAPLSZ010000087.1, from coordinate 1,557 downwards.
CCACGGCCAGCTCGTCCGCCGCTGGGGCACGCTCGGCCGCTATCCTGTCACCGTCCAGTTCGGCGCGCCGCTCCCGAGCGCCGCCACGGCGCCGGATGTGCGCGCGGCGGTGATGGAGCTGTCGTGCGACTATTTTGCCGACCGCAAGGCGCGTCGCCGGCCGCTCGGCGCGGAGTTCATACGGACCGCGCGCCGCAACTGGGGCCAGCCCGCCATCGGTGATTCCTCCGGGCGCCGGCTGACGTTCGGCGCGACGCTGACCGCCGCGGTGGCGCTCGCCCACAAGCTGCGGAAGCTGGCCGCCGGCGCAGAGCGCATCGGCCTGCTGCTGCCGGCGTCGACCGGCGGCGCGCTGGCCAACCTCGCGGTGACGCTGCTCGGCAAGCCGGCGGTGAACCTGAACTTCACGGCGTCGCGCGAGGCCTTCGCCTCCGCCATCCGCCAGTGCGGCCTCCGGCACATCATCACGGCCCGCGCCTTCCTCGAGAAGTTCCCGGACCTGCCGCTGCCGGCCGGGGGGCTCCTTTACATCGAGGACCTGCTCGCCGGCCTGACTGGCGGCGAAAAGCTCCGCGCCGGGCTCGCCGCGCGCCTGCTGCCGCGCCGCTGGCTCGCGGCCTTCCCCGGCGGCTTCGATGCCGATCGCGTGGCCGCGATCATCTTCTCCTCCGGCAGCACCGGCGAGCCGAAGGGCGTGATGCTCAGTCACCACAACATCCTCTCCAACATCGAGTCCCTGCGCGCCGTCTTCTCCGCCGCGCCGCGTGACAACCTCTGCGCCGCGCTGCCGCTGTTCCATTCGCTGGGTTATACCGGCACGCTCTGGTTCCCGATGCTGTGCGGCTTCGCGGTGGTCTATCACCCAAACCCGCTGGAGGGCGGCATCATCGCGCAGCTCGTCCGCGAGCACCGCGCGACGATGCTGTTCGCGACGCCGGGCTTCCTGATGATCTATCTGCGCAAGGCCTCGAAAGAAGATTTCGCCTCGCTCCGCTATGTGGTTTGCGGAGCCGAGAAACTCAATCCGCGTCTGGCGGCCGCCTTCGAGGAAAAATTCGGCATCCGCCCGCTGGAAGGCTATGGCGCCACCGAGCTCGCGCCCGTCGCCACGCTCAGCCTGCCGCACGTCGCGGCCGGCGGCGTGTTCCAGGCCGGGTGGAAAGAGAGCAGCGTCGGCCTGCCGCTGCCCGGCGTGGCGCTCAAGGTCGTAGACCCCGATACCGGCGCCGTGCTGCCGCCGGGGCAGCCCGGCCTGTTGCTGGTCAGGGGCCCGAACGTCATGCTCGGCTATCTCGGCCGGCCCGATCTCACGGCCGAAGTGCTGCGCGACGGCTGGTATAACACCGGCGACATCGCCCGGATGGACGCCGACGGCTTTGTCAGCATCACCGACCGCCTATCGCGTTTCAGCAAGCTCGGCGGCGAGATGGTGCCGCACGGCGCGATCGAGGAGGAACTGCAGCGCGGGCTCGGCCTGTCCGCGCAGGCCGTCGCCGTCACCGCCGTGCCCGACGAAAAGCGCGGCGAGAAGCTGGTTGTGCTCCATACGCCCGAGGC
>JAPLSZ010000244.1 GCA_026398385.1 Kiritimatiellota bacterium | reverse complement strand
TCCCGGCAGCCAGCGCGTCATGTTCACCGGCAGCGCCCATCACAATTGGTTCGAGGGATCGGTGGGGATCATCGATCAGAAAAAGGGTTACAATTTCCCCGAGGGCATCACCAAGGTCACCGCGGATGTCGGATGGCCCGAGGTGGGCAACGACCCCGTGGATCCCATCGAGTCGCCGAAGTACCATCGCAGCGGCGGGTATGGCGCGTATTACTCGCCCTATCCGCTGAGCGAGAAGGATTTCCTCGTCTCGGCGAACCGGGCTGGGAAGTTCATGCTCTTTTTGATGGACATCGATGGCAACCGCGAGTTGATCTATGAAGGATATAATCACATCTTCCACGCCATCCCCGTGAAACCGCGGCCGCTGCCGCCGGTGATCCCCGACGTGGTCAAGTGGCCCACACCCGCCGATCGCCTCAAGCCGCAGGAGGGCGTGTTGTTTAGCTACAGCGTCTATCAGGGCGTGCCCGACCAACTGGTCGGCAAGGCCAAATTCCTGCGCATTCTAACCATCGACCACAAGACCTACACGTATTGGGCCTCGCGGCCGTATCTTTCCACCGGCCCGGTCGTCTCCGGCGTCCAGTCGGAAGGTGTCAAACGCGTGCTCGGCACCGTGCCGATCCAACCGGACGGCTCGGTGTCGTTCCACGCGCCGTCGGGCATTCCGCTGCATTTTCAACTACTGGATGAGCAATACCGCGCCTTGCAGACGATGCGCAGCTTCACCAGCGTGATGCCGGGCGAGCGCCGCGGCTGCATCGGTTGCCACGAGGTCAGCGGCAGCGCGCCCCCGACGGGCGGGTCGCCACCCGTGGCCCTGACCCGCGAGCCGGTCGCCATCACCCCGCCGCCCTGGGGCCAAGATACGACGGTAAGCTATGCCCGCTATGTGCGGCCGTTGCTCGACCGCTATTGTGTCGAGTGCCATCAGAAGGACGCCAAAGCCAAAGTTGATCTAACACCCAAGCCGGGCCAATTGGGCTGGGACCAGACGTATTGGCTCTTCACCGGCAATCCGTCGTGGGGCGCGCCCTACCACCTGCCCACGAATCCGCCGCCGGGCTTCGGCATTGCCGACATGCTGATGGTGGAAGGATATGCTACGACCGATCCGATAGCCTATCGCACGCCGGCGCCGATGACCAAGCTCTCCTACAAGAGCCGGCTCATCGAACTGGTCTCCAGCGGCAAGCATCACGAGGTCAAAGTGGATGAACTCAGCCGCCAGCGCCTGATCGCCTGGGTGGACGCGATGTGTCCGTACCTCGGCGATGAAGAGGTCCGCCAGATTGATGACCCGGTTTTCCCGGGCATTGACTGGCTGGCCGTCCGGCCGCGCGTCAAGACCGCGCCGTATATCGTCCGGCCCGGCCCGGTGGATTGAACCAATCAATGGAACAGCGACCGTGAGAATCAAGCGCGTAGTATTGGAAACATGAAAAATACATTGTATGTAATGGCTGTAATCCTTGGTTGCGCCTTGCCGGCCGGGGCCCTCGACCTGAAGGAAATCACCGCGAAACCCACCGCGGACAGTCCGCAGTTTGCTAACAAAGAGGTCTGGCCCAATCTGGTCGGCGATGAGTACTTCCTGAAGGAAAAGTGGCCGAAGGCCCGCCTGCTGGTCTGGGCGTATCCGGGCGAGAGTGAACGCAGGCAGGGCCCGAAGTTCTTGACGGTGGACCCGGCCTGCTGGATCGACGCCGCCACGGGCAAGCCGGCCGACGCGAGTCCGGATATGGATACGGATGTCATCCTGCCTGATTCCGACAAGCCGTACACTGCTGATACCGGCCCCGTGAACGTATTGATCTGCAGGCACCTGACGATCGGAAGGAATGCCGAATTGAGGTCCTGGGTAGGGGGGAACTTCTCCGTCTTCGGCAACATCCTGGTTCGGCCCGCCGGAAAGCTGCAACCCTCGACGCTCAAACTGGTAGGCAACCGCGACACCTTCATTCGGGTGGACTGGCCGGCAGACGGCGTGTTGAAGAAAGCGCACGACGAGAGACTGGTCACGCCCTACGACCCGAAATTGGGGGTTAGAGAGCAACCCTGGTGGAGTAACATCATCACGGTGTATATGTCACACGAAAAGGAACCGGGAAAGTCAACCGAGGTGGTCGGATATGCGAGCGCGGCGGACGAGGTTGGCATCAAATCGGGCGCTTTCATTGTGGGTCGCGGCAGTCGCTTCGTCAGCATGGGGCCATCGACGGTGTGGGTCGGCAAGGGTGCTAAAATCATCCTGTTGGACGGTGCGCAGTGCTCGCACGGAATGAATCAATTCGGCCCGGATTGGAGAGTGGATGACGGTGGTCAGGTTACCGGTGGCTCGCCGGACAGGCCGCTGCGCCGTGATGCTTTCCTCGGCCTCGGCTACCGCAACTGGATGAATCTACCGATTGACAAGTTACCGGACGACAAGGCGGAAATCCCGGTCCTGCCGAGCGGCGCCAAGGCCTACTATGGATACGGTGAATACAACGCCGTGATGAACGGCGATCTGATCGGCTACCCGGCGCCGGGAAGCCATGCGCGTCTGGTGGTCTGTTGGCAGCGGATGTCCGGCGGGGGCGCCGGGGCCTGGGGCCGGCAAGACGAGGCGATGAAGAGCGTATTCCCCAAGATCGCGCCGAAAATCGAGGTTTGGTTCAGTGGCGCCGCCAAGCTGGAGAATGTCCGCTTCGACAACTTGCACCGTGGCGGCATCGTTGCACCCAGCCTGGAGACCTTCAAGAAATGGAAGAACATCTCGTTCGGCGACGCCTGCCTCAGCAAGGATCCCAACGAACTGGTGCGCGGCTACGAAGCGGAAATCGCCACCATGAAAAACGCCGGCCCGATGTCCATTCTGGAACCGAAGCCAAAGTACACGACGAACTAGTCATTCCTGCCAAGGCCTGCGCAATGAACCCGGCGTGGCATAACAAGTGAACTTCACAACAACCAAATGCCAGTGAACACCAGCCACTCCCCCCTGCTGGTCCTATTTTCTGCTTGGTCCCTTTCAGCGCTTGCCTGGAGCCAGGTGCCAACAGGAGAGCGGCCGCTTGCCACCAGGACCGTTTGGCTCGACGAACTGAACCTGGCCAATGCCTCGCAAGGCTCGGGCACGCCGCAGAAGAACAAGTCCGTGGGCGGAAGTCCGCTCACGCTGGGTGGCAGGAAATTCGAAACCACCGCGGACGCGGTGCTGGAAACCTTCGGCGGCCCGGCGGGGAAAGCCATGCTGCGGAGCATGGCCTTGACCGACCCGCGGTTGAACTTCCGCGATCTGCTGTTCATCGAGCGCGGCATTCTCGGCGGCATCGAATATGACGGCAAACACTGCTGTGACCAATACTACGGACACAACGGCCGGCCGGGCGGCGGCTTGTACGTCCTCAAAAACGCCTTCAGCGCCAATCCCGCCAAGGTCGATCTGTTAGCCGGGAAAACCGTCACCCAAGGCCTGATGGCCGGCAAGAGCCTGGCCGGCGGATCGTTCGGATCGCTCGACTTGTCCTTCGACGGCAAACGCATCGCCTTCGGGTGGAGCCCCGGCGGCGGCACCAAATGGGAACGGCAAAACCGTTCCCGCATCTTTGTGTGCGACATTACCGGCGGCAACCTGATCCAGCTCACCGGCGACGTCAACGCGGACGATATCCAACCGTGTTGGTTGCCGGGTGACGAGCGGATCGTTTTCATGTCAACGCGGCGCGGCGGCTTCGGCCGCTGCCACCCGCGCCCCGTGCCGAGCTATGTCCTGCACTCCATGAAGAGCGATGGCAGCGACCTCTATGGCATTGACTGGCATGAGACCAATGAATGGCATCCGAGCGTCGCCAATGACGGCATGCTTGTCTATACGCGCTGGGACTATGTGGACCGCGACGCGGTCATCACCCATCATTTCTGGAAGTGTTGGCCCGATGGCCCCGCAGGGCTTGAATCTGCGCCCCATGTCGGAATTCAACATCCGGGCGATTCCGGGGACGGCCTCCAAGTATGTGGCGGTGTCCGGACCGCATCATGGCCAGGCGTTCGGCGAAATTGTGGTCCTGGATGTCGCGGTGCCCGATGACGGGATAGTGGCGCAAGTGAAAAAGATCACTTCGGGACCGCTCTTTACGGACCAAACCGGAGAGTATGGCACACCCTGGCCGTTGGCCGAGGACCTCTTTTTCTGCAACCACATGGGCGGACTCTACTTGCTGGACTCCGCGGGCCAGCGCGAACTCCTTTATGCGACTCCGCAAACGGGCAGCGCGAATAGCGCGGACTCCCTCATGCGCCCTTTGTATCCGACGCCGCTGCGTCCCAGGAAACTCGCCGATGGAAGGGATTACCCCCAAGTGCCGCCGCAGACCTATGCCGGAGAACGTGCATTATTATCCGGTCACAAAGCGGCAACGATCGCGGTGATGAATGTCAAGATCGCCGACATGCCCTTGCCGCCTGGGCTCGAACCGAAATGGATGCGCATCGTGCAACTCATTCCCAAGGCCACACCGAATGGGGATAATCCCAGGATTGGCTATGGCACCCAGTCGTTGGCGCGCATGTCGCTGGGGGTGGTGCCGGTCGAGCAGGACGGCAGTGTTTATTGCGAAGCGCCGGTGGGCAAGACGCTCTATTTCCAGTTGCTCGACAAGCAAGGCCTGGCGATTCAGTCCATGCGCAGCGCCACGTATGTGCACGAGGGGGAACGCCTCAGTTGTTTGGGCTGCCATGAGAACAAGGGGACCAGCCCGGCGCCGCCACAAGGCACCCCGCTCGCCCTGCGCCGCCCGCCATCGAAACTCCAGCCCGAAGCCAGCGAAGGGGCGCTGCCCTTCAATTGGGCGCGTTTGGTGAAACCTGTGCTGGACGCGAAATGCACCGGTTGCCATCTCAAGGAAAAGAAGGGTCCCGACATGAGTTATGGCAGCCTCGAAAACTATGCCTTCTGTTTCCAGGGCGCACAGGGGAATTTCACCGCGCCGCGGGTGGGCGGATCCCGCACTACGCCCGGCAAATTCGGCGCCCGCTTCGCCAAGTTGACTGCGTTTCTAACGGCGAAGCATCATGACGTCAGACTCACCCCGGAGGAATACCGCCGCATCACCCTGTGGCTCGACCTGAACAGCAATGAACTCGGCGCCTACACCCGGATCGACGAACAAAGGCGCGGCGAGGTGGTCTGGCCGGAACTCGATGTCGAGCCGTGGAATCCGCGGGGCCTGGAGGTGCTGTCCAAGGCGTCCGCGCCGCCCAAGGTTGTGACCGGTGTCCGCGCGGGGCCCGCGCCGTCCGCCACCCTGGTCCTCACCTGGGATGCCGTCCCGGAGGCCGGGTCCGGCGTGGACAGTTATCAGATCTACCGGAACGGCGTCAAATTGGCCACCGTGTGCGGCACCCGCTATACCGACCTGACGGTGGAAAAAAATAAACCCTGCACCTACGAGGTGGCGGCCTTGAACCGGAGCGGCCTGGAAGGCCCCCGCTCCGCGCCGCTGGCCGTCACGGCGCTTAACAACGCCCTGGCCGCAGCCAGTCCGTAGCAAAAAAAGCCAGCACCCAAGGGCTGATCCTCTAACCCAGACGCATGCGGTTCCCCCCGTTTTTTGGACAGTGAACTAAGCACAGGTTTAGCGGTATAAATCGTCCAAGAAATAGGAGTTTTACAATGGGTGCGAAACGCAAGGTACATGCGGATGAGTTTAAGGCGAAAGTGGCTTTGGAAGCGGCACGCGGAGCGCGGACCTTGAGCGAGTTGAGCTCGATGTTTGCGGTACATCCAACCGTGATCTCGCAATGGAAGGGCCTGCTGATTATTGGAAATAAAGGCTCCGAACGAGGTTTGGAGTGCGGACATCACGTATATTCCTCTGCGCGGCGGGTTCATGTTTCTGGTGGCGATCATCGATTGGTTCAGCCGGTATGTTCTGGCGTGGGAACTGTCCAACACCCTCGATGCGCTGTTCTGCGTCGAGACCCTGAAGCGCGCCATAAGTATGCACGGGGCGCCTGGGATCTCGAATACGGATCAGGGCGCGCAGTTCACGGGCGACGGGTATATCGAGGTCCTGAAGGCGGCCGGAGCGCGCATCAGCATGGACGGGCGCGGCCGGGCCCTGGACAACGTGTTCATCGAAAGGCTCTGGTGGTCGGTCAAGTACGAGGATGTCTATCTGAACGACTACTGCGATGGGACGAGTTTGCGCGAGGGGTTGACCAGGTATTTCCGGTTCTACAACACGGAACGTTCGCATCAGGCGCTCGGCTACCGGACGCCCGCGGCGGTCTACCGCAGAGCGGCGGCTGCATGATGCGAGCGGGGAGATCAGCGCGTTCCACCGTCCGGGCTTCCCGCTCCCCTCCGACGAGCTATAGGGCCCATTCTCGGGGAGCGGGAAGCCGGACGGCCGCATCCTGTTGCTGTACGTTTCATACACGGGAACAGGCCTTAGAAAAGGCGTCAGAAAAAAAGGCTGCCAAGTCAGAAAACATTAGCTTACATTACCCCGGAATTTGTCCAACCAATGGGGGGAAGCCCAAATGACGACTGTATTTCCTTCAAATCCAACAGAAACGAGGAGCCGAACATGAATCGAATCCGCAATGTGTCCGCCGTGCTACTGGTTCTGCTAGCGCTTTCCGCGGCGCGGGCCGAGTTCCGTCCCGCCCTGGCGCGCGTGGTGCTGGATCGCGGCCAGGTCGCGCCAGGCGAGACGGTCAAGGCGACCTATACCTTCCGCGCCAATGGCCCGTCGGAATCCGATATGATGGTCTTCGTCCACGTGCTGCGGCCGGATGGCCAGCTCATCGGGGCGGATTTTGATCCGGAACTCGCGACCACGCAATGGCCGGCCGATCGCTTTGTGCAGGAAGGGCCGCAGCCCATCACCGTTCCGGAGGGCTCGCCGCCCGGCAAGTATCGGGTGCATGTAGGGCTGTTTTCCCCGACGGGCGGACCGCGCGTGGAACTGGCCAACGCCGACCGGCAGCAGGGGGAGCGCGAATACCTGGCGGGGGAATTCGAAGTGCTCGCAGCCGGCACAAAAAGCGAGGCCAAGCCCGTCAAGTTCGAGTTGCTGGCGGTGGATGAATCCAAGCTGGTCAGGCGGCCGGCGGCTGAACCGGGGAAGAAGACATTGGACCGCATCGTCCTTTCGATCGATCGGAAGGTCCTTCGTCCGGTGCGCGCAGGCGAGGGCACGGGGAAACTTTCCCTGACCGGAATCTATTCCGATGGCTCCACTGGCGTCCTGAGCTGTGCGGAGGCGAAGATCCAGGCCAGGACCAAGGTCGCCAGCGGGAATGTGGAGGTCGTGACGATCGAGGGCGACAAGGTGGTGGCCAAAGAGGGCGGCGTGGCCACGGTGGAAGCGGTGCTCACGCAAGAGCGCAAACGCCTTATAGCCAGGACCGACGTAGTGGTCGCGCCCTACTATCGGGACTATCACCAGACGTTGGTCATGAAACTCTTCCTGGGCATGGACGGGGATCCGGTGGAACGCCTGGCCAACGATCGCGTCCTTTCCAAGAAAGGGCACGAAGTGCTTTACACCTTCGAGCAAGCCCTCGAGATCTTTCGCAAGACCGATAACCTCACGCGCGGCATGCCCAAGATCATTTATCTGGTGGGCTGGCAGAAAGGCGGGCACGACCACGGCTACCCCGCCTGGAGCGAGGTGAATCCCCGGCTGAAGCGGCAGCAGGACGCCACGGCGTTGGATAGTTTGCGGTGGCTCATCCGCGAAGCCCGCAAGTACAACACCACGGTGAGTTTGCACATCAACATGTCGGATGCCTACAAACATAGTCCGGTGTGGGATGAGTACCTGGCGAAAGACTGCATCGCCAGGAATGCGAGCGGCCAACTGCACACCTTGGGAATCCAGATAATAGGCGACGACATGTACTATGTGGTCTATCCCAAGGAATGGGAAGCCGGGCTGGCGCAGCGGCGGATTGACGGCCTGATCAAGATGATCCCCGAGCTGAAAGAGGGGCACACCATTCACATTGACGTGTTCATCGCCAACCGCGACGGTGGCACGCCGATCAGCCCGTGGCATGCGAAACCGGAGAACGGCGGATTGACTCCGGAGAAGTTCGTCGAAACCCAACGCAAGATCTTCCATTACTGGCGGGACCGCGGCTTCGACGTCACGGGCGAGGGGACCGGCTGGGCCCACCCGCCCGGCGAGCACTTCGTGGGCTTGCAGCCGATGTCGTGGATCTATTCATGGAACCCGATGGAGATCCCGGAATGTCTGGGAGCCCGCGGCCGCACAGGTCACGAAGGCGAGGGCGATTTCCGCTCCGGCTGCAGCATGCACGGCGAAGACATCTGGCAGAGTAACTGGGCAAGTGGCAACAAGGACAACATGGCTGGTTTCCTGGGTCAATTCTGCCGGACGACCCTGCCGTGGTATTACCTGAGCCGGTTCGAGCGGATCAAGTTTGAGAACGATGCGCTATATGGGCAACAACTACTCTACAGCGACGGCGTTGTCGCCCGCATGGAAAACGGGAAACGCATCATGCTACAAAGACAAGGCCTGGCAACTGCCGGCCGATTGGCGCGACGTCAAGAACGTCGATCTCTACCGCATCACCGTGGAGGGCTGCATACCCTTGAAAGCGGGCGTTCCGGTGGCCGATGGCAAGCTGGTCCTGTCGCTCGAAGGAGACGAGGCGGTTTCCATTGTGCCGGCGGGAGCGAGGCTCACGGGGAAGATTCTGAAATAATATCAAGTCCAGTAATTTCAACCGCTACAAAGGCAAGAACCGCAACTCGACTCTTAGCTGCACCGACGACACAGAATGAACGACTGAACTTTCTTCAGATCCAATAGAAACGAGGAGACGAACATGAATCCCATCCGCAATTTGTCCGCCGTGCTACTGGTACTGCTATCGCTTTCCGCGGCGCGGGCCGAGTTCCGCCCCGCCTTGGCCCGCATGGAACTGGATCGCGGCCAGGCCGTTCCGGGTGAAACCATTTGCGCCACCTACACCTTCCGTTCCAACGGGCCGTCGGAGTCGGAGATGACGGTCTTTGTCCACGTGGTGCGGTCGGACGACCAGCGGTTTGGGGCCGACTTTCAGCCGGATACGGCGACCACGGCGTGGCCGGCCGAGCGCTTCGTGCTGGAAGGGCCGCAGCCGATCATCGTGCCGGGTGGCTCGCCGCCGGGCAAGTATCGGGTGCTTGTCGGGATGTTTTCCCCAACGGGCGGAACGCGCGTGGAACTGGCCAACGCCGATCGCCAACAGGGCGAGCGCGAATACCTGGCGGGAGAGTTTGAAGTGCTTGCCGCCGGCGCAAAAAGCGAAACCAAGCCCGTCAAGTTCGAGTTGCTGGCGGTGGACGAGGCCAAGCTGCTCAAGCCGCCGGCACGCCAACCTGGAGAGAAGGCGCCGGAACGCATCGTCCTTTCGATTGATCGGAAGGTCCTTCGCCCGGTGCGCGAAGGCGAGGGCACGGGGAAATTGACCCTGACCGGAATCTATTCCGATGGCTCCAGCCGCGCCCTGAACTGTTCCGGGGCAAAGATCCAAGCCAGAACCAAGACCGCCAGCGGGAATGTGGAGGTCGTGACGATCGAGGGCGATAAAGTGGTGGCCAAGGAGGGCGGCATTGCCACCATTGAAGCGGTGGTCACGCAATGGGGCAGGCGCCTCACGGCCACTATCGACGTGGTGGTTGCGCCCTATTATCGGGACTATCACCAGGCCTTGGTGATGAAACTCTTCCTGGGCATGGACGGGGATCCGGTGGAACGCCTGGCCAGTGATCGCGTCCTCTCGAAGAAAGGGCACGAAGTACTTTACACTTTCGAGCAAGCCCTTGATGTCATTCGGAAGACCGATAACCTCACCCGCGGCATACCCAAGATCCTTTACTTGGTCGGCTGGCAGAAGGGCGGGCACGACCACGGCTACCCCGCCTGGAGCGAAGTGAATCCCCGCTTGAAGCGGAAGCAGGACGCCACGCCGCTCGATAGTTTGCGGTGGCTCATCCGCGAAGCCCGTAAGTTCAACACCACGGTGAGTTTGCACATCAACATGCTGGATGCCTACAAACAAAGTCCGTTGTGGGATGAGTACGTGGCCAAGGACTGCTTCGCCAAGGATGCCAGCGGCCAACTACTGGTCGCGGGAATCCAGATCAAGGGCGAGGATATGTATAATGTGGTCTATCCAAAAGAATGGGAAGCCGGGCTGGCGCAGCGGCGCATTGATGGCCTGATCAAGATGATCCCCGAACTGAAAGAGGGGCACACCATTCACATCGATGTGTTCATTGCTCAACGCGACAGCGCGCCGATCAGCCCCTGGCACGCGAAACCCGAGAACGGCGGCATCAGCGTGGACAAATACGTCGCCACCCAACGCAAGATTTTCCATTACTGGCGCGACCGCGGCTTCGATGTCACGGGCGAGGGGACCGGTTGGAGCCACCCGCCCGGCGAACACTTTGTCGGATTGCAGGCGATGTCGTGGTTGTATGGATGGAACCCGATGGAGATCCCGGAATGTCTGGGGGCGAGAGGACGCACCACCCGCGACGGCGGCGGCGATCCCCGCATCGGCACCAGCATGCACGGAGAAGACATCTGGCAGACGAACTGGTCACGTGACAGCAAGGAGAACATGGCCGGTTTCCTGGGCGAATTCTGCCGCACGACCCTGTCGTGGTATTACCTGAGCCGGCTGGAGCGGATCAAGTTCGAGAACGATGCGCTGATCTATAGCGATGGCGTTGTGGCCCGCCATGAAAACGGAAAACGCATCATCCGCAAGGGCGACTTCGTGGCTCGCGAGGACGATAATCTTTTCGTTCCAGCCCTGTGGAACGAGAAGAAGGAGATCATGGCCTACAGCGGGCTACAAAGACAAGGCCTGGCAACTGCCGGCCGATTGGCGCGACGTCAAGAACGTCGATCTCTACCGCATCACCGTGGAGGGCTGCATACCCTTGAAAGCGGGCGTTCCGGTGGCCGATGGCAAGCTGGTCCTGTCGCTCGCAGGAGACGAGGCGGTTTCCATCGTGCCGGCGGGAGCGAGGCTCACGGGGAAGATTCTGAAAGGAGCACACGACGAATGACTATAGTCAAGATCATGGCATCCGTCGCTGGCGTCTTGGTTCTGACGCTGAATGTTTTCGCCGGGGCGACCCTTGATCCGGCGAAACCGGACGAGGGCAACGCGGAGTGGCGCATGCGGCACGGCGAGCGGGTCGCGGACGTGAAGAGCCACGCGCAAGAGCTGGAGGTGTTGTTCATCGGCGATTCCATCACCATCGGCTGGCGCGACATCGGCAGAGCGATCTGGGAAAAGGAGTTTGTTCCGCTGTACGCGGTGAACATCGGCATTGCCGGCAGTCAGACCTCGCACATTCTCTGGCAGTTTGAGCATGGCGCCATCGACGGGATCAATCCGCGCGTGACCATGTTGATGATCGGGGTGAACAACGTCGTGGCCTCGCCGTCACAGTCGGCCGCGGACATTGCGCGCGGCATCTCAGCCATTGTAGCGAAACTACGTGATAAGCTTCCACGCACCAAGGTTCTGCTACTCGGTACATTTCCCAAGGACAGGGTGCCCGGCACGCCGGACCGCCGCAAGATTCAGGAGATCAACACGCTCATCGCCAAACTCGACGATGGCAAGCGGATTCGCTTTCTTGATATCGGCAGCCGACTGCTGGACAAAGACAGCAACCTGACCGCGGAAGTCTCCTCCGATGGTGTGCATCTGACGGAAAAGGGTTACCAGATCTGGGCGGATGCCGTTCGGTCGCCGCTGCATGACATGCTGGCCAAAACCAGTCCCCAGCCAGGCCATTCCGTTCCGGGCGCTTCCACTTTGCTTGCGGATCTCAAGCCCATCGCGACCAGGGGCTCATGGAAGGCCGGGGGCAATCTTGGGGGGAACCCTTTCAAGATAGGAGGCCTTGAGTATCCCAGCGGGGTCGGGGCGGCGAACAATGCGGAAATTACCTACGCACTCGACGGACGCTACCAATGGTTCCAGGCATGGGTCGGGCTTGATACTCAAGGTCGGGCGGGGAAAGTCCGCTTCCAGGTCTTTACCGACGGACAACTGGCCTACGATACGGGCACGGTCCGCCATGGCCCCGAAGGCAATAATCCTCACCGCGCGATCGGCTGTCGGGTGCCGCTGGCGGGTGTTCGTGAAATGAAACTGCTCGTAACCGGCGATGATGGCATCCTGGCGGATTGGGCCGGCGCACAGTTGTGGCGGAGTTCAATCCCGCTGCCGGATCCGAATCGCTTCGGCCGCGACAAGAACCTTGCGGCAACACCACCCATGGGTTGGAACAGTTGGTGCGGTTTCAGCGTCGGGGTCAATGATGCTGTGGTTCGTCGCAACGCCGACGCCATGGTGAGGTCCGGCATGAAAGACGCCGGCTACCAGTACATCATCATCGACGACCACTGGTCGACGCGCGGCGAACGGGATAAGGATGGCAATCTTCAGTCCAATCCGCAAAAGTTTCCTGCCGGGATGAAAGCGCTGGCCGATTACGTTCACTCAAAAGGTTTGAAATTCGGCATGTACACCGACGCCAAGTCGCTCACCTGCGGCGGTTTCCCGGGCAGCTATGGCCACTACGAGCAGGACGCGAAACGCTTTGCGGAATGGGGCGTGGATTACCTCAAGGTGGACTGGAACGGCGATCCGGATCCGGCGCCGCCGCCAACCCTTTACTCTGATTTCGGCAAGGCGTTGGCCGTGCATCGTCCAACGCTGTATAATATCTGCGAGTGGGGCTATTATCGTCCGTGGTCGTGGGCCCGCAAGGCCGGCGGCCACATGTGGCGGACGACCTTCGATCTGATCGACCGCTGGGATACGGACGTGGACAGTTGTTTTGGCAACGGCATCGTCCGCGTCGTGGATCAGAACGAGTGCCTGGGCGAGTTTGCCGGCGCCGGCGGCTGGAACGACCTGGATCAGTTATTCGCCGGTCTTTACGGTTACAGTTGGCAAACGGGAGAGAAGAAGAAGTCTGATCCCAAATACATCGGCTGTACGGACACGGAGTATCGCGCGCAAATGTCGCTGTGGTGTCTGCTCTGCGCGCCCTTGATTGCAGGCTGCGATCTGGCCGATATGAACCAGACGACTCGCGAACTTCTGACCAACCGCGAGTTGATCGCGCTGAACCAGGATCCGCTGGGCATTCCCGCGTGGCGCGCGCAGAAGATGGGTGACCTGGAGGTGTGGACAAAACCCCTGAAGAACGGAGACATCGCCGTCGGTTTGTTCAACCGTTCCGACAAGCCCCAGCGGATGACCGCCTCCTGGAGGTGTCTTGATATTTCGGGCCAGTGGAAAGCCCGCGACCTTTGGGCGCACAAGGACCTGGGCGAATTCGAGGGCGGCTACTCGTGCGAGCCGGCCGGCCACGAGGTGCGGGCGCTACGATTGTCGCATTGAGGAATATGCAATCCCATGAAACGCATCTCGCTACTGACCGTTCTCCCGCCCCGTAAGCGAGGAGGCCGGCGGACTGGACCGGGTCGGGTTCATGGAACTGACCCTTCCGGCCTCCATGCTCAAGCCCGGCGAAAAGACCCGGCTGCGCGTGGTCGCCCCGCAAACCGGCAGTCGGCGCTGGTTTGGGATCTATCACTACCCTGATTCTGAGTCCGCTAGACGAGGCGGTTTCCATCGTGCCAGCGGGAGCCAATCTTTCCGGCAAGAAATAGAACACCCAAGGGCGCAGACACCATGCACGACATGAAGCGGCGGGACTTTCTGGGGGCCGGCCTGGGCGCGATGATGGCAGCGCCGTTGCTGCTGGCGCAGGGAGGCCCGCCCCCCGACGCGGACCTGAAGAGCGGCGATAAGCGCAGTCAGTCCGCCGCGAAGCCGCCCTGGCGCCATCGCTTCGGGGTCAACTATACGCCCACCAAGAACTGGTTCTTTTTCTGGAACGATTTCGACGCCGACGCGGTGGCACGCGATCTGGACGCCATTGCGTCCCTGGGGATGGACCACCTCCGCATCTTCGCGTTGTGGCCGCATTTCCAGCCGAAACGGGCTTGGGTCAGCCCGGAGCACCTGAAGCGCCTCGAACAACTCATGCGGTTGGCCGCGCAGCGCAAGCTCGACGTGTGCGTCTCCATGCTCAACGGCTGGATTGCGAACAAATTGCTGCCGGTGTTCGACGAGCCCGGGAAGTTCTACACCTCGGCAACCCTGTTCGAGGCCCAGACGCTGTACTTTACGGAAGTGTCGAAGGTGGTATGCGGGCACGCCAATTTCCTCGGCTTTGACATCGGCAATGAAATGAACTGCTGCTGGAGCGCCGGCAGAGACACGGCGGCGGGGGATGCCTGGCTGGACCGGATCATGACGCTG
>JAPLSZ010000238.1 GCA_026398385.1 Kiritimatiellota bacterium | reverse complement strand
CCCGCAGGGCTTGAATCTGCGCCCCATGTCGGAATTCAACATCCGGGCGATTCCGGGGACGGCCTCCAAGTATGTGGCGGTGTCCGGACCGCATCATGGCCAGGCGTTCGGCGAAATTGTGGTCCTGGATGTCGCGGTGCCGGATGACGGGAAGGTGTCGCAAGTGAAAAAGATCACTTCGGGACCGCTCTTTACGGACCAAACCGGAGAGTATGGCACACCCTGGCCGTTGGCCGAGGACCTCTTTTTCTGCAACCACATGGGCGGACTCTACTTGCTGGACTCCGCGGGCGCCCGCGAACTCCTTTATGCAACCCCGCAGGCGGGCATGCGCCCTTTGTATCCGACGCCGCTCCGGCCCCGGAAACTAGCGGATGGGCGTGATTATCCCCAAGTGCCGCCGCAGACCTTTGCCGGCGAACGCGCCTTGCTGCCCGGGCACAAAGCGGCCACTATCGCGGTGATGAATGTCAATATCGCCGATACGCCCCTGCCGCCCGGAATCGAACCCAAATGGATGCGTATCGTGCAACTGCTTCCCAAGACCACCGTCCTTGCGGATAATCCGCGGACCGGCTATGGCACGCAGTCGTTGACGCGCGTGTCCCTGGGGGTGGTGCCGGTCGAGCAGGACGGCAGTGTCTATTGCGAAGCGCCGGTCGGCAAGACGCTGTATTTCCAGTTGCTCGACGCGCAGGGCCTGGCGATTCATTCGATGCGCAGTGCCACGTATGTGCACGAGGGGGAACGCCTCAGTTGCGTGGGTTGTCATGAAAACAAGTGGACCAGCCCGCCGGCGCCACAAGGCACCCCGCTCGCCCTCCGCCGCCCGCCATCGAAACTCCAGCCCGAAGCCAGCGAAGGGGCGCTGCCCTTCAATTGGGCGCGTTTGGTCAAACCCGTGCTGGACGCCAAATGCACCGGTTGTCACCTCAAGGAAAAGAAGGGTCCCGACATGAGTTATGGCAGCCTCAGAAACTATGCCTTCTGTTTCCAGGGCGCACAGGGGAATTTCACCAGTCCGATCGTGGGTGGATCCCGCACCACGCCCGGCAAATTCGGCGCCCGCTTTGCCAAGTTGACTTCGTTTCTAACGGCGAAGCATCATGACGTCAAACTCACCCCGGAGGAATATCGCCGCATCACCCTGTGGCTCGACCTCAACAGCAATGAACTCGGCGCCTATACCAAGGTCGAGGAACAAAAGCGCGGCGAGGTGGTCTGGCCCGAACTCGATGTCGAGCCATGGAACCCGCTGGGCTTGGAATTGCTGTCCAAGGAGGCCACACCGCCCAGGGTCGTGACCGGTGTCCGCGCAGTGCCCGCGCAGTCCGCCACCATGGTCCTCACTTGGGATGCCGCCACCGATGCCGGACCCATCGTGGACAGTTACACGGTGTACCGGAACGGCGCCAAAGTGGCCACCGTATATGGCACCCGCTATACCGACCTGACGGCGGAGAAAAACAAACCCTGCACCTATGAGGTGGCGGCCCTGAACCGGAGCGGCCTGGAGGGCCCCCGGTCCGCGGGGCTTGCCGTCACGGTGCCCAACAACGCCCTGGCCGCAGCCAGCCCATAGGGACATAAACCCTCGCCCAAGGCCCGATCCGGCGCCTCGCGCCATCGGAGAAGTTGCCAACGCCCGGGTGAATGAATACTATGAATGAAGGCCATGGCCGCCAGCGCGTGGCGGCCGACGCACTGAACTTCAACAAGCAACTCGTCGGAGGCATGCGAACATGAAGACACGATGCCCGCATTTCATCACCGCCTGCGGAACGGCAAGCCGCGCCTGGATCTTGTGCGTTGCCGGCGCGCTGGCCGGCGTGGGCGCGAGCCGCGCCGGGGATCCGCTGGCGACCCGGCTGCAGGCCAGCGATCCGGCCACCTGGAAGCCCGTGCCCTACCAGGCCGAGGCGCCGACCGGCGGCGTGTCGGTTGCCGATGGGGGCTTGTTCAAGACGGTGATGGAAAACAACATCGCCTACCTGCTCAATACCTTTTCAGTGGACCACATGCTGGTGCCATTCCGCGAACGTGCCGGCATCAAAGACCCGCCGTCGGACGGCAAGGGGCAGGTTGACTTCTGGGAAACCAGCCTGCGGGGTTCCTGTGCCGGTCGCTTTCTCATGGGCGCCGGCGGCACCGTGCGCTGGATCGAGCATCCTGAATTGCGCCAGCGCATGAACCAACTCATCGACGGCATCGAGGACTGCCGCCGGCCCGACGGCTACGTCCTCGCCTTCCCGCCCGACGCCGTCCGATCGGAAGAACCCAATTACGCCCGGGCCTGGTTCACCCACGGGTTGATCGAAGCGGGCATCGCCGGCAACCCGAAGGCCTTCAAGCTGCTGCGCGGCCATGCGGACTGGTTCAACCAGTGGGACTTGCTGCCGAAGCTGACCACCATTTGCCCGAACGCCCAACAAGGCTACATCGCCAGCACGCGGACGTATTTATCCCCGGTCGGCAAGCCCGAAGACCTGCAGGTGGCCGAAAAATTCTGGGTGCAGGACTGGTGGGTGAAACGCCTGGCCGCACGCGATCTAGCAGCGGTCTGGCAATACCCGAAACCCAGCCCGCACTCCTATCTGATCACCAGTTTTGAAGCCTATCTGGACCAATACCGTGCCACGGGCGACCGGCAATTCCTCGATGCGACGCTGGGCGCCTGGGAGATGATTCACGACCATTGGGAACACGTCGGCGGCAGCATGGCGATCTGCGAGGGAGAAATGTACCCGCCCGACTCGCTCTTCATCGGCCGCCACACCAGCGAGACCTGCGGCAGCGTGTTCTGGATCAAGTTCAACCAGCGCGTCCACCAACTTTTTCCCGCGGAGGAGAAATACGTCGCCGAGATGGAGAAATCCATTTACAACGTCTGCCTGCCCGCCCAGGAGGGCAAATCGGGTGCGATTCGCTATCATGGCCGAATGGAGGGCCAGAGCGATGACCCCGGGGCCGGCAACACCTGCTGCGAAGGCCAGGGCACGCGGCTCTTCGGCTCGTTGCCCGAATATATCTTTTCCATCGCCAAGGACGGCCTCTACGTCAACCTGTTCGAGCCGTCTTCCATCCGTTGGAAACAGGCCGGCGAAACCGTGAGCCTGACCATGAACAGCCGGTTCCCCTATGAACCGAAGGTCGAATTGAAGCTCGGCGCCGCCACACCGGTGGCGATGAAATTGCGCGTGCGTGTGCCGTCCTGGGCGGCGGCGGACATGCCCATCGCCGTCAACGGCAAGCAGGCCGCCATCGGCAAGCCCGGCACTTACGTGGTGTTAGACCGCACCTGGTCCGCCGGCGACACGGTCACCTTCACTCTGCCGATGGAGTTCCGCGCAATACGCTATACCGGCGTGGATCAGATCCAGCGCCATACCCGCTACGCGCTGAAATACGGCCCGATCCTGCTGGCTGCGGCCGGCCCCTTGGATGACTCGCTCCGCATCCGGATCATCCAGTCGCCCGCATCACCGGGTGACTGGATGATCGCCAAGCCGGGTGAGCCGCTGCACTTCACGGTTAGGGATCATCCTGGCTGCGAGTTCATGCCGTGCTGGGACCTTGGCCGGCGCACCTACACCTGCTATCCGGTCATCGATCCGATCGCCATCGAAGGCACCACCCCGTTCGCCGAGTCCACTGCGGTGAAGTTGCGTTCGACGGTGGCCGCTGCGGTGATCCGCTACTCCACCGACGGCACCGAGCCGACTGCCCAGTCACCGGCATTCTCCGGCACCTTGAAAATCGACAAAACCTGCACCGTGCGGGCAGAGTTGTTCGAGGGCGGCAAACCGGCGTCAACCATCGTGGAACGGCGATTCAAACGGACCGCGCCGGTGGCCATCATTCCGGTGCCGCCGGGACTGAAGCCGGGCGATCGCTACCGCCTGGTCTTCGTGACCAGCACCAAGACCTGGGCCCTTCCGGGTGCCGACCCTGCGGCACCGAAGTCCTTGGATGACTACAATGCGTTTGCCACCAAGACCGCCACCGCGGTTCCCGCCCTCAGCGCCCTGGGCACCACCTGGCAGGCGGTGGTCTCCGTTAGACCCGCCAGCAGCCCTGCCGTCAGCGCCAAGAGCAACACCAAAACCGACCCAGCCGCCGACGGCGCCGGGGCGCCCATCTACAATCTGGCGGGCGCCATCGTGGCTAACAACAACGCCGACCTCTGGGACGGCACCATCCAAAACCCGATCGACATGACCGAACTCGGCACCTGCCCTCCCGGCCAGGGCGGCGACCGTTACTTCGTTTGGACCGGCACGAGCAGCACGGGCGATGCCAGTAACGATTGGTCGCTGCTGGTTCCCGGCGGTTGGAAATTCTTTGGCAACGCCTGGCTTACGGACACCAGCGCCGGCGCCCCGCTGTGCGGTTGGATCAGCTCGCTGCCCCCTCAGGTGGGCTGGCCCTGGAACGAGGCCACCGACAAGACGCCGCTGCCGATCTACGTCATGTCCGGCATCCTCAGCGCAAAATAATGAAAACCACTCGCCGGAGACTCCCATGAAGAAAAATCGATTGATTGTAACCTGGCTTGCATGCGCACTCTGCGCGCTTTCCCTGGCGTCGCCGGCCACCGCAGACGATAGGAAGAGCCCCGTCGCCACCAAGACCGTCTGGCTCGACGAACTGAACCTGGCCAATGCCTCGCAAGGCTCGGGCACGCCGCAGAAAAACAAGGCCGTGGGTGGAGGTCCGCTCACGCTGGGCGGCAGGAAGTTTGAACGCGGGTTCGGCACCCATGCCGTCAGCCGCCTGCTGGTCAACCTGAAGGGCGCGGTCCTCCGGTTTTCCGCCACCGTCGGCGTGGACGACGCAGACAAGGATCCGAGCGCCTGCTTGGAATTCCTCGTCCACGCCAACGGCAAGGTGCTGTGGAAAAGCGGCCTCATGAAGGCCGGCCAGCCTCCGCAAACATGCTCCGTTGACCTGACCGGAGCGCCGGCCGTGATGCTGGCGGTGAATGACGGCGGCAACGGGATCAACTGGGATTTTGCGGATTGGGCGGATGCGAAATTCGAAACCACCGCGGACGCGGTGCTGGAAACCCTCGGCGGCCCGGCGGGGAAAGCCCTACTGCGGAGCATGGCCTTGACCGACCCGCGGTTGAACTTCAGCGATCTGCTGTTCATCGAGCGCGGTATTCTCGGCGGCAGTGAATATGACGGCAAACACTGCTGTGACCAATACTACGGACACAACGGCCGGCCGGGCGGCGGCT
>JAPLSZ010000219.1 GCA_026398385.1 Kiritimatiellota bacterium | reverse complement strand
TGCCAGGACCATCGCCCGACGGCGTTCCGCACAGGTCAGATTTTTGATTCATGGCTGCCCTCAGAAGCGATTGTTTTTTTCCATCACTGTATAACAAATGCTGTCACTTGCGTGTATAACGAGTGCTGTCACTTGGCCCATTACCCCTTTCGCTCCGCCGGTCAGACTGTGGAGACAGGTTGTGCCTTCTTCGCCCTGTGCGAACGTCGCATCGCGTGAGCGGATCGTTTACCACGCCATCGGCCCCGCCGGCCGATGTTCTGAGGGGGGGCCGGCCGGCCTGGTTTGCTCCTCCCGGCCCGCTGGGATGCGGTGCCGGGACATATTTGGAACTGTGCGCGGCAGATGATTGGCTGGCACAGACGGGTCAGGGGTTGGACGGGTTGGCTGGCGGGGGCGCCGCGGCGGGCCGCCGCCAGACATCGCACAGCACGAACAGCGCGCCCGGCAGCATGGCGACGACGATCAGCGGGTAGGTGATCACCGACACGGAAAAACTGACTGGATTGGGCACGCCGGCGCGGCCGAAGAAATAGAAAAAGGCGTTTTCTTTGACACCGAGGCCGAAGTAGGAAATGGGCAGCATAGCCATCAGGACGATCATCGGCACGAACGCGGCGGCCTGGGTCCACGGCACCGGGTGATGCACCGCCTGGAACAAGAGCCCGATCTGGAGCACGCGCAGACCCTGGGCGGAGAAGTTCAGCAGAAACACCTGCGCCAGCCGGGCGCGATGGGCGCCGAAGGAACGCAGCGACTCGTGCATCGCCTCCGCCTGGTCCACCGCCTTGAGCAGCCAGGGGAGCCCGGCGGCGGGCGGCCGGTCGCCCGCCCGCCGGACGGCCCACCGGCGCAGCCGGGGCACCCAGCGCACCGGCAGACGAGAAATTAAGACGCCGGCGATGGCCAGCACCAGCAACGCGACCGTCAGGATCGAAAGCAGCGAACGGGGATCCAGCGTCTGGCGGCCCACCAGTACCACCCCGACCAGCGACAAGGTGACAATCGCCAGGGCGCCCAGCAGGCGGTCGGCCATCAGCGCGCCGGCGGCGTGGGCCAGGCTCTGCTGCGCGCCTTTCACCATCAGCAGGCGCAGCGCGTCCGCGCCGAGGCTCGTCGGCAGGGTGACGCTGAGGAAATTGCTGGAAAAGATAATCCGGATAAGACGCCGCACGCCGAGATTGATTCCTTTTTCACGCAGCAGTATATTCCACTTGAAGGCCATCACCACCGGCTCGAGCAGAATGGTCAGTCCGGCGACGCCCACCAGGGGCAGGGAAACGCCAGCCAGCTGGTTCCCGATGTCCCGGAGGTTGATTTTGCTGGCGATGAGGCCGAAGCACAAGGCGATGACCGCCAGCTTGAGAATGTTGATGAGGGCTTTTTTCATGTCGAACCCGCCCGCGGGCCGGAAGCAACTTAGCAACGGAGGGGAGCTTTGAACAGAGACAAATTACCGGTGCTGCGCCGCGTTGGCGCGCGGCGGTGCTTCAACGTCGGCGGGGTGGCGGCGGCCGTGCTCGGGCTCTGCGGTTGCCAGCCGCCGCTCCGACCCTTCACCGTCCCGCCGGGCTCCCTGGCCTACTACGTCCCGGTGGCCGAGAAGCTGGTGGCCTTGTCGTTTGACGACGGCCCCAACGATCCCTGCACGCCGGCGTTGCTGGACGTGCTGGATAAGGAAAAGGCGCCGGCGACCTTCTTTCTCATCGGGGCCAACGCCGAGCGGCATCCGGACATCGTCCGCCGCATGGCGCAGGCCGGGCATGCCATCGGCAACCATTCCTGGGAGCATCCGCGGTATGATCGGCTTGCGCCCGACGAAATCCGGCAGCAGTTGCGCAAGACGGATGAACTGCTCGAGAAACTGACCGGCGTGAAGCCGCTGCTGGCCCGGCCCCCCTATGGCCTCTACGGCCCCGGATTCTTCGACATCTGCCGCACGGAGGGCCTGGTGGTCGGCGGCTGGTCCGCGGAAGCGCATGACTGGAACCCCCACACCCCGGAGCAACTGGTCCAATTACTGCTCGACCAGACCGCGCCGGGCGTCATCTACCTGCTGCATGACGGCATGGAAACCAACGACGGTCCGCACCGGGTGGCGAGCGTGCAGGCCGTCGCGCTGCTGGTGCCGGAGCTCAAGCGGCGGGGCTACCGGCTGGTCACCATCCCGGAACTGCTCCGCCACGCCACCACGCCGGCTGTCCGGTTTTCCAACGGCGCTGAGTTGCTCGGCTTGCATCTGCCGGAGGGCCCGCTCGCGCCCGGCCGGCCCATGACCGCCCAGTTCTACTGGCGACTGCCCGCCGGCATGCGCCGGGAAGCCTTCCAGGTCGGTTTGCTCATCGGGGCCGAACAGCATACGCTGGGCTGGCTGTTCAGCAACCGGGCCGAGGCGCGCAATGCGCCCCTGCCGGCGGGCGGCGATGCCTGGAAGGAGACCGCGACCTGGACGGTGAAACTGCCGCCGGGGCTGCCGCCCGGCCGGCACCCGGTCTCGCTGGCGCTGTGCTGCGGCAGCTACCGCTGGAAGGACCGGCTGCCGCTGCAAAGCAACTGGCCCAGCCAACGCCGTCGCGTCACGCTCCCGGCGACGTTGGACATCCAGCCGGCGCCGGCCGGCGTCAGACCCTGATCCGGATCAGCCATGCGCAGCATTACTTTCGGCATCATCAACTACAACGGCGCGCCTTCGCTGGTGCCCGTCATCGAATCCGTCCTCGGCCAGCAGGATGTGCACGTGCAGGAAGTGCTGCTGGTCAACAACGCCTCCACGGATGGCTCCCTCGAACTGGTCCGCCGGCGTTTCCCCGGCCGCGTACGGATCATCGCGCTGGTGGAGAATCACGGGCCCAATCCCGCGCGCAACGCCGCGCTGCGCCAGGCCGCGACGGACCTCGTCCTGCTCATGGACAACGACGTCGTGCTGGCGCCGGACTACGCCGCGCGGCTGGCCGCGGTCTGCGTGGCGCATCCCGAGGCTGGCGCGGTCACCGGGCAGATCCGCTTTCACGCCCAGCCCGACCGCATTCAATACAACGGCGCCCGCCTGCACTATGCCGGCGAGGTCGTCGTCAACCGCGCGGTACACGACCAGCCGTTCGTCGTGGCCACCGTCTCCGCCGGCGCGACGCTCTTTGACCGTGCGGCCGCACTGGACCTCGGGCCTTTTGACGAGACGCTGTATTTCGGCTGGGAGGACGGCGACCTGACCTACCGCCTGACCATCTGCGGCCGGCCCTGCTACGCCGTCAGCCAGGCGGTCTGCTGGCATATGGCCGACGGCCGCAGTTCGCGCTGGGTGCGCCTGCAAGTCCGCAACCGCTGGCTGTTTCTGATGAAGTATTACGACGCCCGGACCTTCCTGCTTGCCCTGCCCGGCATTCTGCTGTATCAGTTCTGCGCCGGCTTGGTTTTCCTGCTCCAGGGGCAGGGCGGCGCGTTTCTGATGGGATGCTGGGACGCGACGCGGTCCATCCCGGCCGTGCGCGCGCAGCGGCGGGCGGTTTTCCGGCGCAAATGCGTGCCCGACAGCCACACGCTCAGCGGCGGCGCGCTGGAACTGCCCGGGGCCCTGCAGACCCGTCCGGCGCTGCGGCTGGCCGGAAGGTGCCTCAGCGCCGTGCTCGGCGGCTACTGGCGGCTGATCCGCCCGTTCATTCGCTAAGTCGCGGCCGGGCTGCAGGTAAAACATGCATCCTAAATTGTAATTCCGATCTGCGGGAGACGGCGATGACTGTTTTCATGCGGCGGGCGGGGTGGTGGCTGACCGGCGCCGTGGCGGGCCTGCTGCTGACGGCGGCGGGCCCGCAGCAGGGCGACGAACAAGTGCCGCTGGAAAAGCTGCTGGAGCAGACGGAGTTCTGGGACCAGTCGCCGGAGGCGTTCATGAGCGCGGCGCGGCACTTTGGTTTCCGCTGGCAAGCCCAGCAGGAAACCGCGCGCGCAGCTCACGCCAACCTGGAGTTTGCCGGGCTGAAGGTCTGGGAGGCGCTGGCCCGCTGCGAGAGCAACCGGCTCAGTCAAATCACCTGCTCGCTCTACAACCGCGGCGACGCCGGCGATCTGCCCGCCAAGAGTTTTGACGCGCTGCTGGCCAAGGTGCAGCAAGCCCTGACGCAATGGAGCGGCGTCACAAACCGGCCGCTGCCGGAGGTGCTGGGACCGGCGCGGACGAAGATCCAGCGCGCGGGCTGGACCAAGCCGCCGCACCGGCTGGAACTGGAGTGGAGCGTCACGCGTCCGCATATTGAGAACGGACGGCTCGTGGAGTTCCGCGCCGAATTCATCCGGCTGCGGCTGCTGTCCGCCGCCGCCGCGCGCCCCGCCGCCCGCGCCCCGCCGCCGGTCGTCAACCTGTCGGCCGCGCACGCCAAGCTGATCAAGGATTTGCGCGCGCATCTCCGGCGCGAGGCGAATGGCGATGTGTACCTGGCGGACGTTCCGATGGTGGACCAGGGTCCGAAGGGCTATTGCGCCGCCGCCGTGACGGAGCGGGTCATGCGCTATTACGGGCTGGAATTCGATCAGCACCAGGTCGCCCAGATCGCCGGCACGACAGCCGGCGGCGGCACCAGCGGGCAGAGCCTGCGCGAAGCCCTGAAACGCATCGCCGTCCGGAACAACCTGCGCGTGAGCACCCTGCAGGAAATGAAGATCCATGATTTTCAGCGCTTGATCGTGGATTACAACCACCTGTGCACGCTGGCCAAACAGCCCAAGCTGAACGTGGACCAACACATGCTGGACGTCAACGCCCTTTACCATCTGATGGATGCCGAACTGCTCCGCAAGGCGCGGATCAAGCGGACGACCGACATGAACCAGTTCAAGACCGAATTGATCAAGCAGATCGAGGCCGGCATCCCCGTGATCTGGGATGTAATCCTGGGTAAAGTCGAGGAACCGGGGTTGACCCTCCAGGCGGGCGGCGGGCACCTGCGCTTGCTCATCGGGTATAACACTAAAATCGGCGAGGTGCTCTACAGCGACACCTGGGGCCGGGGCCACGAACTCAAGCGCCTGCCGCTGGCGGACGCCTGGACCATCACCACGGCCACGCAAACCCTGAAGCCCGTCAGCCTGTGAGTTCGTAAATCATCATCATCGTAATCTTAATCCTAATCTTAATCTTAATCCGCCCGCTGCAGCCTGCTGGGCCCGCCTCCGCTGTCATCCGCGCAAGCGTTGTGATCCGCGATTAAAGCTCCGCCTGCTGCCGGCCACGGGGGTGGGCCGTTCACCCGAACCGGCCGAGCAGGCGGACTTCCCGCTCCAGCGCCAATCCGAACTTCTGCTGCACGGCCGCGGCCATCTGTTGCGCCAGGTCGAAGACGTCCTGCGCCGTGCAGTCGCCGTCCCGCACAATGATGTTGGCGTGCTTCTCGAAAGGGCGCGCGCCGCGGACGCGCAAGGCCTGCGCGCCGGCCTGCTCCAGCAGCCAGCCCGCCGCCTGCCGGCGCCCCGCGGCGGACGTGGGAGCGATGTTTTTGAAGAAGCTGCCGGCAGTGGGCAACACACGCCAGTCCGGATGTTTGCGCCGGCGCAGATCCAGGAATTCCGCCCGCTGCTGTCGCAGGGCGGCCCGGTCCCCGGGGGTCAGTCGCAACCGGAGCGACGCGACGATCTCGCCGGAGGTTTGGAGCCGCGAGCAACGATAGCCGAACCGCAAATCACCGGCCGCCGCCGTCCGCAGGAGCCCGGCCTGGTCCAGCAACGCCACCGTTTCGACCACGTCGCCGATCTGCCGGCCGAAAGCCCCGGCGTTGCCGGCCACCGCGCCGCCGACGGTCCCGGGTATGCCGCTGGCATAGACCAGGCCATCCAACCCTTCCGCGACGGTCCAGGCCGCCAGATCGTCGAGCCCGGTGCTGCCGCTGACCTCCACGCCGTCGCCGGCCCGCCGGATCTGCGGCTGGTCGCTGGCGTAGCGGATCACGACCTGCGGCAGGCCCTGATCGGAGACCAGCAGATTAGAGCCGCCGCCGATCAGCACCACGTCCTGCCCGGCCGTCTGCAACTCGCCGAGGGCCAGCGTCAGTTGCTCCGGCGTGGCGCAGGCGACGAGCGCCGGGCAGGGCCCGCCGAGGCGGAAGGTGGTGTAGTCGGCCAGTGGCGCAGGCCTCCGCACGGCACAGCCTGCGGCGCGCAACGCATCCCAATTCATGATCCGGAATTCCTGCTGCGCTTGTCCGCGGTTCTTTTGTTCCCCGCCGGCCGCGCCGCAGGCGCCGCCCGCCGGGCGAGCAGCCAGAGGATGTACGACAGCCGGTTCAGCCAGGCCAGCAGATGCGGATTCGTCATCTCGTTCCGG